>JACPZS010000058.1 GCA_016195385.1 Verrucomicrobiota bacterium
ATCGGCTTGCGCAACTGGGCGCGCAGTTGCTTGTCGAAACCATTCCCGACTATGTCGCCGGAAAACTCACGCCGCTTGCGCAACCGGCGGAAGGCGCGAGCTACGCCCGGAAAATTTCCAAGGATGATGGGCGCATCGACTGGACCCAATCTGCGCAGATTCTGCAAAACCGCATACGTGCCTTCACGCCGTGGCCGGGCGCAAGCACGCAAGTCTGTGCCAGCGGCAAAGCGCGGTTGCTTAAAATCTGGCAGGCAGAGGTCGTGGATTGCGCCGAAGGAGAGCCGGGAGAAATTCGGCAGGCGAATCAAAACGGTCTCGTCGTGCGTTGTGGCGAAGGGGCTTTGAAGATTCTTCAACTCCAACTCGAAGGCGGACGCCGATTGCACACTTCGGAATTCCTGCGCGGGCATCCGCTGGCAATTGGTGAAAAATTAGGATCTTGAGCCACAACGCGCCGTCGGCGAGCGCGATTTGCTCCGCGCGCTTGCGTCATTTCAAAACGCGTCCCATCATGCCTCATGCCTGCCGTCATTCGGATCGAACGCGAATTTGCCGTTCCTTTTCCAACGCGCGAAATCTGGCCTGTGCTCAGTCAGACTGACTGGATCAACCGCTCGCTGGGACTTCCGCCCGTGACCTACGAATTCAAACCCGCGCCAGCCGGTGGGAGCGAAGTGATGGCGCGGGCGCGCATGTTCGGCACGGAGTTGCGTTGGCGGGAGCATCCGTTCGAGTGGCTGGAGAATGAATTTTATCGCGTGCAGCGCGTGTTTGAGCGCGGTCCTTTTCGGGAGGCGAAATTGGGCGTCGAGTTTCGATCGGACGGCGGCAACGGTGCCATCGTGCGCGTGTGCTCGGATTTTTCTCCCCGCAACGCCGTGTTCGCCTGGCTCACACGTTACGTGATCGGGCCGCAATCGTTGCGCGGCTTCGCATCGATCCTTGCGCATGTCACGGCGCACTTGAACGGGCGTGAGTCAAACGCGCTGCCGAGGTTGCCGCGGGCGACGCCGGCGGCAGAACCGTTGAGCGTGGGACTGACGAAACTGCGGCACGAAGGCCAATCCGCGGGGTTGATTGAAAAACTGACCACGCTGATTCGCAATGTGCCGGATGTCGAGGCCGGGCACCTTCGTCCGCTGGCGGTGGCGCGCGCGTGGCACGCCGACGCATGGGAAGTGCTCCGGCTTTTTCTGGCGGCGACCAGCGCGGGATTGCTGGACTTGCGCTGGGAAATCTTGTGCCCGAATTGCCGTTCCTCCCGTCAACCGCCGACGACCTCGCTGGCGCAACTCGAACGCAAAACGCATTGTGAAGTGTGCCAGATAGGTTTTGATGCCGAGTTTGATCGATCGGTTGAATTAAAATTCAGCATCCACCCGGCGGTACGCCCGTTGGATCGGCAAACTTTTTGTCTGGCCGGTCCAGGCGGCAAACCGCACGTCACCGCGCAAATTGTGCTCCAGCCGGGCGAGGGGCGTTCGTGGAAGTTGCCATCACTAAAGGCCGGCTGGCGCTTGCGTTCGCCGCAGGTTCGCCAGGCCACTAATTTTGCTGGCGACGAAAGTGATTCGTCGGGCGTCCCGCGCACGATCGAATGTCAGCCAGAGGAATTTCGGATCACGTTTGCGGATCAAGCCGGCGACCACGAGGAAATGGCGATTGTTAACCCGAATCCTTTCCCGGTGCAGGTTTGTCTGGAACGTCTCGCCTGGAGCGAAGACATCCTGACCGCCGCGCGCGTTACGAACTGGCAGGAGTTCCGCGATCTTTTCGCGACGGAGGTCATTTCGCCGCACGAACAAATCAGCGTCGGCTCGCAGATCGTTTTGTTCACCGACTTGCGTGGCTCGACGGCGATGTACAATCAGGTCGGCGACGGACGCGCCTACGCCGTGGTGCGCGACCATTTTGTCGTGCTGCGCCGCGCGATTCAGGAACATCACGGCGCGGTCGTGAAGACCATCGGCGACGCGGTGATGGCGGTATTCAGTCAAGTGGATGAAGCGTTGCTCGCGGTCAAACAAATGCACGCGTCGCTCCGCGCAGCCGGTTTCGCAGCCGGTGCGCCGCCCGTGGTCGCTTTGAAATCCAGCCTGCACGTCGGCCCGTGCCTCGCCGTCAACGCCAACGAGAAATTGGATTTCTTCGGCACGGCGATCAATTTCGCCGCGCGTCTGGTCGATTGCAGCAAGGGCGATGATTTGGTGATGTCCGATGAATTTTTTCAGCGACCGGAAACGCGCCGGTTCTTTTTGGATCATCCCATCGAAGTCGAAACCATCGAAGTCAAGTTCCGTGGCTTTGAAGCGGCGTACCGAGTCTGGCGCGTCCCAATGCTCGCCGACAAAACGGGAACGGCTTAAACGAGCCAAGGCGCGAAGAACAAAAAGTCGCTACGTGGAAATAAACGAGCAGATATATTCGCAAATACCCTGCTGCACTTCGATGTCGAAGCCCGATTTCGCGGGCACGTGAAACGCCTGGCCGGCGGCATAAACGTTCGACGCGGATTGGCCGTCGAGTTTCACCGCGCATTGCCCCGCGATGATTTCCATCCGCTCCGCCTTGTCCGTGTCGAAATGGAATTTGCCCGGATAAATCAGCCCGAGAGTCTTCTTGCTCGCATCTGGAAACAGGACTGTGTGACTCACGACTTTGCCGTCGAAATACACATTGGCTTTCGCGACGGCAGTGACGTTTTTGAATTCGGTCGGCATCGTTGACATAGCTGAGTGAGTTTTTGGAAGCGCGCAGAAAAGTCAAGGAGTTGCGCCGGAATCTCCACTTCATGTGCGGTGGATTCGTTGCGGCAGCCACCGCGGATGATCGACTCCGCGATCTTCCGGCCCTTTCGTGATGCGGCGTGGATTTCGTCCATCGGAATCCATCACCCAAATTTCCGGCATGTCCCTCGTCGCCGCACGGCAGAAAACAATCCAGCGACCGTCGGAAGATTCGCTTGCCCGAAAATCCCACACGGGAGGATCGGATTGAGTGAGACGCGTGACCGAGCCATCGCGCGGATCGAGTCGGCAAATTTCCGTGCCGCCGCGAGCGAGTTCAGGTTTGTAGTCGCGATTAAAATGATCGGTGTCCGGTCGCCGCGGTTGATACTCCCACGCAACTTTGGATTCGGGCAATCGGCGTGGGAAAAGAATCGCGTTGTCGTGCGTCCACGCCACGATGTTCGAGCCGCCACCGCGTTTGCGCAGATTGCCGTACGTCGCGCCGAACCACATCGAGCCTCCGCTGGTCAACACACTTTGCTCCGATCCATCCGGACGGCTCACGCAAACATCCGACCAATCGTGACCGGGATCGGTGCCAGGCAGGCAATCTTGATACGCCAGCCAATTCCCGTCGGGTGACCACGCGGGGCCGAAGTAGAGATGACCGGATTGACCGGCGACCTTGATTCGCTGCGCGCCACCAACATCGCTGGTCCAAATCTGGTAGCCGGCCGGGCTGGCGAGGTGCCAGGCGACGCGACGTTTGTCCGGGCTTAGGCTCAAGCCATAAGGCAAGCCCTCGCCTGCGCGCGTGAACTCGCGCGCGTCCGTTCCGTCGAGGTTCATGCTGAAGGTCTGGCCGACTTTGTTGCGAACGACTTGCACGAGCATTCGTTCATCGTTCAGCAAAAGTTGCGGCGTAATAAACGGGGCCATGCGTTCGCGTGTGGCGATTTCTTTCAGCGCTCCGGAATCAAGGTCGTAAATCCAAAGATGCGTAGGAGTCTGCGTGTAATACTCCTCGAACGACCGCCCCGGGCCATCGCGGCGCGGCTCCATGCTCAACAGCAAAACGCGGCGGCCATCGGAGAAAAAGTCCGCCGGCTGCCAGGTAGCTTGATTGGGAACATTCAAATCCAGGAAACGCAACCCGGTGCCATCAGCATTGATCAACGCCGTCCTGCCTTCGGAGACGAAAAAGAATCGCGCCGAGCGACGCCTGTGAAGCGTGTGGTCGTGGTTCGTCGTCTGACAGCTTACGACCATTGCCGCCGGAGCAAGCCCGGCGAGAGCGAGAAATTGTCGGCGATTTAAGAAGGCTTGCATGTGCGAAAACTTTGCGTACGAGGGACACGCGAAACCCGTGCGAAGCAGCGGCTCAATTTTTCGGCGCGTCCGGCTTGAGAAAAACCACGCGCACGCCGCCGGGTTTCTCCGTGGGCTGGAGCATGTTCTCCAGCAAACCGCCGGTGGAGTTCGACGATGCCGCGGCAGGCGCGGATGGAATCGCGCTGGCTGCGGGCGCGAGCGCCGAACGCAGCGCTCCTTCCACCAGTTGTGCGCAATGGATCTTCATTGGTGGCAGCGGGCCAAGTTCGCCCGCGAGTTCATCGCCCTTCATCGCCAGCGCTTCTTCCGCCGTCTTGCCGCGAATCAACTCCGTGGCGAGGCTTGCCACCGCGATGGCCGTCTCGCAGCCGAACGATTGAAACGTCGCGCGGTCGATGACTTTGCGACCGCCTTCCTGTTTATATTTGATCCACATGCGCAGCATCTCGCCGCAGTCGGAATTGCCCACGGTGCCGACGGCGTCAGCGCCTTCGAGCTCGCCCAAGTTCTTCGGGTCGCGCATCGCTTCAGTGATGCGCTTTTGGAGATCGTCGTTCATAAAATCCACTTCAACTTAACCGCAGAGGCGCGGAGACGCAGAGAAGAATCTTCCAACTTCTTCTTACTTCTGCGTTCCAGCGCTAAATCGTCACCCTAAATTGTAGCGCGGCAACTCGGGTTCCACTTCCTGCGACCATGCATCAATGCCGCCGCGCAAGCAGCGGACGTTCTGAAATCCGTGGCCCGCGAAGTAAGCCGCCGCGTCCAGCGCGCGTTTCCCTTCATGATCGTAAATCACGAACAACTCTTCGCGCGGCCATTTGCCGAGAACTTCCTGCATCGTCGTCTGCGACATCAGCACGGAGCCTTCGATGCGGACAGCTTCATGTTCCTCGCGCGTGCGCACGTCAAGCAGGTGGAGCGAAGGATTCTCGGCGCGCAGGCGGGCGAGTTCCTTTGGCACGATCAAGATTTTCTCATCCTGCTCGTGGCTGGTTTGGATATGCTCGATCATCTCGACCACATCGAGGCCGCCATTCCGTGCGCAAAGTTGTTCCAGCGTTTCGTCCGGCTGGAAGGCGCAACTGCTGCACCCGCCGATGTGATAGCGTTTGAACAACGCCCGCTGCGCGCCTAGATAGGCAGCGAGCACGTCGCGCAAGGTCGTTTGCGGATTGAGATTCGTTGTCGATGTCATGCAATTGCTGCCCGGCTAGTCCAATTTTCGCAAGTGATCCTGTTTCACATGCAGGATTCGAAACACGACGATTCGATCGTTTTCGATTCGGTAAAACATTTTGTATGGAAAGCGGCGTGTGATAATGCGGCGAAAACCACGATAGTAAATCGACCGCCTTTCCGCGTGTTCCTCAAGATAGCCAATCGATTCTCCCACACTGACAAGGAAATCGTCGCCCAATCCCGGACGCTGCAAATCATAGTAAAGTTTCGCTTCCTGAAGATCCGATTCGGCACGCGGGCGGATGGTCACGCGTCGCTTCACTGCTTGGACCTACCGCGAAGCCGTGCTTGCACTTCCTGCCAGGACGAACCGTCGTCCGGATTCTGTCGATACGCCTCAAACTCTCCATCCAACAGCGCTTTTTCCGCAGGGGTCGGGCCGACTCCATTCATCTGGTCGCGCTCTTCCAATTCACAGAGATGTTCCAGGATTTCGGTTCGCTCTTCGTGCCGCAATTTCGGCAGCTCTTGCAGAATTTCCGCTTTGCTCATGGGCGTAAACTAGCGGCGGCCGGGAGAGAGGGCAAGCTCGCGCCCTCTGCAATCCTGCGGGACGAGCAAACGGCCAGCGTTGGGTTAAACCATAGATTCATTGAACCATTCCTTTGGCGGCTGAAGTCGCGTAGCGTAACATATCTTCGTCCAATTTTGTCGCGCTTAAAAACTTTTCAACGACCGCCTTTACGCGCGTCGGAAAAAAGGGAGCAAGGTGATTAAGACCGTGGAGCGCGCCTTCGCGACAAGCGCGATGCTCAATGGTCAAAGTCTTTTCAAGCACGGCAAAGACTGCTTCAGCCAGCGCCGCCTTCTCTGCTGATTTTTCGAGATAACCGAGGACGCAAACATCCCAGAACATGTAGCAAACGTCATTCAACGCTGATCCCTTCTCGTCGAGGTGACCAAGGATTTCGGAGCATCTTCTAGCAAAGCAGTTCGCATAAAGAGAATAAATGCTATCAATTGCAGATAGTTTCTTTGCAAGAGGCACCTCGCCATCACGGACAGCAAACATGTAGTTGGAGCAGGAAGGGCTGGCGAGATAGTTAATGCCTTGATCCACTTGCGCGTCGGTGAATTGAACCAAGTCTTCTCCTGCGCGACGAAATGTTAACTCGATAAGCTCGGCAGTTTCTGAGTCTGATGCTCCAAAATTGGAGCAGTCGGAGTCGTCGGTTGAAAAATACCATTCTGGATAAGTAACCTCGTGATCGAACACATACTTCAGCCATTCCTGATAACGCGGATTCATTTTCAAGTAGTGAACAGCTTGTTCACCTTCCGCAGAATCTCGATGAAGCGATCGACTTCGTCGCGGGTGTTGTAGAAGTAAAAACTGGCGCGGAGGGTGGCGGGGACGCCGAGCTTGTCGTGCAGGGGTTGGTTGCAGTGATGCCCCATGCGCACGGCGACGCCGCGCTGGTCAAGCATGGTGGCGACGTCGAGGGCATGGGCCTGCGGGAGGACGAAGCTGACCAGGCCAGCGCGGCCTTTCTTCGGGCCGAAGATGCGGATGCCGTCGAACTCGCGCAAGCGCTCGGCACAATACTCGGCGAGTTCCTGATCGTGCGCGAAAATGCGGTCGCGGCCAATGGCGTCGAGGTAATCCATCGAAGTGTGCAGGCCGACCGCGCCTTCGATGTGCGGCGTGCCGGCTTCCCAGCGGTGCGGTGGCACGTTGTAGTCGGTGTGGAAGTATTCGACCTTGGAAATCATTTCGCCGCCGCCCTGGTAGGGTGGAAGGTTCTCCAGCAGTTCCCGCCGACCGTAGAGCACGCCCATGCCCGTCGGGCCGCAAATCTTATGGCTGCTGAAAGCCAGGAAATCGCAATCGATGGCCTGCGCGTCGAGCGGCAGATGCCCGGCGCTTTGCGCGGCGTCGATGACGGTGACGACGCCGTGCTTGCGCGCTCGGGCGCAGATGTCCGCGACAGGATTGACCACGGCCATCGAGTTTGAGATGTGCGTGATCGACAGCAGCTTCACGCCGTCGGCGAGCTGCTCATCGAGGCGGCTCAGGTCGAGCGTGCCTTCGTCGCCGGTAATGGGGATGTAGGCAAGCTTCGCGCCGGTGCGTTCGGCGACCATCTGCCACGGGACGAGGTTACTGTGATGTTCGAGTTCCGAGAGGAGAATCTTGTCGCCGGCCTTGAGGTGTTGGAGTGCCCAGGTGCTCGCGACCAGGTTGATGCCCTCCGTGGTGCCGCGAGTGAAAATGATTTCCTGCGGGGCGCGGGCGTTGATGAACTTCGCGGCACGTTCGCGCGCGGCTTCGTAGGCGCCGGTGGCGCGGTTGCTTAATTCATGGATGCCGCGGTGGACGTTGGCGTTGTCGCGCTC
>JACPZS010000059.1 GCA_016195385.1 Verrucomicrobiota bacterium
CGGCGATGTTCACTTTTGCGGCGACGGATCACGAGGCCGGGAGCGAATTTACTTTTTCCCTGCAGGCATTCAGCGGGACGGCTACGAATACGGCGCGTTGGAACATTTACGTGCCTACGCCGGTCGAGCAACAAATCGCCTTCAACGAATTTCTGGCCAATCCGACGGCGAACACAAACGCTTCGTTTTTCAACCCGCTCCATCGCGAGCCGCTCGCACCGAATCCAACAAGCCAGGATGAGTTTGTCGAACTCGTGAATTGGTCGGGCGCGGACGTGGAATTGCTCGACTGGACGCTCCACGATTCGGCGGCGCTGCGGCATGAATTTGGAAGCTCGGTGATGTTGGAGTCATCGAACGCCGTCGTCGTGTACGGCGGACCGTTGGCGGGCTTTGCTCCAAAGCTGCCGGTGCCGGCCGTGCCCGCGAGCAGCGGTTCGCTTTCGTTGCAAAACTCCGGCACCGAATCGTTGTCGCTGCGGAATGCGCGCGACCAGCTTGTCGCGCGGCTTGTTTATCGCGGTGGCAGCCTCAGCACGAATGGCTCGCTGGTGCGGGTGCCGGAGATCAACGGCCCGTTCCGTCCGCACGCCACGGTCGCGTCGGCCGCGTCGTCGCCTGGCGTGCAAATCGGCGGCGATGTTTTTCCGGGCGCACTCATCCCGCGCATCCGGATCGCCATTGACGCCACCGCCAGCCAGCCCTTCGTGCTGCGCTGGATCGCGGACACAAACCGAACTTACTCGGTGCTCAAGGCGGACAGCGTGCCCGGCAAATTTGCCACCATCGCGAGCGGGTTGGTGTTTTCCGCCACGAACGCCAGTTTTCAAATTCCGCCGGCGAATGTGCCGACGCGCTTTTTCCGCATCGGCTCGCCTTGAAATGAAAACGCGCGCGGCAGCGATTTATTTTCCAGTGAACGTGCGCCTGGCAACGCGACCTGCGGCAGCGTTTACTTTGATCGAGCTGCTAGTGGTCATTGCCATCATTGCGATCCTCGCGAGCATGCTGCTGCCCGCGCTGGCGAAGGCGAAAGCGAAAGCGCAGGGCATTTCTTGCCTCAACAATCTCCGGCAGTGGGGCATCGCGACGCATCTTTTCGTGGGGGAGAACGACGACTTCCTGCCGAAGGACGGCGCGCCGAACGGCGCTTCTACGAAGGAAGGCTGGTACGTGGATCTGCCGAAAGTGATGGGCCTGCCGCCGTATCACGAAATGTCATTCCGCACGAACAAGAACGGAACTACAGAGCGGTTGATCTGGCTCTGTCCGGCCAACCAGCGCCGCAGCACCGGCACAAACTTGTTTCATTATTGTCTCAACATACACATCAACGGTACCGGCGATCCGGACATCCGCCAGGTACGCCATTCTACGATTCGAGAGCCGACCCGAGCCGTCTGGCTCTTCGACAACGGCGGACTCGCCGGTGTCGCCCAATGGAACAATATTCACACGAACCTCCACAACCAGGGCGCGCAAATCCTTTTTCTGGACGGGCACGTGGCGCGATTCAAGAACACCGCCTACTGGGATTTTGCGCGCGACCGCGGGCGAACCAACAATCCCGAACTTGTCTGGATACCGTGAATGCCATCAACCACCTGCCATGAACGCCACTACTTCCTTTTCACGCCGCGAGTTTTTGATCAAAACCAGCGCGGTTGCGGTTGCGTCTGGCACGTTGCCAACCGCCCGTCTTTTCGCCGCATCAAATGCCTGGCCACGATTGCCCATCGCTAGTTTCAGTAAAGTTCACCAGGAACTAAAACTCGACTTCGAGGAAACGGCCGCCGTGACGGCCGAGGCCGGACTCGATGGCATCGATTGTCCGGTTCGGCCCGCCGGACAAATCCTGCCAGAACGCGCCGCGGAGGACATGCCGCGCATGGCCGAGGCTCTGAAGCGACACAAGTTGAAATTGCTCCTGCTGACGACCGCGATCACCAGCCCGGCGACACCGCACGCGGAAACAGTGTTGCGCACCGCCGCCAAACTGGGCGTGAAGTATTATCGCCTCAACTGGTGGCACTACAAAGCCGCCCCATCGCGCGAGCAGCTTTTTCGCGAAATCAAAGCGCAACTCAAAGATCTCGCGGCGATGAACAAACAGCTCGGCGTGTGCGCCATCTACCAGAATCATTCCGGCGGCGACTACGTGGGCGCAAAAGTAAACGACCTCATGGAAATCGTGGGCGAATTCGATCCACGCCAAATCGGAATCGCATTCGACATCGGCCACGCGTTGATCGAAATCCCTGATACGTGGCGCAGCGAGTTTGAAAAACTCAAGTCGCACTTCAAAGTCGCCTACGTGAAGGATGCCAGGCGCCACGGAAAGTCCTGCGCGTTCGGACAAGGCGACATTGCGACGACGGATTACTTCAAACTCCTGAAATCGTGGCATTACCACGCGCCGATCTCGATGCACACCGAATATGATTACGCCGGCCAGGGAAATCCCAAAACACGCGCGGGCCTTGTCGAAGCGATGCGGCGTGACCTCGCGGTTTTGAAAGGCTGGCTGCAATCGACGTGAAATGTTTTCTCGTCGATTCGTCGAACGCATCAAATTCCATGAGCCACATCGCTAACGAACCCGCGCCACCGCAATCCACCCACGCCGCGAAGCTCAACCAGGGCGCATGGATGGCGCTGCTCGCGGCGTTTCTGGGCTGGATGTTTGACGGCATGGAGATGGGCATCTTCCCGCTCGTCGCACGGCCCGCGCTGCAGCACATGCAGAAGCTCCACGCGATTCTCGACGAATCATTCGTGCAGCATTGGATGGGCATCATCACCGCGCTGTTTCTCGTCGGCGCGGCGTGCGGTGGACTCGTCTTTGGCTGGCTCGGCGACCGCGTGGGCCGCGTGAAGGCGATGACGTGGAGCATCCTTGCTTACTCGCTCTTCACCGGCGCGTGCTACTTCGCTGCGGAGCCGTGGCATCTGGCCGCGCTGCGTTTCATTGCCGCGCTCGGCATGGGCGGTGAATGGGCGCTGGGCGTCGCGCTCGTCATGGAAACCTGGCCGTCGGGCAAGCGTCCGTTGATGGCGGCGTTGATCGGCGCGTCAGCGAACTTGGGTTATTGTCTCATTGCGGTCTTCGGCATCGTTTTCCCCATTTCGCAAAACTCCTGGCGTTGGGTGATGATGGTCGGCGCGGCACCGGCGGCGCTCACGTTTTTCATCCGGCTCTTTGTGCCCGAATCGGAGAAATGGAAATCGTCGGTGAAAAAATCCAGCGCCAGCCCGGTACGGGAAGTTTTCTCACCGACGCTGCTCAGGAGCACGCTGCTGGCCATCGCGTTCGCGTCCGTCGCGCTTATCGTGACGTGGGGCATCGTGCAATGGATTCCGCTCTGGGCCGATCAAATGACTGGTGGCAAACAACCTGTCGTCAAGGCGTGGACGCAATTCTACCAATCACTCGGCGCGGCGTTCGGTTGTGTCGCGGCGGCTTTGCTCGGCGGAGCAATCGGACGGCGGCCAACTTACTTTTTACTTTGCCTGAGTTCACTCGCAGTTTGCCAAGGACTCTTTCGCGGTTTCAGCGAAGTGAGCGGGACTTTCTTCGTGGTCGTGTTTTTCGTCGGCTTCACGACGGCTTCGTTCTACGGCTGGCTGCCATTGTATCTGCCGGAGTTGTTCCCCACTCGCGCGCGCGCCACGGGTCAGGGACTCGCCTTCAACTTCGGGCGCATCCTCGCCGCGCTCGGCGCGTGGCAAATGCCGGTGCTCATGAGCTTTTTCGGAAAGAGCTATCCGAAAGCCGGCGAAACCATCGTGCTTGTTTATGTCGTCGGCATGGCGCTCATCTGGCTCGCGCCGGAAACGAAGGGGAGGCCGCTGCCGGAGTAGTGACGACAACGCGAGTGTTTTGTCGAAATGAAAAGAGAAAGTTCTATCGACGAGATATGCAAAAGCCTCGCTTCGCAAAAGCCCTCATTTTGATATTGGCACTCATCGCCGGAGTATCGATTGCAATTTGGGGAACCTACACCTGCGCGACAACTGAAACGGGCGGAATTTTCATCACTCGTGGCGAAGCTGGCGGCGATGATGACAAGATGGTATGCAGTTACTATCCAGACGTTGGAGCCATTGTTCAAAAATGGGGCGCTGGCATGATTGGCCTCGTTGGTGGTGTTGCCGCTTACGCTTCGAGTGCGTCCTTGTTCCAGTGGCGGAAAGTAAGAAAGACGATGACGGATCAACGATCTCAAAAGTCGATTTTCTACACGACGAGGTGATGCAAACCCATCGTGCTATCCGCGTTTTGCGCGCTGAACGTCGGGGCAGTTCTTTACCCGTCGTGATTGAAACCGACGCCGGACACTTCTTCACGAAGCTGCGTGGAGCCGCGCAAGGAACGTCCACGCTCGTTGCCGAAATCATCGTCGCTGTGCTTGCAGAAGCGCTGGGCCTGCGCGTCCCTCGCCGCGTGCTAATCACCTTCGATGACGGTTTGGTATCGGACGATCGCAACGACGAGCTGGCAGACATCTTAAACGCCAGCCGTGGATGCAATCTTGGATTTGAATTTCTGGACGGAGCCTACGACGTGCGGCTTCAGGATCTTCATCGCATCAGTCACGAGACGGCGTCCACGATTGTCTGGCTGGATGGTCTGGTCATGAATCCGGATCGCACAGTACGAAATCCGAACCTGCTTGTCCACGGGGATCAGTTGTGGTTGATCGATCACGGCGCTGCGCTTGGTTTTCACCACGACTGGCCTTCTGTTACCGAGGACTCGCCTCGCCGGCCAATGACCTTGGTGGAGCCGCACGTTCTCGTGCGACTGGCGACAAAACTTGAAGAAATAGATGAACTGCTCGCGCAGAAATTGAGTCGTGCTGTCATTCACGCGGCGATTGCAGAAGTGCCCGATGATTTTCTGCGGCCCTTGCTTCCGTCGAGCGCGCTGCCGGATGCCATCACGCGGCGAAGAACAGCCTCCTACAGTTTTCTCTGGAAGCGGTTGAAGCCTCCGCGAATTTTCTCGACGCTGGCGCGACCACTTGAATCGAAATTGGACTTGGCCCCGGAGCTTGTTGCCGCTGCGCCAAGTCCATTTGGTATGGCAGTCGATGAACCAGTGGCGTTTTTTCGCGGATGAAGTGTGTTGAGCGCGATAAAAAAATTCCAATGCTGAAATTGCTTCAACGGAAAATTTGTCTGCTGTATTTGCTTGCGGCTTTCGCCGGCTTTGCCCAACCACCTTCAGTCCCCGATGCCACGACCAAACTTCCGTCCGACCATGCGGAGCGAATGGCGCGCGGCCTCAAGCTCTTTTATCAGTCCGTGCGCGCGGTGCTCAACGAGAACTGCTTGAAGTGCCACGGCGGCGAAAAGACGAAGGGCGAGTTCGATCTCACGACTCGTGAAGGTTTGCTCAACGGCGGCGCGGAAGGCGCGGCGATTGTTCTGTGGGACGCGAAGGCCAGCAAGCTGGTCAAACTGATCAGCCACACCGACGACCCGCACATGCCGTCAAAGCAAGAAAAGCTTTCCGACGATGCCATCCGCCAAATCGCCGCGTGGATCGACAACGGCGCGCCTTACGACAAACCGCTGCTCGAAAAATTGCCGACCGCCAAACCTCGTTCCACCGTCACCGACGTCGATCGCGACTACTGGGCTTTCCGGCCGTTGAAACAAGTCGAGATCTCCGCGCTCGCTGATCCGAAAAGCAAAACGTGGCCGCGCACGCTGATCGACAATTTCGTTCTCGAAAAATTGGCGGCGAAGAATTTGAAGCCCAATCCGGTCGCCGCGAAGCGGAAGCTCATTCGCCGCGCATACTTCGATTTAATCGGCCTGCCGCCGAAGCCCGAGGAAGTCGAAGTGTTTCTGAATGACAAGTCGCCTGACGCTTACGCCAAACTGATCGACCGCTTACTGGCGAGTCCGCACTACGGCGAGCGTTGGGGCCGGCACTGGCTCGACGTGGCGCGCTTCGCCGAGAGCCACGGCTTCGAGCACGATTACGACCGGCCGTTCGCCTATCACTTCCGCGACTTTGTCATCAAGGCGTTGAATCAGGACATGCCCTACGATCAATTCGTCCGGTGGCAGCTTGCGGGCGACGAGTTCGAGCCGGACAATCCGCTCGCGCTGATGGCGACTGGCTTTCTCGGTGCGGGCGTTTTCCCCACGCAGATCACGGCGAACGAAGTCGAGCGCACGCGCTACGACGCGCTGGATGACATGGCCGCGATGACCGGCACCGCGATGCTCGGCCTGACCATCGGCTGCGCGCGCTGTCACGACCACAAGTTCGATCCGATTCCGACGAGCGATTACTACCGGCTGCTCTCGACGTTCACGACCACGGTGCGCAGTGACATCGAACTGGATTTGAATCCGGAAATTTATCGCGAGGACAAAGCGAAATTTGACGTCGAGCACGCGCCGCTAGTGGCTGCGCTCGAAAAATACGAACGAGACCAACTTCCTGCTCGCTTCGAGCAATGGCTGGCGTCCGGCGCGAAAATGCCGACGCGCACCGGCTGGTCGTTGCTCGAATTGGCGAGTTCCAAATCGTCCGGCGGCGCGACTTTCACGAAGCTCGACGATGGTTCGGTCCTGGCGAGCGGCACCAACGCGGATTTCGACACTTACACCTTCGTCGTGAACACGCAGACTAAAGGCATCACGGCGATCCGGCTCGAGGCGTTGGCGCACGAGTCGTTCGCCAAAGGCGGCCCGGGTCGCGCTGCGAATGGGAACTTCGGGCTTGGTCGCATCAAACTCACCGCTGCGCCGCTCGCCGAACCGACAAAGACCATCGAAGTGAAACTGGTTAATCCCAAGGCGAGCTTCGAGCAGAACGATAAGAATCTTTCCATCGCCGCCGCGCTCGACGGCGACAAAAAGACGGGCTGGGCCATCGATCCGCAGTTCGGCAAAGATCACGCGGCGGTTTTCGAGGTGGAGTCCGAAATCGGTTTCGACAGTGGAACCGTGCTGACTTTCACGCTCGAATTCACCGTGAACAATCAACACAACATCGGCCGGCCGCGTCTCTCGATCACAACCGCGAGCAAGCCGGTTGGCTTGGACGGAACGGTGATTCCCGCAAATGTCATGGAGTCGCTGTCCGCGCTGCACGTCAGCAAATCCACAGAAACAATTTCAAGCGAAGATCGCGTCGCATTGCTCGCGTGGTGGAAGACAAGCGAGCCGGGTTGGCAGCAATGGAACGAGCCGATTCAAACGCATCTCAAACAAGCACCGAAGCCGAAGCTCACGAAGGTGATGGTTTGCGCCGAAGGCTATCCGCCGATGCGCTGGCACACGCAGGGCGCGGACTTTTTCAAGGAGACGCATTTTCTGAATCGCGGCAGCACGGATCAAAAGCGCGACGTAGCGTCGCAAAGTTTTCTGCAAGTGCTCATGCGCGCGCCGGAAAAGGAAACACGCTGGCAGTCGCCGCCGCCGAAGGGAGCGCGCTTCTCGAATCGCCGTCGTGCGCTGGCGAACTGGATCACCGACACTGATCAAGGAGCGGGCAATTTGCTGGCGCGCGTGATCGTCAATCGGCTGTGGCAGCATCACCTCGGCGAGGGCATTGTCGCGACGCCGAATGATTTCGGGGTGCAGGGCCAGCGGCCGACGCATCCTGAATTGCTCGACTGGCTGGCAGGCGAGCTGATCCGCGGCGGCTGGCGCTTGAAGCCGCTGCACAAATTGATCATGACGAGCGCGGTTTACCTGCAGGACACGCAGAGCGATCCGCAAAAGGAAAAAATCGACCCGAACAATCAGTTGCTCGCGCGTCGCGTGCCCCGGCGGCTTGAAGCTGAAGTGATTCGCGACTCGGTGCTCGCGGTGTCGGACACTTTGGATGAAACCATGTTCGGCCCCGGCACGCTCGATTCAAAACAAAATCGCCGCAGCATTTACTTCATGATCAAACGCAGCCAACTCGTGCCGATGATGCAACTCTTCGACGCGCCGGAGCCGCTCGTGAGCCTCGGCAACCGCCCGAGCACGACCATCGCCCCACAAGCGCTGCTGTTCATGAACAACACGAACGTGCGCACCGCCTCGCTCGAGTTTGCGAAACGCTTGGAGCCGGCGGCGGCGAAGTCATTGCCGCAGGCGATCAAGTTCGGCTACGCGATTGCGCTGGGCCGTCCGCCCACGAACGCGGAACTGGCGGACGCGGTGGCATTCGTTCAGCAACAGACGAAAGCGTACGCTAGTGACAAGAAACCGGATGCCCACAAGCTCGCGCTCGCCGATCTTTGCCAGGTCGTGATGAGCTTGAACGAATTTGTTTACGTAGAGTGACTTTGAAGAATCCTTATATGCACATTCCGTTTTCATCTTCCGAGTCTCGATTCTCGCGACCACTCTCCCGCCGCGAAATGCTCAAGCGCGCGGGTGGCGGACTCGGTTGGCTCGCGCTCGCCGGGTTGTTGAACGATGAAAAGCTTTTGCTGCCGTCCGCGCGGGCGGCGAGCGGTGCCGAGATTTCAAATCCGCTCGCGCCAAAACATCCGCACTTTTCGACGAAGGCTAAGTCCGTGATTTGGCTGTTCATGAATGGCGGTCCGAGTCAGGTGGACACGTGGGATTATAAGCCGGAGTTGCAGAAGCGCGACGGCAAGGAACTCCCTGGCTTCGACAAGAACACCGGTTTTTTCACCGACGCCGTCGGGCCGCTGATGAAGTCGCCGTTTGAATTCGCGCAGCATGGACAGAGCGGCGCGTGGGTGTCGGATTTGTTTCCGAACATGGCGCGGCATGTGGACAAAATGGCGTTCATTCACTCGTGCCACACCGAGTCGAACAACCACAGCCCGGCGCTGTTCATGATCAACACCGGCATGACACGCATGGGTTTTCCGTGCGTCGGCTCGTGGGTCACTTACGGTCTGGGCACGGAGAATCAAAACCTGCCGAGCTTTGTCGTGATGTCCGACCCGCTGGATCGCGGCCTGCCGAAGGGCCACTCGCAAAACTGGGGCGCGGGATTTTTGCCCGGCATTTATCAAGGCACCTGGCTGCGACCCAAGGGCGATCCGATCGAGAATTTGCATCCGCCATCCGGAATGTCTTCGACCGAGCAACGCGCGCAACTCGATTTGCTCGCGCGATTGAACCGGCATCACGTGGCGCAGGCCGCGGCGGAACGCGAATTCAACGCGCGCATCGAGAGCTTTGAACTGGCGTATCGGATGCAGACTGCCGCGCCGGAAGCGTTCGACGTGCAACGCGAGCCGGAGCACATCAAGCAGCTCTACGGGCTCGACGACAAACGGTGCGCGCATTTTGCCGCGCAATGCCTGACGGCGCGGCGGATGATCGAGCGCGGCGTGCGCTTCGTACAGATTTATTCCGGCGGCATGGAAAACGAGCGTAGTTGGGACGGCCACGCGGACATCGTAAAGAACCATCGCGGGTTCGCGGGAGAAACCGATCAGCCGATTGCCGCGTTGCTCGCCGACCTGGAACAACGCGGCCTGCTTGATTCAACGCTTGTGGTGTGGGCCGGCGAGTTCGGGCGCCTGCCGGTATCGCAGAAGGGCGAGAAGCCGGGGCGCGATCACAACCCGCACGCGTTCACCGTGTGGCTCGCGGGCGGCGGCGTGAAAGGCGGCGTTCACTACGGCCAGACTGACGAGTTGGGCCACAAAGCCGCCGCAGACAAAGTCAGCGTCAACGATCTGCACGCGACGATTCTGCACCTGCTCGGCCTCAACCACGAAAAGCTGACTTACTTCCACAACGGCCGGAACTTTCGCCTCACCGACGTGGCGGGGGAAGTGGTGCAAAAGATTATTGCTTGAGCAAGTATGATGAAACTTCTTGAATCAACTTTGCCCGTGGCGCTCGTTGAGCGAGGGCGGTAGATCGGCATTGCAGCCTTGTGGATCCACTCTTATGAGAGCATTGTTTCACCTCGATAACACAGCAAGACGCCATCCCTCTGTGGACCGTTGGTTGAACGACCAACACGGTCCGCTCGGTGCCATGTCACGGCGATGGTTTGAAGCGATGCGTCATTGCGGGGACGACGTCCGGGAGGTGTTGCATGATAATCAGCCTACGGCGTGTGTGGCCGGCGCAGCATTTGCCTACATCGACGCCTTCGCGTCCCACGTCAACGTCGGCTTTTTCCAAGGAGCAGAACTGCCGGATCCGAAGGGTTTGCTTGAGGGAACGGGCAAGTTCATGCGGCACGTGAAGCTCAGACCCGGAACGGAAGCGGATGTGCCAGCTTTATCGGCACTAATCGATGCGGCCTACGCTGACGTGAAGGCACGTCTTGCAGTGGGGTAATCATGCGGAGAGCCGCATAACCAAAGGCGCTGAGCTTGGGGCGTTATGCGGCGCGTTCGGTGAATGAAAATTTGTGACGCGTAAACAAATCGCAATTCTGTCTTCCGCCCTCCTTGGGGGTGTCATCGCGCTTTATTGGTTGGCAGGGTCATTCAAAGGATCTGTCAAAATCCTATTCGTGAGCGGGGCGTCCAAAGAACCGAGTACGGCCCGTTTTATTGTCACCAACAGCTTTAGAAAACCAATTGTGTATTACCTCAATGAGGAAGTGGAACACGCGCCCATGGTTGCGGATTACCATCGGCGACATTGCGTTTATTCAAACTACACCGGAAGAATTCCTGGAAGGGCCGCGGAAACAATCGATGTGAACTTTGTTGACGCCAGAAGATGGACACTTGTGGTTCTTTATAGCGATAAATGGAGCCCGTCTCGTATAGATCGCATTCATACAGAATTAGCTGCTCAGGTTTCTCGTCTTGGTTGGACTCGCCTTGCCCAATGGCTGGAGCCGAAATCCGGATTCGAACGCGTATCGAGCCCAATAATGCTCGGCAATGAACCCGCAGAAATCTCTCCCAAGTGAACATCATGCCGCCTGACCATGCGCTGCATCTAAAGGCGGCGGGCCGTCGCGGTTGCAATCAACGCGCGCCCTGGCCGCCGTCGTTGAGCTTGGGTCGTTTGGCAAAAGAAGAAAAGTTTTTGCCGACGGCCCTGCAACGATTCCTTAGTAATCAACATGGCTGATTGGAAGGAAATGCCCCGGCCGGAGATCATGCAGATCCTCCGGCGGTATTGTATCGCGCTCTGGTGCGTGGAGTACCCAGATGGAGTAGCGCAGCCGAGCGAGGCCGATCTCAAACTTTGCGGCGCGTCAGCGTTCTTGTGGCAATCTGATCGTGCGAAATTCCTCGTAACTGCGCATCACGTTTGGGCTGAGTTTCGTGCTAGGATACTAGAGCGACCTGGCCGCTGCCTCATTTTCTACTTAGATCGAGATCATGCGATTCCCATCTTCGGAGTAGAGCCTGTGTCAGTGGACCAAGACTTGGATCTCGCGGTATTGGCCGGTCCCGGCATTCAGAACCTCAAGCTGGATGAGAAAGCATTTTTCCAACAGCCGCCTTACCCACGATCGGAAGTGTCGACCGGCGACCGTCTCGCGCTCTGTGGTTACCCAAAAGACTTACGCATTGCTGAAAAGCCATACAACACGATCGGGATCGTTTACATGCAGGGGTCCGCAATCGTGGGATCGGCCGGGCTCACGATTCGTATGCTCGGTAATCCGCCTAACAAATTCCGTAGCGCTGCCGTGCCGTCTCTGGAAAGTTTCGATTTGCCTGGCACAAGCGGTGGTCCCGTATTCGCGTTTCGACCTTGGGGAATGGAATGGGTGGGAATTGTAAGCGAGGGCGCAGGGCCACCGCACTATGATGTGATAATTGCCCCCAGCAGGTTCATCGGTGACGATGGAAAGATCACGCGCCCTTCGACGATGCTTTAGCGAAAGGGAATTCTCAGCGGGAAGGATGAGTTCAAGATTAAAGGGCCGAATCAAGGGGCCGCAGCACCTATGATGGTTGTCAAGCGGGTCGTGAATTTCCCACCAGGTTTTCTGGAGTGACGGGTGCGTCGCGCAGCGCGCAGGCGAGAGGATAAGTTCAACTCAAGGCATTTACATCCGTCTTTGCGTGCGCTGAACTTGCTGGATAAGTCGTCGGAAATCTGGAAACCTCGCTTCAAATGAAAGCCATTCGGATTTTTCTCCATCTTTCGTGCCTGCTTGCGCTCGCGAGCTTCGGCGCGACGTCGGAACAATCTCTCACACTTCACACGCGCAACCGTGTCGCCACAGCGGCGGACACGAATGAATTCGCCGTCGTCGAGAAGGCCATCCAGTGGGACCCGCGCAAGATGGCCATCGTGGTTTGCGACATGTGGGATCAGCATTGGTGCAAGGGCGCGACGGCGCGCGACGTGAGGATGGCCCCGCGCATGAACGAAGTGATCAGGGCCGAGCGATGAACACGCTCGACCTCACGCCCCAGCCGCACGCCGATCCCACGGCGCTCTAGCGCTATCGCGACCTGCTTGACACTATCGATTTGCTCACCGTCGCACTCCATTCGTTTTGCCTCACAGCGGTGAAACCGCCCTTCGCCAAGCGGCTTGCTTTAGGATCAAATTCAGCGTAGGAAACAGCACATGAGTGTGACCGGAAAAATCGTCAATGGCTCGGTTGTCCTGCCGCCGGGAACAAAACTCCCGGAGGGCGCGGAAGTGAAGATTGAAACCATCGCCACCGATGATCCGTTCCTGGCGGCGGTGGAACGGCTCGCCAAGCCGCGCCCGCATCTGCCGAAGGATTACGCGCTCAACCACGGCCACTACCTCCGTGGCGAACCGAAGAAATGACGACCGTCTTTGCTGACACGTTTTATTTTCTCACGCTGCTTGATTCCCGCGAAGATCGTCACCAGCAAGCCGTCGAAGTTTCGCGCAATCCGCAACTCCGTATTCTCACCACGGAATGAGTGCTCGCCGAGTTTGGTGACGCTTACAGCCATCCGAACGACCGCGCTGATTTCGTCTCGCTCTATCGAGCGCTCATCAATCATCCCCGCGTTAAAATCATTCCGGCCGACACCCGTCTCTTTCAGCGCGGCGTGGATTTCTTCGAGCAGCGGCCGGACAAAGAGTGGTCTTTGACCGACTGTTTGTCGTTCGTGGTCATGCGCGACGAGAGAATTACCCAAGCCCTCACCGGCGACAAACATTTCGAGCAGGCGGGCTTCACTGCGCTGCTCAAATGATTCGGCGACATTTAGTCGCGTCGCCACGGTGGCGGACACGAATACGCCAGATTTCCTGGAGCACTGCGTCGCCGCCGGTTGTTCGGCAGAGGGCAGCTTCCTCACACTTTTCGACGTTTGGGAGGTCTGACCAGCGGATGACCGGACAGTTTCTCGCGCTTGCGCGTCTCGGCAAATAGGCGCTTCACGTCGTGGCCGTAGGAGGCCGAGAGGGTGTCTTTGATGCGCCAGACTTCCTGAAGCACCAGATCGTCGGTCGGTTTGGCGGGCTTCATTTCGCCCGTCCGTTCGCCGGTGCTTTCCGTGGCCGTTGCAGATTGACCACTCGGTGACCGGAATGTTTTTGGCGTTCTCGGGCTTCGGCAAAAAGGCGGTCAATGCTGTGACCGCGCGCGACGGACAGCTTGTCCTTGGTGCGCCAGATTTCCTGAAGCACGAGGTCGCCTGTGGCTGCCTGCTTCATGCTTTGCGCGGTTTGACTTGCAGATTGGCGAGCGGGTGGCCGGACTTTTTTTCGCGTTTGCGCAAGCTGGCGAACAACTTGTCGATGCTGTGACCGCGCGCGGCGGAGAGCGCATCCTTGGCCCGCCACACTTCCCGCAGCACCAAGTCGCCTTCCGTCTCCGGGTTGACCGTTTGGGTTGTTTTATTCATAAGGTTGCTGAAGAAATTCCTCCGGCGTGCAGATAGTCGGCGCGGTATGGCCGCGCGATTCGATCAACCGGCGCAGTCGTCCGAGGATGAACGCATTGGCAATGTGCCGGCAGTTCCATGTCAGTAAAATATCCATTTGATGAACGGTCGCCAGCGCAATGTGCGCTCCGTCTCCCTCGGCTTTCGCGGGAAGCAGCCCGGAGTTCATGATGTGGCGGGTCAACACTCCCGCTTTGTCGGTGGATTCGAGCAATGTGATGCCGGCCACGAGTTCAAGCCGCCGATTGGCCATCTCGGTTTCTCCAAAAGCAATTTCGTCCAGAACAAGCTGGCTGGTAAAAAGCTCGTGGCCGGCCCGTCGAAATTCCCACCAGTCGCGGGTGAGTTGCTGGCGCGCGGCCTGCAAGAGGTCGCGGGCCGGACGCGCAACCACGTAGCTCGGAATCGTGGTTTCGATGTAGATGCGCATGGTGCTTAACCGTGGCCGCTGGGATTGCGCCCAGGGAGGCAGTCCTTGATGGGGATGATGACGGAGACGGGTTTGCCTTTGCGTGTCACGATTTCCGGTTCGGGCAAAGTTGCTTTCACGGCCTGCTGTGTATCACGTTTCACGCCTTCGCGTAAAGCTTGCTGACTTGTCGGTGAACTTGCGGACTCTTTTCTGCGCTCGCTTTCGCTTGAAGGCGTCCTGGGCGTTTTTGATGGCGGTTTGCTCGTTGCTTCTGGTAGTTAAAGGTTATGGCCTCAGCAAAGATGTGTGATTCTATTTCCATGAAACTCCTTCGCACTTTTCTTTCCCTGTCGTGGTTGCTGGCGCTTGCGAGCATTGCCGCGACGCCGGAACAATCTCTCACACTCCATACGCGCAATCGCGTCGCGAGCACGGCGGACACGAATGAGTTTGCCATCGTCGAGAAAGCCATCCAGTGGAACCCGCGCAAGACGGCCATCGTGGTTTGCGACATGTGGGATCAGCATTGGTGCAAAGGCGCGACCGCGCGCGTCGGGGAGATGGCTCCGCGCATGAACGAAGTGCTCAAGGCCGCGCGCCAACGCGGCGTGTTCGTCATCCATTGCCCCAGCAGCACGATGGATTTTTACAAGGACACGCCGCAACGCAAACGCGCGCAGTCCGCGCCAGTGGCGACGCCGAAGGTGCCGTTGCAAGATTGGTGCCGCCTCGACGCCAAGCATGAACATCCGTTGCCCATCGACGACTCGGACGACGGGTGCGATGACTTGCCGCGTTGTCCCGGCGGCGGCCCGTGGAAGCGGCAGATTGCCACGCTCGAAATTGCTGACGGCGACGCCATCACCGACTCAGCGGAAGCCTACTACTTGATGCAACAGCGCGGCATCGACAACGTGATCGTGATGGGCGTGCATATCAACATGTGCGTGCTGGGCCGGCCGTTCTCAATTCGGCAGATGAGCTACCAGGGCAAGAACGTCGTGCTGATGCGCGATCTCACGGACTCGATGTACAATTCGCGCGCCAAACCGTACGTCAACCATTTTCGCGGCACGGAACTCGTCACCGAGCACATCGAGAAATTCTGGTGCGCCTCGATCACGAGCGCGGATTTTCTCGGCGGCGAACCGTTTCACTTCAAGGACGACAAACGTCCGCACGTCGTTTTCATGATTGGCGAAAACGAATACCGCACGTGGGAAACACTGCCGCAGTTTGCCAAGAAAGAATTGGAGTGGCGCGGCATCAAGTGCTCGTTCGTTAACGCTTCGCCAAAGGAAGGCGACAATAATTTCGTCGGCGCGGAAGCGATCAAAGACGCCGACCTGCTGGTGTTGAGCATTCGCCGCCGGACGCCGACGAAAGCGGTGCTCGATCTGGTTCGACAGCATGTCGCGGCGGGTAAGGCGGTCGTCGGGATTCGCACGGCGAGCCACGCATTCGACGCAACGCCGCCCGACGCGGAACACGACTCCTGGCCGAAGTTCGATCTCGAAGTGCTCGGTTCGCATTACGAGAACCACTACAACAACAAGCCGCCGAAAGATCCGACGACGCTTGTGAAGGTGATTCCCGAAGCCGTGACGCATCCAGTGCTCACGGGCATTCCGGCGCAGGAGTTGCCCGTCACGTCGCATCTCTACAAATACCGCAACCACGCGAACACGATGACGCCGCTGATGACCGGCCGCATCGAAGGCCGTCCGGATGTCGTCGAGCGCGTCGCATGGGTTTACACCGGTAACAACCGGCGCGTCTTCTACACGTCGCTTGGCGGTCCCGAGGATTTTCAACAGCCGTTCTTCCGTCGCCTCCTGCTGAACGGAGTTTTGTGGGCGCTGAACAAACCGATTCCGCCCGCTGAGAAAGTTGCAACGTCGAGCGCAGTCTCCGCGCGCACGATCGCGCAAGAGACGCAGGAGAATCCGCTCGGGCCGGAAGAGTCGCTGGCGCGATTCAAGGTCGCAGATGATTTGGAAATTGAGCAAGTGCTTGCCGAGCCGATCGTCGCGCAACCGGTGTTCTTGAACTTCGACGAGCGTGGACGAATGTGGGTCGTCCAGTATCGGCAGTATCCGCATCCCGCGGGCCTGAAGATGATGAGCCACGATAACGTCTGGCGCGCGGTCTATGACAAAGTGCCGCCTCCGCCACCGCATCACTTTCGCGGCGAGGACAAGATCACGATCCACGAAGACACGGACGGCGACGGCAAGTTCGACAAGCACACGACGTTCGTCGATGGGCTGAACATCTGCACGTCGGTCGAGCGCGGTCGTGGTGGCGTGTGGGTGTTGAATCCGCCGTATCTGCTTTTCTATCGCGACGAAAACAACGACGACGTTCCCGATGGCGATCCCGAAGTGCGTCTCGCGGGCTTCGGTCTCGAAGACACGCACTCGGTGGCGAACAGCCTGCGCTGGGGGCCGGACGGCTGGCTCTACGGAGCGCAGGGCAGCACGGTGACGGCGAATATTTTCAGCTATGGCGCGGACGGAAAGCCACTCAACGCGAAGCCGATCTATTCGCAGGGCCAGAACATCTGGCGCTATCACCCGGAGACACGCCGCTACGAAGTCTTCGCCGAAGGCGGCGGCAATGCGTTCGGTTGCGAGATCGATTCCAAGGGCCGTGTGTTCTCCGGACACAACGGTGGGAACACGCGCGGCTTTCACTATCAGCAGGGCGCGTATTTGCAAAAAGGTTTCGAGAAGCACGGCCCGCTCTCGAATCCGTACGCCTTCGGTTACTTTCCCCAAATGCCGCACGACGACGTGGAGCGCTTCACGCACAACTTCATCATCTACGAAGGTGGCGCGCTGCCGGTGAGGTACGAGGGAAAACTTTTTGGCGTGGAGCCGTTGCAAGGCCGCGTCGTTTACAGCGAGATCACACCGGACAAATCATCGTTCTGCACGCGCGACCTCGGCTATGTCGTCACGAGCGAGGACAAGTGGTTCAAGCCCGTCGATATCAAAGCCGGGCCGGACGGCGCGATCTACGTTTGCGATTGGTACGACCGGCAGGTCAATCACTACCGCAACCACGAAGGCCAGATCGACAAGGGCAACGGGCGCATCTATCGACTCAAGGCGAAGCAACCCAATGCTCAACAGTACGCGGATTCGGCTCGCATCCTTTCTCGTGTTTCCAAAGCCAGCACGAAGGAGTTGGCATCGTTGTTGACTCATCCTAACAAGTGGTTTCGCCAGCTCGCTCTAAGACTGCTGGCAGATCGTCACGATAAATCTCTCTCGCTTGATCTTGAAGAAATTCTCCAACGCAGCGGCGAGCAAACTGCGCTCGAAGCGTTGTGGGCAATGAATGCTTCCGGCAATTTCGATGATGCCTTGGCCAAAAGGCTACTCCAGATTCCGGCTGCGTCGATTCGTGCATGGACCGTCCGCTTGCTTGGCGACGCAAATCAAATCTTGCCTGATCTCGCGCCGAAGTTGGCGGAATTGGCCGCGCGCGAAACCGATCTCGAAGTGCGCGATCAGCTCGCCAGCACGGCCAAGCGGCTGCCCGCGAACTACGGCCTGCCCGTCATCCGCGCGTTGCTGGCGCACAGCGAAGACGTCGTGGACAACCGGCTGCCCCTCCTTTTGTGGTGGGCGATTGAATCCAAAGCCGAGTCGGATCGCGATTCAGTGATGGCAATGTTTAATGACACTGGGCTGTGGGATTTGCCGTTGGTGAGGGAACACATTCTCGCGCGCCTGATGCGCCGTTACGCGATGGCCGGCACACGCCAGGACTTGCTGAGTTGCGCGCGACTTTTGGATCGTTCGCCAAACACCGAAGTAACCGCCAAGTTGATGAGCGGTTTCGAGGAAGCATTTAAGGGCCGCGCGATGACTGGCCTGCCAGACAAATTGATCGAAGCGATGGCGAAAGTCGGCGGTGAGTCGATTATTTTGGGACTGCGTCGTGGAGACGCCGAGTCAGTAGCCAAAGCGCTTTCAGTGATCGCGGATGAGTCGGCTGACAAAGCGAAACGCCTTCGCTACATCCAGACGTTCGGCGAAGTGAAGGAGCCGCGTTGCGTGCCTGTGCTGTTGAAACTCGTCGGGAGCGTGGACGCGCGGATTTTTCACAAGCCGGCACTCACCGCCTTGCAGCAGTACGACGAGCTGCGGATCGGCGGGGACGTTGTGGCGGCGTTCAATCAGTTTACCAACGAAACGCGCACGGTGGCGTTGACGCTGCTGGCCAGTCGTCCGGCCTGGGCGTTGCAATTGTTGCAAGCTGTCGATGCCGGCCAGATCACCAAGGCGCAGATTCCGCAAGATGTGTTGCTCAAGCTCAAGCGGCATGAAGGCACGTCAATCGCCGAATTGATCAAGAAGCATTGGGGTCAGGAGCGCGTTGCGACCACCGCCGAAATGCAGCAGCAGATTGATCGATTTGCGCAGATGGTTCGCGGCGGATCGGGCAGCCCGTACGAAGGCCAAAAACTTTTCATGGGAAGTTGTGGCGCGTGCCATAAACTTTTTGGACAAGGCGGACAAATCGGCCCCGACCTCACGACGTTCAAGCGCGACGACCTCGACACGATGCTTTTGAGCATAGTGAACCCGAACGCCGAAATTCGCGAAGGCTACGAGAATTATTTCGTCACGACGAAGGACGGTCGCACGCTGTCGGGTTTTCTAGCGGACAAAGACAATCGCGTCGTGGTGCTGCGCGGTATCGATGGCGAGAACGTCATTTTGCCCCACGAGCAGGTTCAGGAAATGAAAGCCGCCGGACTTTCGCTCATGCCCGAAGGCATGTTGGGCGCATTCGAAGATCAACAAGTCCG
The DNA here is from genome assembly GCA_016195385.1 of Verrucomicrobiota bacterium. Classification (GTDB taxonomy): domain Bacteria; phylum Verrucomicrobiota; class Verrucomicrobiia; order Limisphaerales; family JACPZS01; genus JACPZS01. Next base: position 19,046 of record JACPZS010000059.1, read on the forward strand.
CGATTTGTTCGCCTACCTGCGCAGCACGCAGCCGCTGGTGCGCTAAGGCGTCACCATTCGTGGCAAACTTGTGTCGCCTGGGCCAGCGGGCGCATGTGGATCTCGAATTCGGAGCGCGGCCATCTTGCCCGCCGCGGTTGGAATAGCTCGCCGTGCTCGGACAACTCGACTCCCACTCAACCAGTGCCAGTGCTGCGGCCTCAAAGGCCCCGCTCCTTCAGTCGCGGCTCCGAATGCTCCGTGAAAATCCGTGCCATCCGTGTCTCAAAGAACTCGCTGAATTCGTCGATGACGGCGTGGAGTCTGTCGAATCCCAAGTGAACTCCGTCGAGCGCCGCGTCGCCTTTGTCGATGACCGCGCGATATTCGCCGGGCACCGAGTAAAGCTCGTCAAACGCCACGTCGAATCTGTCTAACCCCGCGTGAACTCTGTCGGACACCACGCAAACTCCATCGAACGCCGTGTGAAACCTATCTGGCCACAAGTGAAGTCCGTCGGATGCCGTGTGGAACTCGTCGAACATGAAATGAACTCTGTCTGGCATGACGCAGCGTTTGTTGGGTATGACGAACCAACTGCCCGTACTGAAGCCCGCATACCCAAATTTCACGGCTCACAAGGATGATTCGCCCTCCCAATCAAAAACGGGAGGGCGTGGCTCCGGACAAGCCCTGATCAATCCGATCAAATGAACCGAATCATGGCTTGATCGCCACGCGATAAAACCGCTGCGGTTGTCCGGGCCGGACTGGCTCGACATACTTCACGGTGCCGTTGGTGTTTGGGATCGTTGCCGTTGCCACCCAGTTGACCAAATCTGCCGACACCTGAATCTCGTATTTTTCACCGGCCTGGCCTTCAACTTGGAATTCTAGGAGCTTTTGGCTCACGACGGGCGAGTGCAGGCGCGGACCGGCCTTGACGTTCACCACTCCATCGACATACGTCGCGCTTAGTTCTTCGATTGAGGAACTCACAATTTGCCGGCGAATCGGCTGATCGCCAAACTGAATAGACGAAGAATAGCTTCCTGGCTGGAGCGGCGAAAAACTGATCTCCACCACTGGCGTGGAACCGCTCTGAAATGTCTTCCCAGGCGATAACGCCAACGCCACGCCGACGTGCCCATTCTCAATTTCATTCGTGTTCACCAACAGCGTTGCGCTTGAAAGGCCGTTGGCCAGTTTCGCTTCTTTCAAGCTCACTCGTGAGCTATCAAATGACACGCTGAATCCTAACGTATTCTCGTTGCCTTGAGAATCCATCTCTACCACTAATGAATTGGCATTACTTGCGGACCCGCTTCCAATCTTCATAAGCCGGATTCCCGGCACTGCGGCGGAAGTCCGTAACAAACCTTGCGACCTTGGTGTCCCCGAAGTAACTGGTCCAGCCGGGCCGCCGTCGAGTGTTGCGGGATCCGCGCCGATGAAGTATCTGCCTGCCTGTGCCCAATCGAGCAAATCCACTCTGCCATCACCTCCGGTACTTCTCGGAGCGCAATCAGCCCGGCGGAATTCGCTCGGCGAAACTGTCTCAAGGCCGGTAGCCATTAAGCCAACGACAACCCAGTCGCCGATGCTAACCGTCCCGTCCGGGGCTTCACGCGGTGTCACGTCGGCCTCCAAGCCAGAATGATTTATTGTCATCATATTTTTATCAAAGCGAGCCTGTAACAAATTTCCCCTTGCATCCACGACTTGCTGCTTTACACCTCGATCATCAAAGGAGAACGCTGCGTACGGGGAGCTAAACACTAGGGGAACCTGAAATGTAACGCGCGCGATCACTTTTGTTCCAGCTGTGAACTGCTTCCCCGGAGGCAGACTGATGCCAATGGCAACCCATGAAACGTAGCAATAAGGAAACGGGATACACGCAAAATGTAGTGAATTGGTCACGATTATCGCGTTTGCGGCGTCCGTACCCAACGAAACGTCTTTTAATTCCAGGTCGTAAGCGTACTCGAGCGTAAATGACAATGCATTCTCAGTGCCTTGGGCAACCAATTCGATTGGAACGGTAACGACACTGCCGAGATCGGCTGAAACTTTGCCGAGTCGAACAACCGAGATGCCGGTTGTCGGCGGCGGCTCCACATTCAACGTCAGCGTTGCCGCGCTGCTGGTGACTGAGTTAACTGCATTTGCCACGATCACGGTGTAGCTGCCAGCGCTTGCTTGTGTGACATTTGCGATTGTGTAAGTCGCGCCGTTCGCACCGGAAATAGAGTTCCCGTTCAATCGCCATTGGTAGGACAGTGGTGCCGTGCCATTCGCCACGACCGTGAAGGTCGCGCTTGCACCCGCGGCCACAGTGACACTTTGCGGCTGCGTGAAGATGGTGGGCGCTTGGGCCGCTGGTGGCGGAGAACCACTCGGTGAAACAGTCAAAGGCGCAGGACTCACGGTGGCGAAACCACCATTCTCCGAGAAGAAATACTTCACATCCGCACCGATTTGCTTTGCACCGGACTCCCCAGAAGGAACCGAAGCCACGTAAACCACCGTGATCGGGCTTGGCGGCAGTACAAAACCCGTCAAGACAATGGAACCTTCGATCAACTCCGGGCCGCCCGGCTGGCCGGATGGAACTGCTTGAACTTTCCAACCCGTTGGCAGCTTGGGCACAATTTCCAGGGAGAGCAACGTGCCCTGATAGCTGAACGTGTTGGTAATGCTCAAGCTTCCTCCTGCCGCATAGCTGGCATCCGTCGATTGAGTCGCCGTGGCGTTGGGCGACTGCTTGCCTTGGGCCGACTGCGGTCGCAATTGTGCCAGACCCACCGCGCCGGGAAGATTCGGCGCAAACTTCTGCGGAATGTTCGGGTCCGCGTGATAACCCGTCGCATGGACCAGAATCATGAACCAAATCAATTCGTCCTTATTGAAGCTCCAGTAATTTGTTTGGTAGTCCGCGCTATGAGGTAAACCGTTCGTATCACCAACGCCGATTTGATAGCCGTCAGGCTGGCTCGCATCGAGGTGGTAATTCTTCGCTCTCACCTTCGGCAAAAAGGTGCTCAACTCCGCCAAATCGATCTTCCCGTTGTGGTTGTAATCCGCGCTGTGAAAATTGGAATTGGCTGGCGGCGTTGATGTTGTTCCTCCTGAATAAACGTACTGAGCGCGGATGGCTACGTCATTGTCGAGTTTTAGCTGCGCGACCGGACTCGTCATGGGCGAAGCGCCGAAATCATTTCCAGACGGGTCCGTCCACTTTGCAAAACTCCACGAACCGTAAGTGGCGGGTGCTTGAAGCGAAACCGCATCACCCTTGGTAAAACTGCGCCGAATGCTGCCCCTTCCGTCTTGGCGGCCGTTCAAGTCTGCTTTGCTTAAAATGAAATACGGTGTGAATCCGTTTGCTAGTTCTTGGACTTCCAAGCCCACACGGTCGGGCCTCTTTCCGACGTAATCGTAGGTGACCTCCAACAAAAGGTTGTCAATGACCAGGTCAATTCCGTTGTCAGAGGTCACATCTTTCTTGATCACGACATCCGCCCAAGCCCCTGGTCGCGAATAGAGCAGCAATACGTCCGACGCAGTGCTGCGTACGGCAAGTTCCAGCAAGGCTCGGAGCAGGGACTCGGCCGCTTCGCTTGGCTTGATGGGCGAGGTATTGCCGCTCTTGGCATCGTACACCGCGCCCCAAATAATTGGATTCACTGTCCCTTGCGTGTAGTGGCGGAACAAATAATTCTGCCCTCCACTGCTCAACGTTGACACGCCGGAATGTTCGATTCTGAGTTCCAGTGAGGCAAAGTTACCAACCGCACCGCCTTGTGGATGCGCACCCATCGTGACCGTAATGTCTGCGATGCGAAGATTCTCTTGTGAAGCTGGAAATAACCCCATTTCCATCAGGTTGATGGTCACGGGATTTTTTGCGTTGAGCTTGCCCAGGTCCGCTGTAGAAAGTGAAAAACTCCGCTTGGTGGATAGCTCCGGCCCACGCGAATTGTAGTCATCCAAAATGCCAGCAGCGATGACGGACAATTGCCCCTCGTAAATTGCTTTCAACGAATCGTAATCACTGGCGCTCAAGTCGTGGCCGCTCCCGGCGGTAACGAGCGCGGCGAACTTTTTGAACAAAGGATCCAGCAATAATTCGCCGGTGTACGGTTTGAGCAAGCGATACTCGTACGCCTTGGCCATGAAGTAATGATATTTGAGCAGGCGTTCCTTGGCGCGGTTCTCCATTTCTTTCAAATACATGAGCGCGCATTGATCCAAGACAGCATTCCCTTGGGCGACATCGCGGTTCATTCCATCAATTGCGAGCAAGTTGTGCGTGATGTCGTCGGTCAGCTTCGCAGTTGTTTGAATCGCCGTGTTCAGTTGTTGCGCGAAGACTTCCTTTTGCGCCATCAGTTCGTTGAGTTGATCTGTCACAGTGATGAACGCGGCGTCGGTAGCTTCGAGTTGCTTCAGTTCTGCCTCGACCTCAGTTTGTGGAACTTGTTCTTGGTTTAGAATAGTCTGTACGTCTTTCAGTTTCCCAGCGAGAGGCTTTGCGAACGTGTACAGGTTTCCTAGAAAGTCCTTTAGACCTTTTTGCTCAACGACGTCCTGTTCCATTCCATTAACAGTCGTGTGATTCGTTACCAAGACCTGGCCTTTCAAATAAGCGTCCAGATTGAGTTTGCTCATTGCATCTTTCCAATCCTCCGCTGACTTTTTAAAGCTATCCTTGCCGGCCACCCCGCTTATGACGGTTCCGACCTCATCCACATTTTCGCCAAGGTGAGCTAACAGGCCGCTGCAAAACGGGGTGATTTTTGTCTGAGTTGATTTTGGTCATGGTTAAATCCATTACCGATGGCTACGGAACGCCGGCTTTTAACCGGCGATGGTCTCGCCGGTCTGCGGCCAGCGGGTCTTTTTTCCC
>JACPZS010000034.1 GCA_016195385.1 Verrucomicrobiota bacterium
TCTCGCTGACGCGGCGGTTGCCAACGCCCACGCAGCCGTGTCGGTGGGGTTTGAATCGAACCAAATTTGGGTCAGCGAGACGAACCAGCAGGTCACACTGAATGTGCTTCGCAGCGGCGATGCGAGTGTCGCGTTCACCGTTGATTACCAAACCATCGGTCGTGAAGCAACGCCCGGGGCGGACTTCGTGCCGCAGTCGGGCACGCTCCAGTTTGCTGCGGGCGAAACCAACCACGTCATCACCGTGCCGATTCTTGATGATGGATTGGTCGAACCGGACGAAGCGTTCCGAGTGGAACTGCAAAATCCCAGCGACGGTGTGACGACCAACGCGACTTCGACCGCGTGGGTAACGATTCAAGACAACGAAAAGCCGCTCACCTTTGATCCGACGTTTAGCCAGAATGTTATTGCCGACGGAGCCATCGAGGCGCTTGCGCCGCAACCCGACGGCAAGCTTGTGCTTTACGGAACTTTCAATCATGTCGGTGGAGTCGAGCGAATTCGCCTGGCCCGATTGAATAAGGACGGCTCGCTCGACTCCTCCTTCGTTGCGAATAGTTTGCCGCCGCTTCAGTGTTCTCAACCGGGGCATTTGCTTCTCCAATCGGACGGCAAAGTGCTGCTCGGTATGAATACATCCTGCGCCTTCTACACCAATCTCGACTCGCTAGTGCGCTTCAATGTGAACGGATCACGCGACACCAACTTCACTGCGCCTGCAGGGCTAAAGGGTGTGAACGCGCTTGCGCAACAGACGGATGGAAAGACTGTGATTTGGGCCGAAAGTTGGGACACGAATCTACTCGCCAGACCCGGCATCGCTCGAATCAACTCGGATGGCACGCTTGACGAATCGTTTCACCCGGATCTTGGCGGTGGCGCTACAGTCACAGTGATGGCGATGCAAAGCCAGGATCGATTGGTTGTCGGAGTTTACTATCGCGACCGTGGAGCTGTGCTGCTTCGCTTCAATCCTGACGGCAGGCGAGATCCTAGCTTCGTCCCGGAGATCGCCTCCGAAACCGATTTGTTGTATTTTCAAATCTTCGCCATTCTAACCCAAAAAGACGATGGACTGATCATCTCCCGTGGCTTCTCCGGGCCGGATCTTCGCTTCCCCGCGGACACCCTTCGTCGCAATCCGGATGGCGCGTTGGACGCCAACTTTGCAGATACAAGACGGTTGAATGCTGACGGTTCTCTGGATGCCGTCTTCAAAATACCAGCGGTCCTAAGCAATTATCCCTGGTATCCATTGTACCCAGCGGGGGACAAGTTCCTGATCGTTTCAAGCGTGTCTCATTCTGATGGAACCTTGCCGATCAATATCGTCCGGCTCAAGAGCGACGGCTCCTTGGACGCAAGCTTCATGCCCCTCCAAGGGACGTCGCAATTCCTCAAGGGACTAAGTTTTGCGATAACGGCCATGCCTGACGAAAGCATTGCGGTTGTGCAGAACCCATATTACGCGCCTAATTGGCCTGCCACGCTGGTCCGATTCGCCGCCGACAGCGTGAATGTGCCGGCCTTCGCGTTCACGGTGACAAATCTGATTTTCAACGAAGACGCAACCAACAAGTTCATTACTATCCATCGTCAGGGATTCACCGGTGGCACGAATTCCGTTGATTACGAAATCAGCGGTGGCGCGGCGGTGCCGGGCATGGACTATGTGCCGCAAAAAGGCACACTTGTTTTTGCGCCCTTTGAAGTTACCAAGCAACTTCTGCTTCCTCTGCTCGATGATCACGTGACCGCTGGGCTTAAGACTTTCCAAGTCCGGCTGACCGGAGCCAGCCAAGGCGTATTGTTGGACACGAACACAATTGTGACAATCACCGTCACAGACGAAGATTTTTCAGGAAGTGTCGATCCCACTTTCGATTTCCATGTCCACGACTTACCTCGTGTTGGTATTGCCACTCCGGTCGAGGCACACGAATCCTTCGTTCAAAATGACGGGAAACCCATTGTGGACATTGAGTATTTCGTGACCGGAACACAACCACCTTGGTACGGTGTGGTGCGATTGAATCTGGATGGCTCTTACGATGAATCTTTCTGGTGCTCTTGCGGCTACTCGAACCCCGGTGGACTGGCATTTCACGCAGTTCAGCCGGACGGGAAGATACTCCTGCTGAGTAATTACCATCCCTTTACGTGGCAAAAGTTATTTCGCTTGAATCCGGACGGCAGCGGCGACGCGACCTTTGTGCCGCCGTCATTCGATTGGAGATATTTTACTCAGTTTTCTGCATTCACTCTAAACGACGGCAGGTTGATCCTTATCACCACGTATGCGGGGTCTGGCCCGGGGTATCCGGATGGAACAGGAAGTCATTTGCGGGGAACGATCGTGAGATTGAATCCAGACGGTTCGCTCGATCCGAGCCTGTCGCTTACTACGCGAACCAATGGCGGTTTCTATTGGGTGCTCCAACAGCCGGACGGGAAATTGCTCGTCAACGGAGAACGCTTTGATTTCGGTGGCAAGGAAATCAGCGGCTTGATTCGCTTGAACACGGACGCATCGCTTGACTCGACTTTTCACGGCTTGCTCAAGCCGGAGTTCACTCTCCCGATTCAGAAAGCGGCGTTGCAACCGGATGGCAAGGTCGTGCTGGCCGTGTATCACGCGGGCGATACCAATGGCAACCCGACCTACACTTCCGTCCAGAGGCTCAACGCGAATGGCACCGCCGATACGAATTTTCCGATTGTGAAGATCACCGGCCCGGAGATTGGCTACGGCACTGTGTCCGCGCTGGTGATTCAGCCGGATCGCCGCATCCTCGTGGGCGGCACGTTCACGCACGTCGGCGAACTGGAGCGCAATGGCATCGCTCGCTTGAATGAAGACGGCTCGGTTGATCCGATATTTGATCCGGACGAAGGCCAGGGGCCGTGCCCAACCTGCAATCGCCCGATTGCGACGCTCGATCTCCTGCCCGATGGAAAGCTCATGGCCAGCGGCAAGTTCACGGAGTTTGCCGGCATCCCACGGCCCGGCATCGTGCGACTCAACAATCACATCCAACTCAAGTTCATCGGCAGCGAACGGGCGAGCGACGGGAGCCTCAAATTGCGCCTGAGCAGTCCGCCGGCGTTGACGGCGGTGCTCGAAGCATCGGCGGATTTGAAAACCTGGAGCGCGGTGAGCACGAACACTTCGGTCGGACTGTATTTGAATTTCATTTACGCCGCGCCAACTGATTCGGGGGCCGGGTTTTTACGCGTCCGTCAGTTGCAGCCGTGAACAACGGAGGCGAATACTTTTCCAGCCGGGACTCTGAAGTGAAATTTAGGAAGACGCAGCTCTCGCGCTATTTTTGAATTGAAGTTGGCTTTAGCCAAAGGCTCTCCGTTCGCCCAACCGGCTAAATAAAAAATGGATTCGCTGCTTTCTGCTCGGCCACCGTTGTCAGTGGCCCGTGGCCGGGGCAAATCAAAGTGTCGGCGGGCAGTGAAAAAATCTGTTCGCGGATTTTTTTCTTCGCCAGGTCGGGAAACTCCTTCGCGCCGCCCATTGAGCCGGCAAAGATGGCATCGCCCACGATGGCCGCACTGGGCGCGTCATCGGGGAAATTGCCCACGATGTAAGTGGTGCCATCCTCGGCGTGGCCCGGCGTGTCGCGGTTGGTGATGCGCAGGCTGCCGAGGTGGATGAAATCGTTGGCGCGATTGCGCTGGTCCACCGGCGCGCTTTTCGCGCTCGAATGCAATTTCACTTTCGGAAATTTTTCGCGCACGCCACCGAGCGCGGCGAGATGATCGTGATGCGTGTGCGTGATGAAGATGTGTTTCAACTGAAGCTGGTTTTCGTCGAGGAGCGAGAGAATCGGCGCGGCGTCCCAGCCGGTGTCGAACAGCGCCGCCTCGCGCGTGACTTCGTCCCACGCCAGATAACAATTCACCGTGATGCCCTCCGCGCTCGTGGTGATCTGTCGCAGCTCACGCCAGCCGCTCAGATCGACTGGTGCCGGTTGCCAGCCATTCGCGAGCCGTTCGAGCTTGCCCGCGTCCAATCCGGTGAGCGCCGCGAGCGCCTTCCAATTAGGAGCTTTTGAAATCGTACCGGAGTCCTCGATTGCCGCTAATTCCTGCGCGGTCAAACCCGCCACCTTCGCTACGTTCTCAAGTGAGACATTCGTCATCAAACGCGCCTTGCGAATGACATCACCGGCATGATCCTCTAAATTCATCGGCGCGAAACTAGCGGGCGCGCGCAGGCTCGTCGAGTCGTAGGACGGAAAAACTATTTCGGCGGAAACAAAAACGTCAGCGCCCGCCACGCCCGTAGCCGCCAGTAGAACTCATTGTGCTGGCTGGTTTGCGCCTCCTTCCACTTGTCGCGGCGGAGATCCGTTTGCGCGAGCTGGCTTTCGTTCAACGGCGCGGCGTCCAGGAAGCGCAGCAGATTCTTTCCGTCGCGCCAGCCGATGCGCCGCAACTCGCTTGCAACCGCATCGGTGTCCGTGCGGCCATCGTCGCCGCCGGAGTAATCGACCACGCCACTGTCGAGATAGGCACGAAATTTCTTCGGCCGTCCGCGAAACGGGCGTAACTGGTTCGCTAAAAAACTTCGTTTCTCCACCTGGAACGCGCCGGACAAACTCGCCGCCAAGCCGAACGTTTCCGGATGTTCCCAGGCCAGCGCCAGGCTGCAAATTCCGCCCATCGACGAACCCATCGCGCCCGTGTGCGCCGGTCCCGGCCGCGTGCGGTATGTGCGGTCGATGTGTGGCTTGAGTTCGTCGATGAGGAAGCGCGCATATTTCTGGTAACGGGATTCGACGCTCTTTGATGAAGCAGATCGTTTGACTCGCGCGGATGCGCGCGAGGCCGCCGAGTTCGTCGGGCCGAGATAATCGCGGTAGCGTTGCGCGCTGCAATCGATCGCAACCATGATGATTTCCTGCATCCGCTTTTCCGCGACCAGCGCGTCCACCGTCGTGTCGAGCGCCCAGTTGCCCCAACCGAAGGCGATGTTCGTGCCGACAGTCGAGAAGACATTCTGGCCGTCGTGCAAATAAAGCACGGGGTAGCGCCGGCGGGGTTCGTGGTCGTACGACGGCGGCAGGTAAATGCGGATGAAGCGGTTCGTGGCGAAAATTTCGGAGGCGAACGGGCCTTCAAAAACCACGCGGCCGCGAACGGGATTGACGATTAACATACTCACGATAATCCAGAGAAATTTCGACATCGACCGCATACGTTTGTCTTGCGCCAGCCCTCGCGGGCGACTGGCAAAAGCTAACGGCATCCATCGCCGCGCGGCAAGGACTTCGCGTGTTCCTGGTTTCACAAGCGCGTTTCTTGACATGCCAGATCGATTGACGAACACTGCCCGTTCCTTATGGCGGAACCGAAAGTCAACGAACTCATGGAAAAGATCGTGTCGCTGTGCAAGCGGCGCGGGTTCATTTACCAGTCGTCGGAAATTTACGGCGGCATCAACGGCTTTTGGGACTATGGCCCGCTCGGCGCGGAACTCAAACGCAACGTGAAGGACGCGTGGTGGCGCACAATGGTTCACCACCGCGATGACGTCGTCGGCCTCGAAGCGACGATCATCATGCACCCGCAAATTTGGCGGGCCAGCGGGCACGTGGATACGTTTGCGGACATGATGCGCGAATGTCCGATGACGAAGAAGCGAGTGAGGGCAGATCAAGTTGAGCCACAAAGTGGAATTGCTTATACCTTTTTGGGAGCGATTTACAACGTGAACATGTCTGCCGCGCTGGAGGCACTTGATGAATACGTCAACGAGTATCCGCTCACCTCGAAATCCGCACTTAACAAAACTGTCTTGAACCACCGGATTTATGATTTGCTTAAACGTGACTTCCCCGAACTTCGCCGTGATGAATTGGTGACGGAGGCAGCATGTCTAACAGATGTGCTCCAGCGGGAGATTCACATTGAAGCTTTTGAGATACTCTTACCACGGGGAAAGCCCCCCGAAAGTGCTCAGTTGGCTGCTCAACATTACTACAGTGTGCGAATGGGCACTCCAACCCTTCCGAAGGTGATCGGAGGCGCGAGTGCAAAAGTTGAAGCTTCGACCGACTACCATCCCGAAAGTGGTGTTCGACTTGGACCGCCTCGTCCATTCAATTTGATGCTTCAAACTTGGGTCGGTCCGATTCAATCGGACGAAAACGTCGCCTATCTCCGCCCCGAAACGGCGCAAGCCATTTTTGCACAGTTCAAGAACGTGCTCGAAACGTCACGCCAGAAAGTGCCGTTCGGCATCGCACAGGTCGGCAAAGCGTTTCGCAACGAAGTCACGCCGCGCAATTTCACATTTCGCTCGCGCGAGTTCGAGCAGATGGAACTCGAATTTTTCATCAAACCCGACGAAGCGGTCGAAGCCATCAGCGGCAGTGTCACACCCGCCGCCGAACTCGACTCTCGCCCTTCGCCCCTCGACACTTCCTCGTGGGGTTGGGAAGCGTGGCACAAATACTGGGTCGAGCAGCGGATTCAGTTCTACGAAAGCATCGGTCTGCCGCGCAAAGATTTCGTCGAGTACTGGCAGAAGCCCGACGAACTCGCGCATTACGCGCGCGCGACGGTCGATATTCTCTACAAATTTCCGTTCAGCAAACGTGACGAAAAGGGCGAGTTGATGGGCGAAGAATTGGAAGGCATCGCCGCGCGCAGCGATTTTGACTTGAGCCAGCACGCGCGTTTCTCTGGCAAGCCGATGGGCGTGTTCGACGAGGATCTTCGCACCGCGTGGGGCAAACTCGACGACGCGAAGAAGCAGACGCTTTGGCAGCGTTATTACGAAAACCGCAAACGGTATCTGACCAAAACCGCCCGGCCGGATGAGACGCCGGAAAAAATTGAGAAAGCCGCGAAGGAAGACGCGGACGGTCTGGCCAAGGGCCAATACATTCCGCACGTTATTGAGCCGTCGGCGGGCGTGGACCGTCTAATCCTCGCGTTGCTGTGCAACGCTTACACGGAAGTGAGGACGCCCGATGACAAAGGCAAAGCCGAAACGCGCGTGGTGATGAAATTTCATCCGCGCATTGCGCCGAACAAAGTCGGCGTGTTTCCGCTGCTCAAGAACAAACCCGAGTTGGTGAAGAAAGCGCAGGAAGTGCGCGACTTGTTGCGCCCGCATCTGACGGTTTTTTACGACGACGCGGGCGCGATTGGCCGGCGTTACGCACGCCAGGACGAGGCCGGCACGCCTTTCGGCGTGACGATTGATTTTGACACACTCGGCGAAAAGCCGGAGTTGCTCGACACAGTGACGCTGCGCGAGCGCGACACGATGCAACAGACGCGCGTGCGCATCGCGGATCTCGCCGCGATGCTTTTGGAAAAAGTTCGTTGAATGAGTTCACCGATGCCTCACCAACGCGCGCCCACGCTCTACGCGATTATCGCGATGAAGCTGCTGAAGGGCGCAGCGTTCGTGACCTTGGCGATTGTCCTCTACACGCTTTCGGATAACAATCTGCCGTCGGATTTCCAGAAACTCCTGCATTGGCTGAAGATTAATCCGGAGCGGAAGTTCTTTCACGACCTGGCGCAGCAAGTCGCGAAATTTACCGAACCGGGACTCCTCCTCGCCGGCGCGGGTTCATTTCTTTACAGCTTGTTTTCATGGGTCGAGGGCATCGGGTTGATTTTCCGCGTCCGCTGGGCTGGGTGGCTGGCGATTGGCGAATCCGCGTTTTTCATTCCGATCGAAGTTTACGAACTGGTGCGAAACTTCTCGGCCTATGTCTTCGTGATCCTCGTGCTGAATGTCATCATCGTGGTTTACCTGTTTCAGAACCGGGATCGCTTGTTTCATCACCACTCGCATCGCCGGCATGTGGATTGACCGTTGGCGGCCCGTAACGTCAATCCGGCTGCATCCGGTTCAAAGTTGAATTTGCCGCGACGGAAGCGGATGCTCCGCGCGATGAAATTGCATTGTTTCCTGGCCGGTAACTCGATCCGCTCCGATAAAACCCTTCTCATACGCAATCCTTACAACGGCAGCGAAGTTGGTTCCGTCGCACTGGCCGCTCGCGCGGACACTGAGGCCGCCATCGCTGCCACGAACGCATTTCGGGACACGCCCACTCGTCACTGTCGCTCAGTCATTCTCGAAAAGACGCGTGAGCTACTCGACGCGCGGCGCGAAGAATTTGCCCGGCTCATCACGAACGAGGCAGGTCTGGCCCTGCGCGAGACGCGCTACGAAGTCGGGCGCACACTCGACGTGCTGCGGTTCGCCGCGATGGAAGCTCTGCGCGATGATGGGCAGATTTTTTCCTGCGATATTTCGCCGCAGGGCAAGGCGCGGAAAATATTCACGACGCGCGAGCCGCTCAACTGCGCCGTCGCCATCACGCCGTTCAATCACCCGCTCAATCAGGTCGCGCACAAAGTCGCTCCCGCCATCGCCGCCGGCACGCCGATGATTCTCAAGCCGTCGGAAAAAGCGCCGCTCGTCGCGCTCAAGTTCGCCGAGTTGCTTTACGCCGCCGGACTGCCGGGGCCGATGTTGAGCGTGTTGCTCGGCCTGACGGGCGAAGTCGCCGAACCGCTCGTGCAAGACCCGCGTGTCGATGTGGTCGCCTTCACCGGCAGCGTGCCCGTGGGCAAACGCATCGCCGCCACCGCCGGCTACAAGAAGCTTGTGCTCGAACTCGGTGGCAACGATCCGCTTATCGTTCTTGATGACGCCGACCTCGACCTCGCCGTCACGCTCGCAGCGGAAGGGAGTTTCAGAAATTCCGGCCAGCGTTGCACGGCGGTGAAACGAATCTTGGTCCAGGACGGCATCGTTTCCGAATTCACCCGCCGCCTCGTCGAAAAGACGCGCGATTACTTGTGTGGTGATCCGATGGACGAAGCGACGCGAGTTGGCACCGTCATCGATGAAGCCTCCGCGATTTATTTGGAAACCGTCGTGAAGGAAGCGGTCGCCGCCGGTGCGAAAGTGCTCATTGGTGGGAAGCGACGCGGCGCGTTGCTGCCGCCCACCGTCATCACCGACGTTCCGCGCGACTGTCGCATGGTCGTTTGCGAAAGCTTTGGCCCGCTCGCGCCGATAATGCGCGTGGGCGATTTGGACGACGCGCTCGCGCTGGCGAACTCGACCGCTTATGGACTCAGTTCCGGCGTGGTGACGACCAACTTGAACAGCGCGCTCAAAGCCATCAAGACACTTCGTTGCGGCACGGTGAACGTAAACGAAGTGCCCGGCTTCCGCGTCGAAAACTCGCCATTCGGCGGCATCAAAGACAGTGGCTTGGGCGTCAAGGAAGGCGTCATCGAAGCGATCAAAGCTTACAGCTTCGTGAAGACATTTTCGCTGCCGTGGTAACAAGTCTGAATGGCGAACCTTGCGTTAATCGACGTAAACTAACTCGTTCAAATTAAGCATCAGCAAGCAGAACGCTTGCAAGGCACGCTCGCGGCTGTCGTCTTGCGCTTTGGCTGGCGACGGGCTGGTGGTGGCGGCCAGAAAGTTTGCGCCGCTGCGGACAGTGAATGAATCCACGCTCAACGGCGCGCCCCAGGTTTTGACGCCGAGCAGACCGCTTTCCGCAAATCGCGCGTCATCCGTGAAATCAATTCGCGGATCACCATCCGCACCGAACCAGACGCGCAGACGCGTGCCGGTCATTTCAATCTTCACTCGTTGAGATTGTCCGAGTCGAATTGGCGCGTCAGCTTCGGTCAGCATCGTGAATTTTTCCGCGTGGCGGCGCAGAACCAGTTTTTGGCGGCGCGGATCCAGAGTCAGTTCGTAGCCGCGCAGACTCTCGCTTTCCGCCCGGGCGCGAAAAAGCACGCCGGCAAATTCGCTGGCGCGGGCCAGCGTGAGATCGATTTCGAGGATGCCATCACGAAGCGGCTCGCTCTTCCAGAGCGCGAATGGGCCGCGCGGACGATCCACCGTGCGGATGCTTTCGTAGCCCTGCGACCACTCACCGCGGTAATAATTCCAGCCATCCCGTGGGCCGATCAGGTAGTCGGACGATTTCAAGCGTTCGGAGAAACCTTTCTCCAACGAGTCGGGCACGTCGGGGCTGAACGTGAGGCGGGAGCAAATTTGATCGAAGGCGACGCGCTGGCGTTCGAGATAATTTCGCGCAATTTCAAACTCGCGCCGACTGGGTTCGCGGCCTGTGGTAATCTGATACGCGCGGTGAATTTGCCGCCGCTGGTCATCGCCGGTTTCACGAATCAGCCGCGCGGCAAACGCCTTTGCCTGCTGGCGCAGGAACGAGTCGTTGAGCAGCAGCAACGATTGCGGAGCGACGGTGGTGACGGGTCGTTCGGCGAGCGGCGAGGTCGTGTTGTTGTAATCGAAATTTTCCAGCAGTGGCACCTGCATCGTGCGCTTGATGAACGTGTAAACGGCGCGGCGGGATTGTTCTTCTTCACTGGAAATTTCCCAATCGAGGCCGGGACGCGACGCGCCGGCGACGACTTCACCGGCAAGGTGTGGAAAAAATCCGCGTCCGCCCATCGTCAAGTTGAGCCGGCCGCTGACATTGAGAATCGTGTCGTGAATAGCCTCGGCTTCGAGCCGCCGCAGATTTTGACGCCACAACAAATCATTGCCGGGATCGACCGCGAGTGCTGCTGCGTTTTCCGCGCGCGAGGAGCGGCGATACGTTTCCGAAAGCATGATGGTCTTGTGAAGACGCTTGATCGACCAGCCGCCGTCGATGAATTCCGCCGCCAGCCAGTCGAGTAATTGCGGATGCGTGGGCGCTACGCCAGCGCGACCGAAATCCGAAGTCGTCTTCGCGATACCTTTGCCGAAGTGATGCTGCCAGATGCGATTTGCCATCACGCGTGCCGTCAGCGGATTTTCGCGGCTCGCAATCCATTCGGCCAGCGCGCGGCGACGCCCCGAAGAATTTGCTTCGGGTGAGTGTAAATTCAATTTCGGCTGGTGGCCGCCGAGCACCGTGAGAAACGCCGGTTGAACTTCAACTCCGGGAGTCGCCGCGTTGCCACGCACGAGCACGTGGGTCGGTTCCGATTGCGATCCTTTTTCGCGAACGCAGAGCGCCCACTCAAACGGCGGCTTCTCCTCCTTGAGTTTGTCGATTTGCGACTGAAGTTTTTTCTTCTCGTCGTCGGCTTTAGAGGCGGCGAGTTGTGCTGCGAGCGGATTCAGTTTGGCTTGTTGCGCCGCCTGCCATTGGTGGATGACGGCGGATTCGACCAACGGCATGTAGGCCGCCGAATCGAGCGTGTATTTCGGCGCCTCATAACTGCGCACACCGCGGATAAACGCGAGCAGCGAATAATAATCTTTTTGCGAAATCGGATCGAACTTATGGTCGTGGCAGCGCGCGCAGCCGAGCGTGAGGCCGAGAAACGCCGCGCCAGTCGTGACAATTACGTCGTCCAGTTCATCAAACACCGCCATGCGTTTGTCGTCCGGTTCATCGTCGAAAACGCCCAACCGATAGAAGCCCGTTGCGATGAGTGAATCGTGCGTGACTCGATCCAGCTCGTCACCCGCGAGCTGTTCGCGGATGAATTGGTCGTAAGGCTTGTCATCGTTGAAGGCCTTGATCACGTAGTCGCGATAACGCCATGTCAGCGGCTTCTCGCCGTCGCGCTCGTAGCCGGTCGTCTGCGCGAACCGCACCACGTCAAGCCAGTGCCGACCCCAGCGCTCGCCGTATTGGGGCAGCGAGAGCAAGTGATCAATCAACTTCTCGTACGCGCGCGGCGAAGCATCGTTTTCAAAAGCGCGGACTTCCTCGAAGCTGGGCGGCAGGCCAATCAAATCAAAATACGCGCGCCGGATGAGTTCACGTTTCGTGGCCGGCGGATTGGGCTTCAAATTCTTTGCCCCGAGCTTGGCGAGAACGAACGTGTCGATTGGGTTCGCGCGTCTGGCTTTTGAGGACAGCGCTGTCAGCGCTGGCTTTTGAATCGGTTGAAACGCCCAATAGGCGTGGTCTTTTTCGGTGATCTCGAACGCTGTCTTCGGCGCGCGCGTTGTGTTCGCCTTATCGCTCGCTGGCCACGGCGCGCCGGACTTCACCCACTGCGTCAAGTCGGCGATCTGACGGTCGAACAACTTTTTATTCTTCGGCGGCATCTGCAAATCCTTGTCCGCATAGCGCACCGCCTTGATGAGCAGACTTTGCTCCGGCTCGCCGGGGACGATGGCCGGCCCAGTGTCGCCGCCCTTCAAAACCCCTTCGCGCGTGTCGAGCAGTAAGCTGCCTTTGAGCTTTTCACTCTCGGCGCTGTGGCACTGGTAGCAATTGTCTGCGAGCAACGGCCGAATTTTTCGCTCGAAGAAGGCGAGGTTGTCGGCGCTCGCGTCGTCGCAAAAGACGGACAAGGTACCGCCTAACAGTAACGCGAAAATGAAAGCCAAAGTCCGGCCGTGGTGAGTGGGCAGCTGATTTTCAAATCGCGATCTGGAAACAGGCATCATGTCTGTTTTAGCTCAAGGGAATTTAGTGCTAGTGTTTGTTCCATCAAATACGACTCCGTTCACTTAGCCCACGAAACCATGAATCAAGCACCGAAGAAACACTACATTCGTTTCCGATTCGACGACGCCCGGTGAAACAATCTGGTAACTGCTGTCGGCATCAGTCAGTGCGGACCAATTCGCAGCAAACCGTCGTGCATGATCCCCAGGGCACACTACAATCCGGAGATCGCTAACCTCATTGCTCAGACACTGCCAGTTGGACGGAAACTTGCCTTCGTGGTCGGCCGCCCATAATTGTCCCCCTATTCCCAGAGAGTGCATCTGATTCACGCAACGTTGGAATTCGTCTCGTTTATCGACCCGCGCTTTCACTTCCGAGTAATGGAACGCCATCCAAGCGCCAAAACCAAAAATCACAACCAGAGACGCTACGGCGAAAAGCACGGTGTTTCCGAGTATCTTCATGAGCGCTTGATTATTTGTAACGCAAAACTTTGTCTTCCTAAATCGGTGGAGCAAGTCATTTTCCCGTACTCCCACTTCGACGGTGGCGCTTAGTCATTTAATAGAGGTAAAGTTTCAAAACTTCAGAAAGATGCACTTCAGGTACTCCGCTTCTTTGAATCCCACCGGATGATCCGCCGGATGCCCGGCTCGGCGCAGTTCGGCAAAATTGCGGTGTGTACGCGCGGCGGCTTGCTGGACTGCGGCGAAAAATTCCTCTGCAGAGACGTGGGCCGAGCACGACGACGCGACGAGAATTCCGCCCGCTCGCAATCGCGCGATCGCTTGCTCGGCGAGGCGTCCGTAGGCTTGGATGGCAGCGGCGCGTTCGGTCTCCCGTTTGGCCAGCGACGGCGGATCGAGCACGATGAGATCGAATTTTCGTCCCGATTTTTTCGCGAGCCACTCGAAGACGTCGGTTTGCTCCGTTTCGTGACGACACTGCGCCATGTTCGGAGCAGCGGCGTTCAACGCGAAGTTTCGTCGCGCGCTTTCGAGCGCGTACGCGCTGATATCGAGGTCGGTTACCGAGACGGCTCCGCCACGGGCGGCGTAGAGTGAGAAGCCGCCGGAGAAACTAAACGTATTCAAAACTTCGCGGCCCCGCGCGTGTGATTCGACCTCGCGGCGGTTCTCGCGTTGATCGAGGAAGAAGCCTGTTTTTTGCCCGCACAAAACGTCGGCTTCAAACCGCAGCCCGTTTTCCAGAAACACAACCGGCTCGACGATGGGCGGCCCAAGGAGAATCTGGCCGTCGGCGCAACTGAACTCTTTCGCCGCAATTTCCTGGATGTTCCGACTCAGACGCAGCACCAGTCGCAGCGGGTGGAGCGCGTTTTGGATCAAGCTCGTCACTTCCGAGAGGCGCGGCAGCCACGCGGCGGTGTAGAGTTTGAGAACCAGTGTCGTGTCGTAACGATCCAGCACCAAGCCAGGCCAGCCGTCGCTCTCGCCGTAAATCCAGCGAAAGCCCGTTGTGTCGGGTGCAAAAAGATTTTCGCGGCGAGCCAGTGCGGATTGCAACCGCGCACGCCACCAGGCGTCGTGGAGCTTGGCCGGCTTGCCCGCATGCAAAATGCGCACGCGCAGCGGCGACTCCGGATCAAACAATCCCACCGCAAGGAACCGGTCGTTGCGGTCGTAGATCACCGCGAGTTCACCGCAGAGACCTTCACGATTTTGCTCCCGCACACTGGTGGCAAACAGCCACGGATGTCCGGCACGCAATTGCTGCTCCGCCGCAGTCGTGACGCGCAACCGAAGTGTGGCAGGCGCAGGCGGGGAAGATGTGGTTTTCACAATCTGCATCTGGCGAGTGGCACTCTGGCTCATTTTCTTTATGCGCTCGCTTGACCAATTAGAAGATCGGCTGAAGTGGATTTGACACTGTTTCCTTCCTGGGCGGAGAGGTCGTTGAGCTGCGGCATCAACTCAGCCTCAGCTGCAAGTTCCGAAACCACAAATTGGGCGCTTGCGCGCGGCAAAGAGTTTCTGGTAGCTTGCGCGTCCTTGTTGGAAAACCGCAGGCTTGGTAATGGCTGCTGGTTTGTCTGCAAGTGGTGGTAAAATGGCAATTTAGGTGGCCGATGTGGCGGAATTGGCAGACGCGCTAGACTCAAAATCTTGTGTCTTAACAGACGTGTGGGTTCGACCCCCTCCATCGGCACCAAAATTTGGAAACGATGCAAAGCCAAGGCCGCCCCGCTGCGGAATTTCTCCTGCAAGGCCAGATCCGGGACACTGACTTTGAAATCCTCACGACAGAAAGGATAAATGTCATTGAGCAAGCGGCTGATAATTCACCTTTCGCGCCGAAACATTTTCCCGGGCAGTTGTTTCACCATCCGCTTCATCTCCAGACTCAACAGCGCCACCGAAACCGCCGAACTGGGCAGCCCGCTTTGGCGAATCACGTCGTCGATGGAAATTTCCTCTTCGCTCAAAGTCTCGTAAACTTTTTGCTCCGGCTCGGACAACACCAGCGCGGGCAGCACGCCGGTTTCGTTCGCTGAAGGCGGGCGGTTCGTAGCCGGGAAAAGATACTCGAACTCGCTTAACACATCCTCCGCGCTTTCGCAAAGTTTCGCGCCCTTCTTGATCAAATCGTGGCAGCCCTTGCTGCGTGGCGAGTCGATGCGGCCTGGCACCGCGAAAGTTTGCCGGCCGTAATCGACCGCAAAATTTGCCGTGATGAGCGCGCCGCTCGTCAGATTTGCTTCGACGACCACGGTGCCGAGCGTCATGCCCGCGACGATGCGGTTGCGGATCGGGAACGACTGTTTGTCCGCGATGCGATTGAAAGGGAATTGCGTAATCAGCGCGCCATTGGCCGCGATGCGCTCGAACAACTCAGCGTTCTCCGGTGGAAAAACGATGTTGATGCCGTTGCCCAGCACGGCGACGGTGCGGCCCTTCGCGCTCATCGCGCCTTGATGGGACGCGGTGTCGATGCCCCGCGCGCCGCCGCTGACCACGGTGACGCCGACGTAGGCGAGTTGATAAGCGAGCTTGCGCGCTGTCTCCAGACCGTAGCTCGTCGTCATGCGCGAACCGACCATCGCGACGGCGTTTTTATCCTTTTCGGTGAGCGCGCCCTTGACGTAGAGGACAACAGGCGGGTCGTAAATTTGGCGGAGCAACTCCGGATAGGCGTCGTCGCTTTGAATCAAAACGTGACAGCCGAATTCTTGAATGCGCTTCAATTCGCCCGCAAGATCGATCGATTTTTCCCAGTCCACAATCGCTTGCGCGGTCTCGTCGCCGATGCCACGCACTTGGAGGAGTTGCGCTTTGGAGGCACGGAGAATCGTTGGTGCTTCGCCAAAGTGATCAAGCAACTGTCGCACGCGCACTGGCCCGACATGCGAAATCATGTTCAAGGCGACAAATGCTTCCCGGGGATCCATGCGAGACGATTAGACGATCGGGCGTGGAGCGGCAAGCCGAGAAATTGCTGTCGAGAGATCCGATTTCAAAAAAAATCTCCGCCTAACGCTCCAGTGGCGCGGCGTTGATTTCCACAGGCGTGCTCTTGCCGAGTTGCGCCTGACCCTGAATTAAAAAGAAGGGAATTGGACTCATGCTATTCGCCGATTGTCCGGCCACCGCTTGAACGCCAAGTTTTTCATTCGCGGCCAGGGCATTCGTCGCGGTGAAATTTCCATTGAAGACCACCAATTGATTCAAGCTCCGGTTCGTGCCCGCGACGCGAAAGAAATAAACCTGGTTCGACACTGGCGCGGCGTACGCAAGATTTAGCTGCGTTCCCGCAGTGGTCTGGATTTGAGGAAGCGCCTCGGCACCCGACTTGCGCTTCTCGCGCAATAGTTTGTCTTTGCTTTCGCCAGCTTGTGCCACTCCGTTCGCGGCGAAAGTCTGGGAAACGTCCTTTTCCGTGCCGACCAACGCGCCGAGATAGATTGAACCGTCTTCATCGATGACGCGCAATTGATCGGCGGTTTGTTCGACCGTGAACGAGTTGAGAAAAGCTTGAGAGTTGTTGGCCGCCACTTGCGCGCTTTTTGCTGCTGGCGCCTGTGGCGCAGCTTTACGCGGCGAACTGTCTGCGACCTTGTCGCTGTCCGCCGGACTTGCCGCCGGGTCTTGCGCTTTGGCCTGAGCCGGTAAAATCAGTCCGTAGCGAGTCGCTGACTGAGAATTGAAATTCTGATTCTGATAGCGGTTGGCGAGGGAGAGCGCCGGCACCGCGATGGCCAGCGCGCGCGTCGTCGAATTCGTCGCAGCCAATCCCGCGCGTCGCGCCTCGAGCTTGCCGCCCGCGCCCGCAGCTTCGCCAAGTTCCACTGCGCCAGGCGCAGTTGCGGCGTCCGCGCGCGCCGCGCCCGGAGCGGCTTGCGAGCCTGGCTTTGCGGCGGTAGCGACGATGATGACGGACGGCGGGTTTGTGTTTGCGCTCGTCTTTTCCGCGAGCGAACGAGCGAGCTTCAGATTCGCCGGCGTCTCGCTACCCGGGCGCTTGGCTCGTTGCTCTAACGCATCGGCCTTCTGATCCGAGAGCGACAGCTGGTTGAACTCCTTCAAGCTTTCGGATTCGGTCGCGGAATTTTTGGTGAGTTTGAACTCGGCGTTTGGCCGCGACGCCGACTGCATGCGGATGAAAATCGTCAAGACGAGCGCCACGACGAGCGCGCCGCCCACGGCGAATCGTGGCCAAAGCGCAAGCACGGCATTGAGCCACGAAGCTTTCGCGGCCGGCGATTCTTTGCGCAACCGCGCCACTTCAGCCTGGAGCAGATTGCGCGTGGCCGGATGCGGCTCGAACGGTGCGCCAGCTTCGGCGCGCCGCTTTTGTGCGGCGGCCTTGAGCAGCTCTTCCATTTTTTTGTTCGGTTCCGACGGCATAACAAGTTAGACGGAGAACGGCGTGGATTTCTCCCGATCAAAATGCGGGCGCAAGATTTCTTCGAGCCGATCTAGGCAACGGCTCAAGCGCGAGCTGACAGTCTTCGGATTAAGTTGGAGCGTTCGGCCAATTTCTTCGTAGTCCAAATCGCCGAAGTAACGAAGCTCGATAATCTCGCGGCAAGGATCGCCGAGCGTCTCGAGCGCATGATGCAACATCGTCGAGCGCTCGCCATTGACGAGTTGCGCGTCCGGTCCCGGCGCGTGGCTGGGCGGGTCGATGGTCAAGCCGCTTTGTTCGTCCTCGGCCTGCAATGAGATTGTGGTCTGACCGCCACCACGTTTGAGGGCGTACTGGCGTTCGCGGAAATCGCGCGCTTTGTTCGCCGCGACGCGGAACAGCCACGTTTGAAACTGACTCTGGCCTTGGAACGATTGGATGTTCTTGATGACGCTCAGGAAAGTTTCCTGGCAAATCTCCTCGGCGTCTTCGCGCGAAAAATCCGCGGCCAGTTGGAAAATGAAGCGCCCGGTGGCGTCATAATGGAGGGAAAAGATTTCATCCCACGCGGCGGACTCGCCGCGCCGGCAGCGTGACATCAGATCTGATTCCGTGTCGGGACTCATCGCCGAAAACTGTACGCCGGGCGACTGCCTTTGGCGAGTGTTTGCTGCGGAGCTTACTTCGCCGCGTCCGGATTGATTGCTGGAAGAATCTCGACCGCAGCTAGGGGTTCGGTTCGGGGCGTCTTGTTTGCCGGCTCGATCTGAAATGAATTCAGCAATCGGCCGAAGGTCAGGAAATGCTGGGGAAAAATTTCCGGCCGTGCGACGAGTTCAAGCGCGCCGCGCTGACATCGACTTTGGCGGGTTTGCCATCAGCGGCCCACAAAATTTTGAATGCGAATTGAACCGAACCGTCGCGCGGCGTGAAGAAAACTTTTTGCGCCTCATCCTCAACAGTGATTCGCCAATCCTGCGGCGGGAGAAAATGAAACTCGTTGCGTTCGGTTTTGATGCTGTAGCGCGTGAGCGCGCCGCCTTCCTCCAACACTTGTGACTGCTTGGCCAGGCTCAGGTGCGGATCGGCCAAGGCAAGACGAGCGATGGTTAGGGCGGGCAGGATGAGTAGGAGTCGTTTGTTCATGGCGGTTAAATGGGATCGGGACTTGCCGGGAAGTCTGACAGCGAGGCGGGCTTCAACTTCCTCTGGTCAATGACCATTGGCCGCGAACGGTCTTGCGCAACTGCGGAGTTGCGGGCGGCAGTTTGGTCGGGTCCATGAAGTTGAGATCGAACGTCCAGTTCCGCGTCGGCGGGTTGTAAACGCCAATGGTCGATCCCGTTCCGAGCCACGGAGCAGTCGCGTACTGACTGTAGTACATGACCACCATCGAGCCGTTGTAAGTGAAGGTGTAACCCGACCAGCTTTCGAGGAAACGCGGAAAATTCTCGACCCCGCCACTGTAATAAGTGCCATTGGAGGGCACGATCCCACCAAGAAAGGCCGCGTTGACGGTCGTGTTGCCGGCGGTGCGGCTGCCGAGTGCCAAGGCCGAATTTGCATCGCTCCAACTGGTGGAGAGCACATTGATGGAGTCACCGATCAGTGCTGCGGGCAGAGTGGTTGTAGTGTTTGTCGTGCCCAGGAATCCAGCGGGAGCGTTGTAATGTCCTTTGACATACATCGGATTCGGCGTGGCTACCGTCAAGCCGAGCGGTGGCAACGTCTGGCCATTGACGACGCGAACGCCGGATTCTGTGCTCCCGGTTTGAGTTCGCAGGTCCGCCACGTAAATCGAACTGACATCCCGCCCCAAAGACGAGCGCAGGACGGCGTTGGTCGCGCTCCACGTTCGCAATTTACTCACGTCGATTTCAGTCGTCTTGATGGTTTTGGCTTCGCGGCTGTTGTAAAATGAAACGTTGGTGTTGATAAAAAGGTTGTACTGCGCGGAAGGAATCGCCGTGGCAAAATTATTGAACAGCCCGCTCTTTACCGTCACGGCGCTATTGGAAACAACGACGATGAGGTCGCACTGATTGTAGAAGCGCTGCTGCCCCATCAGCGAAGTGGGGCTTTCACCGCTGGGCGGGATGTTGAGAATCGCCTGGACAGATGCGGGCGTGTTGTTGGTTCCGATGGGCAGATTGAGCGACGCGACGCCGGAGTCGTGTTCGCCGAGGAATGAAATAGTTCCCGGAGTGCGAGTCAACGGGTCCAACGGGCTTTTGCCTTGGATGATCGTGCCGGCGGCGGTCACGTCGGTCTGGAACGTGAGTGAGGCTTGCGGCTGCAGATAAATGTTGTTGTTGCCGTGGACGCGGCCGGTGACGGTCATGTTCGGGCCGGGGTTGATCTCCAAATCCATCGAGTAGAAAATCGCGAATTGGAAGATCGGGATGGAGGCGATCTGGAAATCCTGCTGCACGCCGGCGCTAATCGTGTAGGGCGAACCAACTGGGTGCGCGCTGCTGCTCACAGAATAGGTCGCCGCGTACGCCTGCAAGCCGCTGTATTGGGATTGCAGGGTCGCGAAACCCCACGCCACGGAGTTGTTCACCGTGGTGTGTCCCGCCGCACCGGAATTGTTCACAAAAGAAAAATTTGCCCAAGTGCTGCTTTCTGAAGTGGTGGGCACCAGGTCTCTGTAAACATTAATGTTGGCAGCCACGGTGGCGGCGCCTTGGGTCATGTAATCGTAGTTCATGCGCGCCAGCACTTTTTCCGTGGCGGCTTCCGCGGCGGCAACACAACTGAAGTATTGGTTGTTACGGGCGGTTAGCTGCGCGCTGTTGGAAGTCCACGTCAGAGCGCCACCGACGATGAGCAGCCCCAGGCCAACGAATCCCATGACCATCATCAAGGCGTAACCTTGGGCGGTGCGCGGTTGGGAAAGGAGAATTTTCATTGCTTATTCGAGAACCCGGCGCGTGATTTTGTTGCGTAGCTCATAATAATCGAAGTAGTTGCTCGGCCCGATGATGTAGATCGGGAACTCGATTTGATAGAACTGGAGATCCATGGCGATTACGCGGTTGTTCTGATCGTTGGTGGTAACACTGCCTCGGAAATCTTCGGCTCGAAAGACGAGGTTGTTGGTGATGAAGTGGGCGACCACGTTCACGGTGGAGGAACCGTTGGTGGTGCGTTTGAGCTTGCTGTCAGTCGAGTCCCAGAAATAGCGGATGAAGTTGTTTGTATTCGTGGTCGCATAGACCTGCAGCGAGTTGCCGATTTGTGCCGTATTGGTCGGAGTCGGCGTAAAAGAGCTTAGTCCGCCGGTGCCGACTTTCACAATTTTGGCGGTGCGAATTTCAGAGATAAGCAGGCTGATCGCCTGGCGCGCATCGTCGCTTGCGCCGAGCTTGGCCTTGGTGATTTCAAACATGCGCACGCCAAAGAGCTGGGCGTAAAGCAAGCCCGCGATGAACATGAACAGAATGGCCATCGAGACCATGATTTCCACCAGGGTGAAAGCGTGGGTAAACACCTTCCGATGCTCAATTAACCGGCAAGTGATTATGGCGTTCGTTTTCATTAGTCCACGCTGCGATAGGTGGCGACAGTGTTCGTGAACAATCCTCGGCTCATGAACTTCCACACGCAATCCACCTGCACCATCCTCAGCTGGGGCGCGGTCGAGATTGTGGTAATCGTGGTGAAGTTAGTGGCGTAAACGATGTTCGTGCCGGAACGCGGTATGTCGAGAGTGTTGATGGAGACCGGAAAATTTACACCGATCAATTCGTCCACGGCGGGACTCCCGTCCGGATCCCACTTGGTGGCGCGGGTTTGTTCGAGGCGTTGCATCGCCAGTGAGTGCGCGGCCAGCGAATAGGCCGACCACTCGGCTCGTTGAGCGGAAATAACATAGCCGTTGACGATGGCTCCCATCGAAAGCGCGGCGATCGACATTGCGATCGTCACTTCCACCAACGTGAAAGCCTTTGTGCCGTGACCCGGCTTGCTGGATTTGAAAATGTTCATCGCGGCAGAAATCTGTTCTTCATCAATCGTGGCAAGCCCTTAGCCGACACAGTGCGTTAGCAACAAGTTTGCCAGTGAGGAATTACGGCTATGTGACATGCATGCTGGCCGTGAAGTGTAAAAGATTGGGACAGCGGGTGTCTCAAATCGGTACATCGCGGCCGAGCAACTTAGAAAAATTTCAGTGTTGAAATATCCGAAAGGTCATGAAGAGCACCGCGATCAGTCAGTTAGATTCCTATCGCATGCAGTCATTTTGCAGGTCAACTCACTCGCTGTGCTGTTGAAGTGGACCAGCTTAAATGTATTTCAGTTTGCATCCGTCCATTACGGCAAGAACTTCGGCATTCGATTTGCTAGGTCATTCGTTTGAATGAAATTTAAGCACGGGGCAATTCGATGCGATGACGACAGTCCCGCTTTACGGTGCGGCTTCGTCCGCCAGCAGGCATTCACGCTTATCGATGTGATGATGGCGATGCTGGTCATTGGACTCGCGATCATCTCGCTGCAGGCGGGCATTTCCTGTGGCTTCATGACCGTGGACGCGTCGCGGGAAACATTGCGTGCGACGCAGGTCATGCTGGAAAAGCTGGAGACCGTGCGTCTGTATTCGTGGAGCCAGCTTAACACCGCCGGCTTTATGCCGACCAATTTTACCGCCCCCTTTAATCCTTCTACCAACGCCACGGGCGGCTTCAATTATCAGGGAACGCTTTCGATCAACAATGCCTCGTCGGTTTCGGAAACCTACAGCAACGACCTTAAAGAAGTCATCGTCACGGTCACATGGACGAATTTGAATATCCTCCGGACTCGCACGATGAGCACTTTCGTCTCTCAATATGGTCTTCAGAACTACATCTACTACTAAGAAGTCAGCTAAGGCGGGTTTCACGTTGGTGGAATTGATGACCGCCTCGGGTGTTGGCACGCTGGTTATCACCGCGACTGGCGCGCTCCTGTTCTTCTGTCTGCGAAGTTTTGTCGCGCTGACGAACTACGTCGATCTGGAAAATTCCAGTCGCAATGCTCTCGACACCATGTCCGCCGAAATTCGGCAGGCCAATAATCTGGCATCGTTCAATTCAACGAATTTGACGCTGACCGACTATGATGGGGTATTGTTACAATATAATTACAATCCCACAGCCGGAACTCTTTCGCGCATCAAGAATGGGCAAACCAAAGCATTGCTCTCCGGTTGCGATGCGCTCACGTTCGGTATTTTTCAGCGCAATCCGACCAACAACTATAATGTCGTGACGACGACGAATGCGTCGTTGTGCAAGCTCATTCAATTAAACTGGACATGTTCCCGGAGCATCTTTGCCGCAAAGGTGAACACGGAATGCGTTCAGTCGGCGAAAATTGTGATTCGCAAACAATAACCTTATGAAAATATCGCACTCTCATCAGCGGGGCAACGTGCTCTTAACTGTGTTGGCCACGACCGGCATCATCGGCATAAGCTTGGCGAGCTATCTGACACTCACTTCGAGTCAGAATGCCAACCTGATGCGAGCGCAATCTTGGAATGCGGCGATTCCCTTGGCCGAGTCGGGCATTGAAGAGGCGCTGACGCAACTCTATTACAACGGAGGATCGAATCTAGCCGTCAATGGCTGGTCCTATAGCTCCGGTGCTTATTCGAAGCGGCGAAGTTTTGGAGCGAACTACGTTGTTGCGCAAATCTCCTCCAATGCCAACCCGACCATCACTGTCCAGGGATTCGTTCAGATGCCGACGTCCACTAATTATATTTCCCGCCGCGTGCAAGTTGGCACGCTGGCGGACGGAATGTTCATGCGAGCGATGCTGGCGAAGAATTCCATCGATCTCAACGGGAACAACATCGCCACCGATAGTTTTGATTCGACTGATCCGAATTACAGCACCGGCGGCATGTACGATCCCGCCAAAACTAAAGACAATGGTGATGTGGCGACCAACTCCGGGTTGGTGAATTCACTGAACGTCGGCAATGCCGATATTTATGGGCATGTCGCTACCGGCCCCGGTGGCAGCATTAGCGTTGGGCCGAATGGCGCCGTGGGTGCCGCCGCTTGGATCGCCGCAGGCAACCATGGGATCGAACCCGGCTGGTCGCGTAACGACATGAACATGAACTTTCCCGACGTCCAGGCACCGTTCGCGGGCGGAGCATTTACTCCCTCCGGTGGCAATTACACGGGCACAAATTATACCTATTTGCTTACCGCTGGAAACTATGCGATCGATTCGATCAGCATGAGTGGCACAAAAAAAATGCTGGTGACAGGAAACGCGATCCTCTGGATATACAGCAGTTTTTCGATGGCCGGTCAGACACAAATCATTCTGGCGCCAGGCGCCACTTTGAAAATGTACGTGGGAAATACGACTGGTTCCGGTGCGAGCGCCAGTCTTGGTGGCAACGGCATCGTCAATCCTGGAAACGCAATGAATTTTCAGTACTTCGGCATGCCCAGCAACACCAGCCTTAGCTACAGCGGCAACGCCGCCTTTACGGGAACGGTGTACGCCCCCAATGCGAATTTCTCCCTCGGAGGCGGCGGAAACAACATTTATGATTTCGTCGGCGCGAGCGTTACCTCCACGGTCAGCATGAACGGACATTTCCATTTTCACTACGATGAAAATCTCGGGCGCATCGGCCCGCGACGAGGATACATCGTCACGTCGTGGAATGAGATTTAAGTTCGAGAATTGTTGATCGGCACAGTGCCTCCCTTCCCGCGCACTTCGTCGTTTCGGCAAACATCTGCACCAGCTTGTAATGATAGATGGCCGCTCCGTCTCGGGTGACTAGCTTTTGTCCGGCACCCGCCGCAGGAGCGCTTGCAGGAAACCTACCCTTTACGGCTTCTTGATCGAACCGGGCTGACCGCCGCGCCAAGGTCTGCGACCAATGCCGTTCGTTGCCGCGGGAATTCACCGAATACGGCAAGAAAATAGGGCTTGCATGTCTAAAAGCTTGCATTAGCTTCCCTCCGCTTCTTAGCAACTCAACCATTTCTGGAGTCTTAAATATGCAGCGTCACTTTTTTACATGGCTGTTCTTGATTGTCCTCGCGCCCAGCGTCGTATCAGCGATGAGTTTGCGCGAATCGCTGGCGATGTTCGAATCCGGCGCACGGCAGCCGCAACGCTGCGCTGCCGACCGCGTGCGCGGCAGCAGCGGCGAAGTAAGCCGGTTTCAAATCATGCCGGAGGTCTGGCGTCGCTATACCCGCTCGCGCGATTACGAAAATCCTGACGTCGCCTGGGCGGTGGCGGAACGCATTCTCCAGGACCGCCGGCAATGGTTCCTCGCGGCCACCAACCGCGAGCCAAGCGCCCTGGAACTATACCTTTTGTGGAACAAGCCCGGACACTTCAACGCCGCTCACTTCTCATCGCAACGCGTGCATCCACACTTCAAAGAACGCGCCGAGCGCTTTGCGAACCTCGTTCGCGTGAATTCCGCTTGAGCGTTGGCACAAACCACCTCCGTGTTTCACGAACAACGTTGCGATCCCGATTCGATTCGGGAGCGATATTACGCTGACTTCCGGCTTGCCGCGGTTTCGGCGTTATCCACAAATTGCCGCGCGCAATGACCAACGACCCATCTCCGACCAAATCCAGCAGCATCCGCCGGCGGTTGCGTGTCTTGATCATCCCTGACAAATTCAAAGGCACGCTCACTGCGCGCCAAGCCGCCGCCGCCATCACGCGCGGCTGGAAGCAAATTCGGCGGGGCGATCAACTCGAGACGGTGGCGATGAGCGACGGTGGCGATGGTTTCGGCGAAACATTGAGCGAGTTGCTCGGAGCAAAAAAACAGACGCTCGTTACCGTCGATGCGGCGCATCGTCCAGTGCGCGCCAACTGGTGGTGGGAGTCGAGCAGCCGCACTGCGATCATCGAATCCGCGCGTGTCGTCGGCTTGGCGCAATTGCCGTCCGGAAAATTTCATCCCTTCGAATTGGACACCTTCGGACTCGGCGCCGTCTTGCGGGCGGCTGCCCGGAAACACGCGCGATGCTGCTTCGTCGGCATCGGCGGCAGCGCCACGAACGACGGCGGGTTCGGGCTGGCGCGCTCGCTCGGTTGGAAATTTTTCGGACCGAACCACCGGCCGCTCGAGCACTGGACAGAGCTGGATGAGTTGCAAAAAATTGAACGCCCGGTGGCGCCTTTCGCGGCCGGCGAAATCATCGTCGCTGTTGATGTGCAGAATCCTTTGCTCGGGCGGTTGGGGGCGACGCGCATTTACGGACCGCAAAAAGGCATCCGGCCGCAGGATGTCGTGAAGGCCGAGGCTTGCCTGGGCCGGCTTGCCGCCGTTTGCAAAAAACATTTCCGCGACTACACCGCGAAAGAGCCGGGTACCGGGGCGGCGGGTGGACTTGGCTTTGGGCTGCGCTGTTTCCTCGACGCTCAACTGCGACCGGGATTTGAACTTTTTTCCGGGCACGCCGAGTTGGAACAACGATTAAACAATATCGATCTCGTCATCACCGGCGAAGGGGCGATCGACAAATCAAGCTTGATGGGCAAAGGCGTCGGTCAAATCGCGGCGCTCTGCCGGGCACGGCGAATTCCCTGTCTCGGATTGGCGGGCGTGGTCAAGGACGCCCGGCTCGCACGGCGGCATTTTGAAATGATGCTCGGTCTCACGCCTGAGCTAACCACTGAAGCCGAGGCGAAGAAAAATCCCGCGCATTGGCTGGCGCGCGCGGCGGCTGCCCTGGCGCGGAAATGGTCGGCTTAGTCCGCGCTCCGAAGAAGGCTGCCGCGCGTCCGTTTCCGGTGCTACTTTCGCCAAATCAAAATTCGAGTTCAAGCGAAGGCCGGGGCGGGACATTTTGCAGTTCAACCTTCACTGAGTGCGCCGTAAGCTGAACGTGTGAACGAGATCACCCGCCTACTCAGCGCCGCCGAATCTGGCGATCCCAAGGCCGCCGGAGAATTGTTGCCGCTCGTTTACACCGAACTACGCCAGCTCGCCGCGCACAAAATGGCCGGCGAAATGCCGGGTCAGACGCTCCAGCCGACGGCCCTCGTTCACGAAGCCTGGCTGCGTCTGACGGGCGATGACGCCGCAAAATTTCAGAATCGCTCTCACTTTTTCGCCGCCGCCGCCGAAGCCATGCGCCGCGTGCTCATCGACAACGCCCGCCGCAAACAATCCCAAAAGCGCGGCACAGGTCGCGAGCGCGTGGATCTCGACGACGTGGATATCGCCGCCCACGCGGACGACACGACGCTTCTGCTCATCGACGACGCCCTCGCGAAACTCGCCCGCGAAGATCCGCCGTCGGCCGAACTCGTGAAGTTGCGCTTCTTCGCCGGCCTCACCAACGAACAAGCGGCGCAGGCGCTCGGCATTTCGGAGCGCACGGCCAAGCGTTACTGGACATTTGCCCGCGCCTGGCTTTACGCCGAACTGCGGCGCGAGTTGGATGACTGATTCAATTCGTCTGAAACCCGATAGCCGAAACTCATAAACTCAGAAAATGCCACCGACGTGCCACATCATTTATTTTTTGAGTTTATGAGTTTTGGCTTCAATTGGCTGGGCAAACAAAAAAATGTCCAAGCCCTGGCCCTTTTCGCGCGCCGATTACGCATGTATGAATGAAACCCGAAACCGGTTTCGCCTATGAACGAGCAAAACAAATCACTGCGAACCATCTTCAACGAAGCGGCTGAGCTCGCCGACGCTGCCCGACGCGCCGAATATCTTCAACGCGCTTGCGGCACCGACGCCGATCTTCGGCGCAAACTCGAGGACTTGCTTTCCGCGCACAGCGACGCCGGAGGGTTTCTCGGCGACGGTGGCGCGACTACCGTCCTCGCGCCCACGCCGATCACCGAACGTGCCGGCGACCGCATCGGCCGCTACAAATTGCTCCAACAAATTGGCGAAGGCGGTTGCGGCGTTGTTTACATGGCCGAACAGGAGGAACCGATCCGCCGCCGCGTCGCGCTCAAGGTCATCAAGCTCGGCATGGACACCAAGAGCGTCATCGCCCGCTTCGAGGCCGAACGCCAGGCGCTCGCCTTGATGGACCATCCGAACATCGCCAAAGTGTTCGACGGCGGCGCGACCGACGCGGGCCGTCCGTTCTTTGTCATGGAACTCGTGCGTGGTGTGCGCATCACGGATTATTGCGACGAGGCGAAACTTTCCACCCGCGAGCGGCTCGATCTCTTTATCAAAGTTTGTCAGGCGATTCAGCACGCGCATCAAAAGGGCATCATCCACCGCGACATCAAACCGTCGAACATCCTCGTCACGGTCAACGACGGCGTGGCCGTGCCCAAGGTGATCGACTTCGGCATCGCCAAGGCCACCGAAGCGCGGCTGACGGACAAGACGCTCTTCACGCAATTCGAGGCGCTCATCGGCACGCCCGCCTACATGAGTCCGGAGCAGGCCGTGATGACGAGCCTGGACATCGACACGCGCAGTGACATCTACAGCCTGGGCGTGCTGCTCTACGAAATGCTCACCGGCAAAACACCGTTCGACGCGAAGGAGCTCCTGGCTTCTGGAATCGATGAAATGCGCCGCACGATTCGGGAGCAGGAACCGGTGCGGCCTTCGACGCGGTTGAGCACGATGCTGGAGGGCGAACTGACGACCACGGCCAAGCACCGTCAATCCGAAGCGCTGAAGTTGATCAACCTGCTGCGCGGCGACGTGGACTGGATCGTGATGAAGTGCCTGGAGAAAGATCGCGCCCGGCGCTACGACACGGCCAACGGGCTCGCGAGTGACATTCAACGACACCTCAATAACGAAGCCGTCCTCGCCCGTCCACCGAGTGCGGCGTATCGGTTCCAGAAACTGGTTCGAAGGAACAAGCTCGCCTTCGCGGCAGCGACTGCTGTGGCAGCCGCATTGGTGATCGGCTTGGGGGCAGCCACCGTAATGTTCTTTCGCGAGCGCATGGCCCGGAAGGGTGAGCAGCAACAACGAGTCGAGGCTCAGTCGGCACAAAAAGTTGCCGAGACCGCGCAGCAGCATGCCGACACCCAGGCGCGCAAGACCTCCGAAAGTCAGGAGCAATCGCGGCGGTTGCTCTACGCGTCGGACATGAACCTCGCCCAGCAGTCGCTGAAGCTGAATAATCTCGGCCGGGCGCGCCGGTTGCTGGAACGGCATCGGCCGCAGCCCGGCGCGGAAGACCTTCGTGGTTGGGAGTGGCGTTACCTCTGGCAACTGACCCGCAGCAGCGCCCTCGTCACTCTCACCAACCGGCCAACACGCGGATTCAATGTCAGCTTTTCCCCGGATGGCAGCCGCCTGGCCGTGGGTTGGTGGGACGGCCACGTGGACTTGTGGGATACGCCGGGTCGGCGATTCGTTAGGTCGCTAACGGACCGTGAGTATCTCCACAAGGGACGGGTGGCCTTCTCTCCGATTCGCAATCTTCTGGCGGCCACCTCCGAACCCAAGGTGGTTTCCCTGTATGACCTCGACTCCGGCCGTGAATCGACCCTCTGGCGGGCACCCGACCAAGGCGAGTGGCACGTCCGTGACCTGGCGTTTTCGCAGGATGGTTCCAAGGTGGTCATCTACGCCGGATCACCCCCAAATTACATCGTCAGACTAACACCCGAACTGGGTGCCGCAGTCTGGGTGGTGAATGTGTCTTCCGCCACGATCGAAAGCCGCCACGCGACATTTGGCAGCTATTCCCATGAGGAAGGAGGTGCCCGGCTATCCCCCGACAACCGTCGTCTGTATCTGGCCCGCTCTGAATTTCCAAATTACCGCTACAGCATCCAGTGCGTTGACCTCAGCACCGGTCGGGAACTCTGGCAGACTGAGCCGCAACGGGACCAAGGGCTGACCGCGCTGGACATCTCGCCCGACGGGCGCGTGCTGGCTTCAGGCTCGGGATTTGAAGATCCCACGATCCACGTCTGGGAGGCCGCGACCGGCCGGCTCCTCGTTCGGCTCGACGGACACACCGGTTGGGTTTCCGATCTGACGTTCACCAGAGACGGACGGCGCTTGGTCTCAGCGGCGAGTGATCAATCCATCCGCTTTTGGGATACGAACACATGGGCTGAGACGCGCGTGCTTCACGGCCATACCGACGAGGTTCATGCCATTGCGATCTCGGAGCGCGCACAACTCGTCGCCAGCGCAGGCAAGGACGGGAATCTCATGTTGTGGAAGGAAGATGGCAAGAGCGTCATGGATGGATACAGCCGTCTGCCAGAAAACCTCCTGCTCGATGAGGTTCTGCCGCTGGACCGCTCACGCGTGTTGTTGCTGCCGCCGGGCAAACCGCCCGAGTTGGTCGATCTCAAACGCGACTCTCCCTCGGTGTCGCTGCCTCAGATTGGAACCTCCACCGATGTCCTGGGCTGGTTTGGCACCAACATTCTTTGCCACTGGAACGGAACCAACCAGATCCTTGTCCGCGAGTTGCGCGGCGCGGAGTTCATTCAGCGCGGGGCCATCACGTTGACTTCCGGCACGCGCCCGTCCGGGTTTGCCTACAGCGTCACGCGCCAGTTCCTGGCATGGAGCGAAGGGACGTCCTTGGCGTCGGTTTACCTGGCGAGCCTTGAGGTACCCGGTCGTCGAATCGAACTGACAAGCGATGTTCCCGGTCTCAGCCCTTACCGCTTCAGTGAAGATGGAAATCACCTGGCGGCCAGGACCAAGGGGAAAGAGATGATGAGGGTCTGGAACATCGCATCCGGGCAGATCGTGACGTCCATCGGCGAGCGCGTCGATCATGCAGTCTTTGCTGCCGCCGGGCAGGTGCTGGTCGCGGAAATCTGGCTAGGCAACGACCATGAAATCCGATTCTACGATTTGACCCACCCCGATCGGTCGCCCCGGCGTGTTCCCGGGAAAGAAATGTCCGTGTCGCTTGCGGTTTCGCCCGATGGCCGACTGGTGGCTTCGTCCACCTTGGGCGCGCTGGTGCGGCTGTTTGATCCCACCAAGGGCGAGTGGATCGAAGACCTCCGCGGCCACCTGAACAATGCCGACTGCGTCGCCTTCTCCCCGGATGGGCGACGGTTGATTTCCAGCTCGATTGGGCGGGAGGCTGTCAAGCTCTGGGATATCGGGACGCGGCAGGAGCTGCTGACCTTGAGTGGCGCCGGTTCAGGTTTAGATGCCGCCAGTTGGAGTAACGATGGGGACATGATCCTCGCCGGCGCGCCCTGGCAAGCGTGGCGCGCGCCGTCGTGGGAGGAAATCGCCGCCGCCGAGGCGAAGGAGAAAATGGAGAACAAGCAGCCATGAACCCAAGACGGGAAGAACTGTTGTTTCCGCTGGCGCTGACAGAGATTGCGGCACCGTCAAATTGCGAGATGACTTCGCTGCCATCCAAAGCGGCGACTTCCCCGAAACTCTGTCGCCGCAGTCCAAAACCTCGCGGCAATTCGTGGCGCGTTCGCCACGGCACCAGCGTCTTGGAGTGCGGTGACGGAGTCTGCGAAGTCACCGCTTTGGCTGCGCACGATCTCACTTCACTCAAGACAGCCAAGAGTCTTGAAGCGAATTCGGACGAGAAACAATTTCCCATGAAACGCGCAGTGTAAAAAAACAAATCCCTGTCGGCAGTTAAATCCTGATTGAAAGAGGCTGAAAACCTCAACGCATGAAGTGTCGTTTGAAACCGTGAATCTTCGCTGCCTACAGCAGCGGCCAAACAAAAACCAGGCGCTCGCCGCTTGAAAAAACAGAAAAGAAAAACCAATGAAACCAACACCACTCCTACTTACCTGTTTAATCGGACTCGCTGTCCCCAGGTTCGGCTTGGCTCAACCCACCATCCAATTCACCACGACCAGCTACACCGTCACCGAGAACGCCGGGCAGGCGACTCTCACCGTGCAACGCACGGTGGACCTCACCACGCTGGTGAGTGTGGACTTCGCCACTGCTGATGGGACGGCGACCAATGAATTCAAGTACACTGCGGTCTCCGGGACGTTGTCCTTCGGAGCAGGCGAAACCAACAAGGTCATCGCCGTGCCGATCTTGAATGATGGTTTGGTCGGGGGCGCCAAGAACTTTCGCGTCAGCTTGAGCAATCCCACCGGCGGCGCAGTCCTCGGCACGCGCACGAACGTGCTGGTTTCCATCACCGACAACGACACGCCGCTCACGGTGGAGTTTGCCAAATACGAGGTGCGAGAGGACGAAGCGGCCGTCGTAATCGGAGTGCTGCGCGGCAACGACGGCAATCAGACGGTCACGGTGGACTACGCCACGGGGGGCCTCACGGCTACCGCAGGCACGGACTACACGGAGACGACAGGCTCGTTGACCTTTGCCCTCGGCGAGAAACTCAAACTCGTGAGCATTCCGATTTTGAACGACGCGCTGAAAGAACCCAATGAGACCTTCCGCTTCACCTTGACCAATGCGGTCGGCACCAGTCTGGGCACCCAGAAATCCGCCACCATCACGATCCAGGACAACGATCCAGGCGCGGGATTCGTGACGGCAAAATACTTCATCCACGAGGACGAAGGCGCGCTGCGGGTCACGGTGCGGCGCGGGAATGACCTCGCGCTCGGACCCTTCACGGTGGACTACGCCACGGTGGACGGCACGGCGCTCGCCGGCCAGGATTATGTGGCGACGAGCGGCACGCTGGTTTTCGCCGCCGGTGAAATGAGCCGCTCCTTCGAAGTGCCGGTCATCAACGACGGCATTCTCGAAGCCGACGAAAACTTCCGCGTGGCGTTGAGCAACGTCAGCGGCGACGCCAGCCTCGGCACGGTCACAAATCTGACAGTGATCCTGTGCGATGCCACGGGCATGACGCCGCACGGCTTCGCTGCGATTCAGCGCGATCCCGACGGATTCGTGAGGCTGACGTTCGCCGGTGAAGTGTCGCAACGCTTCGAACCGTTCTTCGATCTCTACCCGGTCGAGGTCTCGACCAATCTGGTGGATTGGGAACCGTTGGCATTGTTGCAGCGGACGAACAGCGCAACCAACGAACTAACGTTCGTCGATACCGCCGCTGGAACGTTTGCGCGTTTCTACCGTGTTCCCACCAACCACTTCACCGCCGCCTATCCCAAGCCGACCGGCCCGTATCCTGTGGGCCGGATTGACCGGCTGGTCACGGACCCCACGCGGCGCAACCGGTATGGAATCTCGACCAACGGCACGTTTGCCGTGAGCGTCTGGTATCCGGCAGCGCCCACGGCCGGGCAGCGACCGGCGCGCTGGTTCGAGGAGGTGGTGGCCAGGGACACTTCTTCGGCGTCGTTCTGGGCGTGGGCGGGCAACACGAACTGGTTTGACCGCTTGCCCTACCTCTGGACCTACTCCTTCAGCGACGCACCTCTGGCGGAGGTTTCCGGCGCCTTCCCGGTCGTTCTCTTCAGCCCCGGGTTTCATGTGAATCGCCGGCACGACAGCGAAAAGCTCGAAGGATTAGCAAGCCACGGCTACGTGGTGGTGGCGGTGGATCATTACTATAACACCTGGGATATCGCGTGGCCGGACGGCTTCTACTATACCCGCTCCATTGACGAACCCGAGTCGGCGAACACCGATAAAGATCGCTTCCGCGATCTCGTGGTCGTCCTCGACGAACTGACGA
The DNA here is from genome assembly GCA_016195385.1 of Verrucomicrobiota bacterium. Classification (GTDB taxonomy): domain Bacteria; phylum Verrucomicrobiota; class Verrucomicrobiia; order Limisphaerales; family JACPZS01; genus JACPZS01. The sequence goes on from JACPZS010000034.1 coordinate 32,894, forward strand.
ACTGGAACCAGACCGACGCGCGATTCGCAGGGCGGCTTGGCCTCGACAAGATAGGTGCGATGGGGATGTCGTCGGGCGGCACCGCGGTCGCCAACCTGGGGCAGCAGGACGCCCGATGTAAAGCCGTCGTTCTGTTGGACTCCGGCTACGGGGGAGAGGATTTCCGAGGCTTTTCGAAACCATCCATGACTATGATCGAGACCAAGGACCCGGCTTACTTTACCGCGGATCAGGAAGTGTTCGCCCCCTCAAAAACGAACGCGGTCTTGTTCCAGATCAGCAACACCGACCACGCTACATTCTCCAGCGGCGTCATCTTCAGCAGCTATCCGCCGGCCACCAACCTAGAGGCCGTCCGGACGATCAACGCTTATGCGCTCTCGTTCTTTAACAAGTGGCTCAAGGGACAGGACGATCATCTGCACGAAGGCCCGTCGACGAACTTCCCGCGCGTCATCAACTTTTGGCTTCCGCATCGCACCGTCCACGAATCTCAAGCCGACTACGACCGCTCAATCGAAAGCGGCGACTGTGTCGTGTTGCGTCGCCGCCGTTCGGAATTCATTCGCGGGTGATGACTTCGTCCAGATTCAAAATCGTGCGGGCCAGCACGGTCCAGGCGGCGAATTCGGGCGACGAAGTGTTTTCGACTTTTATTGCACCGGCAATTTTTTCGGCAAGCTGCGGCTCTGCTTCGTACGCGCGGTGAAGCTGGTGGAGCAGGGCGGCTAAATCCGCAAGTTCATCCGTGGTCGGAGAACGCGCCGTGCAGAGCTGAAAGGCGTGCGCGATGCGATTGGTGTTGTCGCCGGCGGTTTCGCGAAGCGCGCGTTGGGCGAGCGCCTGCGCGCATTGGAAGAAAAGTTTGTCATTGAGCAGCGTGAGCGCCTGCAACGGTGTGTTCGAACGTTCGCGCATGGGGCAGGCTTGCGTTGAGGCGGGCGCGTCGAAGGTCGTGAGCATGTACTCGGGAAAAGCGCGGATGAATTTGAGGTAAAGTCCGCGCCGCTTGGAAGCAACATCGACGCTGCCGCCGCCGATGCGCTCGTCCAGCAGACCGCTGGCGGCGAGGTATTGATCGCGCGCGTTCTCCGCGGAGAGCCGGAAGCGATTTTGCCGCGCCAGCAATTTGTTCTTCGCGTCGTGGGCAAGTAAATCTTCTCGTTGGTCGGAAGCCTGTCGATATGCGGCGGAGGTCACGATGAGTTTGATCATGGCCTTGCGACTCCATTTTTGTTTGATGAACTCAGTCGCCAGCCAGTCGAGCAACTCCGGATGCGTCGGTTTGTCGCCTTGCGAGCCGAAGTCAGCCATCGTCGCGACGAGGCCTTGTCCGAAAAGTTGCCGCCACAAGTGATTCACCGTGACGCGCGCGGTGAGCGGATTTTCCGGCGAAGTCAGCCAGTTCGCGAGATCGACGCGGTCAGCGCCCGTGGCCGCGTTGCGAGGTTTGAAGGCGTGCAGCGCGGTGAGAACGCCAGCTTTCACTTCCGGTCCGTGGTCGAGAAAATTTCCGCGGACATGGATGTGCGTCGCGCGCAGCGTGCGTCGCTCGGCCAAAGTCTGCGTCTGCACTTCGCCTTTGACGCCCGGCGATTCGGTCATCGCCGCCGTGTATTCGGCGAGCGCCGGCGAATCCGCGCGAAACGTCGCATCGTAGTAGCGCTTGAGCGTGACGCGTTGATCGAGCGTGCGGCTTTGTTCTGGAATCTTTGCCAAGTCACGAATGCGCTGTGGCACGGCTTGGGCGGCGAGCGATTCGCGTGGCGCGGTCGTGTACGTCACGCGCACCCGTCCGAGCGTGTGGCTCTGGCCGCGATTTTGGACGAGGCTCACTTTGAGGCGCGTGCCCGCGTCGTAGCCGATGTCGCCCTGGGTCGTAAAAACCGCGCAACGATCAACCGCGTGCATCGGCAGGCCGGGCATATCGACGGCCCAGCCGCCGTTGGTCAACACGCCGTCGATGGTTTCGTTGATCGGAAAGCCCGGCTGCGAATAATCCGCGACGGCGCTTTGCAGCGCATTTGACTTCAAGTTGCTCATGTCCTTCAACGACGCCGACTCGACATAGACTTCGGTCAGCACAAAATTTCCATTCGCCGACCAGCCGGGGCCGAGCTGGGGTAACATTTCGTCGGTCATCGCTTCCACTCGGATGCCGGTGATGCCTTTGAGCCGCGTGTTCAGCATCATGATGTAGTGCGTCTTGTTCTCGATCATTCCGGTGACAAGAAACGAGCCGTCCTCTTGCGGATAAAGATTCGCGCCGTTGTTTGCGCCGAACGTGGGCAAATCGTAATCCGCCTGCGCGGGCGTGAACCAAATCTCCGGCAGCGCGGCGATCTGCTTCGCCCATTCATTGACTTCGGGAGTGAGGGTGGCGGCGTATTTTTTCTTGGCAACGTCGAGTTTGGATTCTTGCTGGCGCACGTTGTCGAGTTGCTCCGGCAGGGGCGCGCGGATGTCGCGGTCGTCGGTCGAGTTGAAAAACGCGTAGAGCTGGTAAAATTCTTTTTGCGAAATGGGATCGTATTTGTGCGAGTGACATTCCGCGCAGCCAACTGTGAGGCCGAGCCACGTCGCGCCGACGGTACTCACGCGATCGACAACGATTTTGCAACGATCTTCCTCGATGTCCACGCCGCCCTCGCGGTTGAGCAACGTGTTGCGATGAAAGCCGGTGGCGACGCGTTGATCGAGGCTCGCGTTTGGCAGCAGATCGCCAGCGATTTGATCGCGAGTGAATTCATCGAACGGTTGATCGTGATTGATTGAATTGATAACCCAATCGCGCCAACGCCAGGCGTGCGGACGATAATAATCTTTTTCGTAGCCGTCGGTGTCGGCGTAGCGTGCAAGGTCGAGCCAGTGCCGCGCCCATTGCTCGCCGAAATGTGGCGACGCCAGCAAACGATCCACCAGCCGCTCGTAAACGTCGGGGCGCGGGTCGTTCAAGAATGCCTTCACTTCGGCAGGCGTCGGCGGCAGGCCGGTGAGATCGAGCGAGAGCCGGCGAATCAACGTCGTGCGCGCGGCTTCGGGCGAAGGTTTGATTTTCTCGTTCTCCAAACGAGCGAGCACGAATTGATCAATGGCGTTGCGAACCCAGGCAGAGTTTTTAACTGGCTGCGGTTCGCGGCGCAGGGGCGCTTGGAACGCCCAATGTTGATTCGTTGAAGCCGGGGTGGAAATTACGGCCAAGCTGTCGGGCCAATTCGCGCCTTGATCGATCCACGCGCGTAGCAAACCGATTTGTAGCGGCGTCAGGCGTTCGCCTTTGGGCGGCATGATTTTGTCGGCGTCAAGTCCGGCGACGAGATGGATGAGCGCGCTCTCGGCGCTCTTGCCAGGCACAATCACCAAACCCGAATCGCCGCCGCGTAGTGCGTCCGTTTTCACATCCAGCCGCAACCCGGACTTTTGTTTTTCCGGGCCGTGACATTTGAGACAGTTTTCGATGAACAGCGGCTGGATGTCGCGCGCGAAATCGATGGTGAGCTTGGCGGCGGGTGGAAGCTGGGCGAGTTGCGCCGGCGTTGGCGGCGCAGACTTCTCGGCGGCGAGCATTTTCAACACACCGAGCACGGCTAACCCGCTAATCCATTGGCGCGAAAACGACAGCATGATTTTGCCTGAAAAATATGTTCAACGCCGGATCAGGCCGCAAGCCCAAAGCCGCACGCGCGACCGAGGGCCAAGCAGAACGTGGGGTGAAGGCGGCAAAAAGTGCAGGCTGAAATTGCCGGGAGCGGGCAGGCTTTGCCAGCTTTCCGGCGGCGCATGGCGCGAAATATGGCGAATCCCGCGATTTTTCGGTGGTGGCATAGGCATTGCTAAGTTTGCCTCGATGAATGTCAGTCTTTTCCAAGCCGCTGCTGCGTTGAACGCGAATTCGCGCTGGCAGGAGGCGATTGCCGAGAACCTCGCGTCGAGCGGGATTCCTGGCTTTAAGAAGCAGGAGCTTTCGTTTGGCGCAATTCAAGGTGGGCTGATGAAATCCACTTCGGCGGAAACCCGTTACTCGCTGCCGTCGGCCAAGGTGATGACGAATTTTCGCGCGGGCGAGATGAAGAGCACCGGAAATCCGACCGACGTTGCGATTGAAGGGCCGGGTTTTTTCGAAGTGCAACTGCCTAACGGCACACGCGCGCTGACGCGCGATGGCGAGTTCCAGCAAAACGCCCAAGGACAGTTGACGACCAAGCAAGGTTATCTCGTGATGAGCAGTAATGGGCCGGTGCAATTTGATCCTGGCAAAGGCGGTCCCATTTCGATTTCCAGCACGGGCGCGATCAGCCAGGGCAGCGATTTCCTGGGGCAGATCAAAGTTGTCGATGTGGACGACCCGCAGGCGCTGACTTCGCTGGGAAGCGGGTTCTTTTTGTCCGAAAGCCCCAAGGCGAAAGTTACCGAAGTGCCATTCCCCAGCCTGCGCGCGGGCTACCTTGAAAACGCGAACACTTCCACCAGCGCGGAGATGGTGAATTTGATTTCCGCCATGCGGCAGTACGAGGCGAATCAACGCCTCATCCAGAATCAGGATGAACGCATGGGCCGCGTGATCAGCGAGCTGGGCAATCCGAGCTGACCATTATGTTGCGCGCACTTTATTCCGCCGCCGGGGGCATGCAGGCCCAGCAGTCCAACCTCGACGTCATCGCGAACAACCTGGCGAACGTCAACACCACCGGGTTCAAAAAATCCAAGACCGAGTTTCAGGATATTCTTTACGAAACCACACGCGCCGCCGGCGCGGATCAGGGCGGGGGCAACCAGGTGCCGACGAGTTTGCAAATTGGTCATGGGACGAATCTGGTGGCGACGCCCAAGGTTTTTACCAATGGCGAGTTTTACTCGACTGGCGAAGAGAAGGATATGTCCATCCAGGGAGACGGATTTTTCAAGATTCAGTTGCCCAACGGACAGGGCGAGGCTTACACGCGCGACGGTGGATTCAAGTTATCCAAGGACGGCGCGCTTATCACGACGGACGGCTATCCGTTGCTCGGCGGCATCGGCGCGATTCAGCCCGGCACCAGTCTGACGATTTCATCGAGCGGTGAAGTGACGGCCAAAAACGCCTCGGGCACGACGAGCCCCGGCCGGTTGCAATTGTATCGTTTTTCCAATCCCGGCGGCCTCGACAGTTTGGGCGGCAACCTCTACAAGGAATCGCTTGCTTCCGGCCAGGCGCTTTCCGGCAATCCCAACGAAAATGGTTTTGGTTCGATTCGGCAGGGCTATCTCGAACGCTCCAATGTCAAAGTCGTCGAGGAAATGATCAACCTCATCGTCGCGCAGCGGGCCTACGAAGTGAACTCCAAGGCCGTCCAGTCCGCTGATGAAATGATGGCGATGGCTGACAATCTCAAGCGCTCCTGAGCGACGTTCATCATGATTGTTCCGACTCAATCTCACTCAAGCGCCGTCAACGAAATGGCTGGCTGGCGGTGGGCGTTTACTTTCTGCTCCATACTCCTAATTCCCACCTACATTGGCGGAGGGTTCGCCCGTCCCTGCTTTGCGGCTGAACCCTCCGCTTTTCTTCTGCGCACCAACACCACGGTCAACGCGGAAGGGATTTTTTTGTCGCAAGTATTGGCGGCGGAAGTTGCGCCGGAACTGCCTGTCCTCCGGCTGGCTGACGCGCCGGCATTCGGCCAGGCCGTTACACTAACGGTGACGGAAATTCAGGCGTTATTGCGCAAGAGTTCTTTGGAATCGCCGGCCATTCGATGGACAGGCGCCGATCGTGTGCGAGTCACGCGCCGGGCGCGAACGCTGGACGAAGCGGAAATCAAACAGCTTCTGACCGTGGCGTTACAAAAGGAGGTCACGCGTGACAAAGGCGAAGTGGAATTGCGCTTTGCGCGTCCGTGGCCCACGGCGACGATTGCCGATGATTCGTTCGTTCTGAATTTTCTCGATCTTCCAACCAGTGGCCCGACTCCGAGCATGACGCTTCGGTTTGAACTCCGGCATGGGCGCGAATTGCTGGGCACCTGGCAGGTAGCGGCGCATGTTTACATTTGGCGTGAAGTCTGGGTGGCGCAAACCGTGTTGAAACGCGGCGAGCTTTTGAGCGAATCGAACCTCACGCGCCAGCGGCGCGACGTGCTGGTATTGCGCGACGCGCTCGGAGCGCTGCCGGCGAGTGTCTCGCTGGAACTCGCCGAAAATATCCAGGAGGGCGCGCCATTGTTGACGCGCTCCGTGCGGCCGCGCCCGGTCATCCGCCGGGGCGATCTCATCGAAGCTTCATTGCAGGATGGCCTGCTCGAAGTTTCGTTGCGCGTTGAAGTGCTGGAAGACGGCGTCGCGGGGCAAATCATTCGAGTGCGCAATCCACAATCCAAACGCGAATTCCGCGGCAAGGTCCAAAATGAACAATCCATTCTCATCGCTCTATAAAATCGGGGGCGCGGCCATTCTCGCGCAACTGGTCACCGCCACTTCACTCCAAGCCGACACATTGTGGCGGGAGGATTCGTCCAGGCCCCTCATCGCCGACAAGCGCGCGACCGGCGTGGGGGACATCCTCACGATCATCGTGCAGGAGAATAATTCGACGACCAAGGACAACACGACCAAGACTTCCAAAACGTCCGGCGTGGACGCGAGCATCGCGAGTTTTTTGTTCGGTCCAACGGCCAGCGGTTTGTTGACCAAGGGCGGGAAATATCCAGCGCTCAAGTTCGACTCGAAGAATGATTTCAGCGGCGGCGGACAAATTAACAACTCGGAGAAGATCATCGCCAAAATCGCTGTGCGCGTGATCGACCGATTGCCCAAGGGCAATCTCGTGATCGAAGGCACGCGGCGCAGTGCGTTCAGCGGCGAGACGCAAGACATCATCCTGCGCGGAGTCGTGCGGCAGGAGGACATCGCGGGGAACAATACGATCTACAGTTACAACGTCGCCGATGCGACCATCAGCTTCGTTTCCAAGGGTGCCGTGACCTCGACACAAAAAAAGGGCTGGTTCAGTCGCATCTGGGACAAAGCCACTCCGTTTTGAATTCATCCAGAATTCTCGAAACCGTTTTTCACATGGTCGTCGTGACTCATAAAAGAAATTGGCTTCCGCTTGCCGGATTCAGGGCTTCCACTCCCGTCGCGAAGCTTCCGCCAAGAATTGCCGCGCTTAATTTCGTCCCAATTCGCGTCCTGCTGCTAGGAGCTTGGCTGCTCGGCGGCACGCAAAGTGTTCAACCGTTAAGCGCTGCGGGCAGTGGCGCACGCATCAAGGACTTGGTGGACATCGCGGGGGCGGATGCGAATCAATTGTTTGGCACCGGATTGGTGACGGGTCTGGCGGGCGACGGCGACAAGGATCCGACGTACACGGTTCAGGCCGCCGCAAATTTGCTCCAAGCCAACGGCATCACGCTTCCCGGCGGCACGCTTTCGTCCAAGAACATTGCCTTCGTCACTGTGACGGCGAAAATTCCGCCGTTTGCCAAGATTGGCAGCGTGATTGATGTGACAGTGGCATCACTTGGGGACGCGAAAAGTTTGAACGGCGGGGTGCTCATGCAAACGGAGCTGCGGGGAGTCAATGGCAAAACCTATGCGCTCGCGCAAGGGCCGCTATACGTTGGGGGATTTTCCGCGGGGACCGGCGGTGGCGGTGGCGCTACCGTGCAGAAGAATCATCCAACGGCGGCGCAAATTGTCAACGGCGCCACCGTCGTGAAGGAAATTCCCGCGACGATTGTGCATGACAACTTTTTGGAGTTGCTGCTGCGCCAGCCGGACTTCACCTCAGCGTCGGTGATCGCGTCGGCCATCAACGCAAAATTTGCCGCCAGCGCGCAGGCGCTCGACAAAACCTCGGTGCGCGTGCGTCTCCCGGAAGGACACGCGGCGATGCCAGTGGATTTCATCGCGCGGCTCGAAGCCATCGAAGTCACGACCGACACGCCGGCGCGCGTGATCTTCAACGAGCGCACGGGCACGATCGTGGCCACTGCCGGCGTGCGCATTTCGCACTGCGCCGTGGCGCATGGCAATCTTACGATCACCGTCGCATCCTCACTGGATGTTTCGCAGCCCGCCCCACTCAGTCAAACCGGCGCAACCGTCGTGACGCCGCGCACAGATACCAAGGCCGATGAAAAAAAATCGAAGCTGGTGGCGATTCCCGAACTGCCGACTGTCGAGAAAGTGGCCTCGGCTTTGAACGCGCTGGGGGTTTCGCCGCGCGACATGATGTCGATTTTCCAGGCGATGAAACAAGCCGGCGCTTTGCAGGCCGAACTGATCCCGCAATAGCATGGAAATTGCCTCTCCCATCCGCGTGGTGAAAGCCAGCGAACTTTCGTTGGATCAGTTGGCGCGCGATGGGCAGGTGAACGAGACGGCGAAAATCGAGGAAGTAAGCCGACAGTTCGAGGCGCTGCTGTTGCGGCAAATCCTGCAGAGCGCCCACGCCGTTTCCGGCGCGGTCACTGACAAAAAGAGTTCCACGGTGAATGGCATTTACGAAGACCTCGCCACGGCCCAGCTCGCCGACGCGATGACGAGCAAGGGCGCGGGTGGACTTGGCCTGGGCCAGTCACTGGCGCGCCAATTGGGAGCCCAACTGGCGGGGACAAAAGCGTTGGCTGAAAGTGTTTCCGATGATTAGCGAAACTCGAATCTCTTATCCCATGACAGGTGAACTAAACGAATTGATCGATGCATTGCGTGACGAATTGAAGCAATACGGCGAGATGCTGGCGTTGCTGGACCACCAGCAGGAATTGGTCGTGTCACGCGCGCCGGATGAACTTTTGCGGACGGTTGCGGCCATCAACACGCAGAGCGGCGTCATCCAGGCCGCGCGCGCTCAGCGAGAGCGCCACCTGCAGGAGCTGGCGCGAGCCGTTGCCCTCCCGGCGGGGGTGGCGTTTGCGGATTTGTTTCGCGCCCTGCCGGCAGACTACCGGCCGCTGCTCAAGGCGCTGGTGGACGAGAACAACGAACTGCTCGCGCGCGTGCGCCAGCGGGCGCGGCAGAATCACCTGTTGCTCAGTCGTTCGATGGATCTGCTGCAACGGCTCATCGCAACGCTCGTGCCAATGGGACGCACCACGACTTACAACGAAACCGGCGGTTTGCTTGCGCCACCGCTGCCCAGCCGGATTCTTTACGAAGCGGTTGGTTGAAACTGCGGCCTAATCTTTCAACGCCCAATTTATCATGCTCGGCCTTTTTGGAACTTTGAGTCTCGGTCAGCGCTCCTTGCAGACTCAGCAGCAGGGGATTGAAGTCGCGGGGCATAATCTGGCCAATGTCAACAACCCCGCCTACTCGCGCCAGCGCGTGGTCATCGAAACCGGGAGCACAGTATCCACGGCCATCGGGCCGCAGGGCAATGGTGCGGATGTTTCGGGCATCGAGCAGATGCGCAATGTGCTGATGGACCAGCAGATTCAATCCGAATTGAGCGTGATGGGCTTCCAGGAGAAGAAGCAGGCCGCGCTACAGTACGCGGAGTCGAACCTCGGGCAGCAGATTGACCGCAATTACGCCGGGGCGAACAGCGCGAATGCGGCGCAAGGCGTCGGCGCCCAGCAAACGATTGACGAAGGGCTGTCGGATTTGTTCGCCAGTTTTCAAAGTGTCGCCACCAGTCCCACTTCTCTGGCGGAACGGCAGGTCTTGACGCAAAAAGCGCAGGGGCTGGCCAACGAATTCAATCAAGTGAATCAGCGGCTGACTCAATTGCGCACTTACCTCGATGACACCCTGCGCAGTGACGTGGGCGCGGCCAATCAACTCATTGGACAAATTGCCAACCTGAACGACAAAATCATCACCACGGAATCCGGCGCGACGGGGCAGGCCAACGATTTGCGCGATGAACGTCAGGCGAAGATTGAAGCGCTCTCCAAATTGGTTCCCATGCAGACCACTCCTACTGCCGCGGGCGACGTTGATATCACCATCGGCGGCGTGGCGATGGTGACCGGCGGCAAGGTGTTGGATCAACTCGAAGCGTACGATGCCGGCGGAGGCAGCTTTATGGTGCGCTCACAAACGAGCCAGAGCGCATTGTCGCTTTCAGGCAATGGCGGTCTGGCGGGAACCATCGACGCGCGGGATGGCACGGTCGCCAACATGCAAAAGGATCTCAATACCCTCGCGACGACGATCATTAGCCAGGTCAACGCCATCCATCAAGGCGGCTTCAGCTTGACCGGCTCGACGGGAGCAAATTTTTTCGTCGGCACGGACGCCGGGAGCATCCAGGTCAACAACGCGCTCGTTGTCGATCCATCGTTGATCCAGGCCAGCGGCACGACCGGAGTCGTGGGGGACAACACCGTCGCACTCAAGCTGGCCCAGCTCGCCGACGCAAGTCAGGCTGCACTGAATAACCAGACCTTCAGTCAAAGCTACCAAAAAACCGTGGCCGCGATGGGTGAGGATTTGGCGCGCGCGAACAGCGACGTGGGCAGCCAGCAGGCCGTGCAAAGCCTTCTCCTCCGGCAACGCGATTCCTTGAGCGGCGTTTCTTTGGACGACGAGATGACCGATTTGATGAAGTATCAGAAAGCCTTTGCCGCGTCGGCGAAATTGATCACCACCATCGACCAAATGTTGGACACCGTGCTGATGATGAAACAATAACCGGCGCGCGAGCGCGCCCAACCGAATGAGGAACTTGCCATGCGTGTAACTGCCAACACTTTTCCGGACAGCTTGGTCACTCAATTGAACAACCTGGCCACCCAACAGAACCGCTTGCAAAACCAGGCGGCGACCGGCCAGCGCATCCAGTTGCCCGAGGACGATCCTTCGGCGATGCGGCGCGTCATGGATTTGCAGACGGAGAGCAAGGCGCTCCAACAATACCGCAGCAACATCGCTACGCTGCAAGAGCAGAGCAATGCCTCGTTCGCGGTCATCAAACAGCTCAAACAAGTTTCCGATCGCGCCGGGGAAATCGCCACCTTGGCGGATGGCATTAAGTCGCCGCTCGAACTCAAAACTTACGCCACCGAAATTTCGCAATTGATTCAAGCCGCTGTGCAATACGCCAACTCGCAGCACCACGGCGATTACATGTTTGCGGGCACCAAGAGCAACACGCCGCCGTTCGCGGCGACCATGGATTCGAGTGGCCAGATCACGGGCGTCACCTATCAGGGCAACGATCAGCTAGCCCACGCGGAAATCGCCAAAGGAGTCACCGTCGCCGCGTTTACCGTCGGCGCCAACACCACTGGCAGCGGGCCGCGCGGGTTGATTTCCGACAGCCGCACCGGGGCGGACTTTTTCCAACACTTGATCGATTTGCAAAAGCACCTGCAAGCGGGCGACACCAAATCCATCTCCGCGCAAGACCAGGCGCAGTTGGCCAAGGACGAGGATAACTTCCTATACCACGTCGGTGAGACCGGGGCTACCCAAAGCCGGCTCAATGACTCGGCGACCATCCACCAAAACCGCGGGCAGTCCATTGAAACGCTGGTTTCCAAGGAAGTGGACGCGGACATGGCGCAGACGCTGGTTCGGCTCAACGAAAGCCAGACCGCCTATAAAGCTGCTCTCCAAAGCGGCAGCACCATGCTGCAAATCTCGCTGCTGGATTTCCTCAGGTGATGTCCATCACGGCGCAATTCTCAGGTTAATTGGTGAAACTCTCAACCGCTCTCATCCGCTGGGAGGACTGGCGTGAGCGTTCCCTAAAACATTCACACTGAACCTTTGAATCGATCCGCGGCGGAGACAGCGACGGCGCGTTCCTGGTCGTCGGCCGTCATGTGAAAACCCAATCATTCGCCTCGAGCACGTCGCGCAGTTCCTCGAGATGTGCCACCATCAGATCAGGCCCGCTCGTTTGCAATTGTTCCCGCCGCGAGTAACCGGTGAGCACCGCGCACGAAAACACGCCGCCATGTTTTGCGGTTTCGATGTCATGCTGCATGTCACCGATGAAGAGCGTCTCCACCGGTGCCAGTTGATTCTCCTTGAGCAGCTCCAGGATGGCGGGCCGTTTGTCCGGCACGCCGAGATACGGACGCCCGATGAACGCTCCGAAACCGGTCCGCTCCGCCTGCGGCTCGTAGTGAACTGCGGGAAGCGCGCTCAACAGAAACGTCCTGATCTTCCGCTCACGACAGAGTTCCAGAAACGGCCGTGCGTGCGGCAGCGGCTCCACCTCGTCCTGCACCTGTCGGAAGCGCTCATGGAACCATTCCTGCACCTGCGCCATCGAAACGCCCGGCGGATGCTGATCGAAAAATTTCTGAATCGGGAGACAGATTTCCTGGCGAAAATTTTCGAGTGTGAACGGCTCCTTCCCGGAGCGCACGAAGACATGATTGATCGCTTTCCAGACGGCCGGCAAATCATCCACCAACGTCCCCGACCAATCGAAGATAATGTTCCGAATCATCGGTCCGCAGCTTAGTCACTCGCCGTTACTTTTTCTCCGCTATCGCTGATTTCAAGACCTTCAAATCAAAGTCTTCCCAAGGAAGCATGCCGAGGTTGCCCTCGAATTCTCCCGCCACCGGCGCGCCCTCGGCCATGCCGGTTTGCTTCAGATTCAAGTTGCCGGTGCTGGAAAATGCCAGGAGCCGGAAATCATCCTGCTCGAAATGCCCGGCGAGCAACGTGACGCCGGTTTCATTGGGTTTGAATGCTTGAGTGCCGCTCCGAAACAACTTGGCGGGTGTGCTGATCGCCAGATGGATCGGCACTGACACTCCGGTGAAAGAACCGGTCAGCACGACGCTGGCGTTGCCCGGAGTTCTCATGTCCGGACCCGCTCTGAGTTCGGTAAATGTCCCAGAATAGTGGCGACCATAAAAATCGAGCTCGACTTGCGCCGTGCCGTAATTTCCGGGCGGGCGGAAAAAATTCGTCGTCCAGGTGGTCGAGAAACTTACTTTGGCCTTGGCCACGTCTTCAAAAACAACGGCCCGCCTCAAAGGATAATTCCAGGCTTGGGCTGGTTGAGCGAGCTCCGCTTCGATGGCTGACCGGCGGCTCGCGATAAATTTCCTCACCCCGGCGAGAGATCTTTTCACCATCGGTTCGGGCAAGGATACACTTCCGCGCAGCAGGTTTTCCATGCGATCCACTTCGGCCTGCAGTTTCTTCTCGTTCCAGACCGTCGTCAGCAGCTCTTTCATGCGCCGGCGATAACGCTCTTGGGTCTCGGGATGGTTGTAGAGGCGGCGCGTCAGGGTGCTGACCGCCAGGACCAAAGCGGGCGGTTGGAAAGGCACGAAAGAGTGCGTGCTGCCAAACGTCGCGTCCGGCCCCCACGGGATGAAGCGCAGCTTCCCGGACTTCGGGTCATGATAAATGAAAGTGTTGTTCTGATGCCCCGCGAAGCCATCCCAATGATTGATAAGGCTCTCCACCGCCCAGAAGTTGATGAATGCGTCCACGTCCAGCGCGCGGCCCAGCTTCTCCAGCAGTTCGGCATCCTTGCTCTGCAACGCCTCCGCCACGGCGGTCAACTCCGCCCGGCTTGCCTGCCCGTTCTCGTTCTTCTTCTGGAAAGTTTCGATCCAGCCGGGGCGAAAATCGCTCAAAGCCGCTTCGTAAAGATTTCCTTTGTGATTGTCGAAGTGCCGGTCGAGAAACTCATCGTCGATGCGGTCGATGTGCGAGTAGGTGCCGAGATCGTGGCCGTTGATTTTCACTCGCGCAAAGTTGCAGCGCGGCGCGGGCACGCCGGCCGCCGTGAATACTTGATAGGCGAGCGCCTGCCGAACCTGCGATGGATCCTGTTGGTTGTTATGGAGCTTGAGGCGCTTCACTCCGCCGAACTGGTTCTTCTTCTTAAAATGGGCCAGATCGATGTTAAGCGCCGGACGATCCTTGCTGCTCGATCCGAAGAATCCCCGTTTGCGCACGCCGACTTTGGCGAAACGCACGCCGTCGATGGTGACCTCGCCTTCGAACCACGAGTAAGGCCGTTCCGCAGTGTGTTCGAGTCGATCCTTGCTGAACTCCAGGGCCGGATCCCGCGCTTGGTTGCGCATGCGTTCCCATTCAGCAGCCGGCAGAGTGATGGAAATGTCCAGGACATGATCCGGGGCAAACGGATCAACCGTCGTCGGCTCGGCGGCCTGGCTACCAACAACCAGAGTCAGGAGGCCGGCAAGTGCCAGCCAGATTCGTTTTGCTTCGCGAAGTGGATACATCGCGGCATCTTCTTGGATGCCAAACTCAATTGCCAGAAAATTGAAACAATGAGACTTGCTCAGGCGCACATCGGGTTTTGCATCGTGGTCGGTTCAGGCAACTGAGTCCCGCAGGGACGATCGAGAATAGCCCAGCGATTTATCGCTGTGGGGCGCGACCCCAGCCACATCAGTCCCGCAGGGACGAACGAGCTTTTTCTTCAAACGCCCGCGTTCTGTCGTCCCTCCGGGACTTGCATTTTTTCGGTCTCGTCATCCCAGCGATGATTCGCTGGGTTATTTTCTTTCGCCCTTCGGGCTGGTCGCCTCCGGCCCGAAAGTCTGCAAAAAACTAATTTGCGCACGTGGCCCAATCCGCTCCCGGCGAATGGACCAAACCTGTTGAGTGCCTCCGACGATTCCGCTTAAATTCCGCGCATGAAATTTCACTGCCTGCTTTTTGCCGCGTTCATCAGCATCGCCTGTGCGGCGGAATCGCTCGATGTAAAACAGACCGACACCTTCCGCCGCATTAAATCGCACCTCGACCGCGTGCCGGCCATCGACACGCACGACCACCTGAAGCCCTTCGCCATCCTGCAAGGCTCGGTGCGCACGGAGGCAGGCGTCGGGATGACGCTGTTCTCGCTTTGGAACAGCAGCTACTTTACCTGGATCAATCCGGTCACGAGCTGGCCGGCGAACGGGCGGTTCGACGATTGGTGGCCCAAGGCAAAAAACGATTTCGTCAACGCCCGCGCCACCAGTTTCTATCGCTACCAACTGCCCGCGTTCACCGATCTATACGGCGTGGACTTCGAGGCCATCACGGATGCGCAGGCGCGCGACTTGAACCGCCGCATCTTCGCCAACTACCAGAGTGAGGATTGGATTTACGAAGTGGTCACCGAGCGCGCCAACATCGAGCTGATGTTCAACGATCCGTATTGGGACCGGCTTGCGCGCACGAACTATTATTCTTTCGGGGTCGCGGTCCTGAATGTGACCCGCCTGCTGCGCGGTTTTCATCCGTCGGAATACGCGGCGGAAGTGGACTCGCCTTTCCGCTACGCGCGGGAAGAAAAGTTGCCGACCGAGACGCTGGATGACTATCTGGCCGTCATCGAACACTTCCTGAAAGCCGGCAAGGCGGCGGGAGCGGTGTGCCTCAAGACCACGACCGCTTACGAGCGCACGCTGCAATTTGATCGCGTGCCGAAGGAACGTGCGGCGCTCGTTTATGGCCGTCCCAAGTCGAAGCTCACCGACGCCGAAGTGAAGGAGTTCGAGGACTTCGTTATGTGGCAGCTTGCGGAGTTGAGTGCGAAACTTGAGTTGCCGTTTCAAATCCACACCGGCCACGCGCGCATCCAAGGCTCGAATCCGATGAACTTGTTGGACCTCATCGAGGCCAATCCGCGCACAAAGTTCATCATGTTCCACGGCGGTTATCCGTGGGTTGGGGAAACCGGCGCGATCATGCAGCGGCACAGCAAGCACGTCTGGATCGATTCCGTGTGGCTGCCGACGATCAGCTACACGATGGCGAAGCGGGCTTATCAAGAGTGGCTCGAAGTCATGCCGAGCAACCACATCATGTGGGGTGCCGACGCGCATCACGTCGAGGGCATTTACGGCGCCACCGAGTTCACTCGCCGTTGTCTGGCCGAAGCGCTCGCCGAGAAAGTGGAACGCGACGAGTTGCGCGAATCCGACGCGCTGCGCATCGGCCAGCAAGTCATGCGCGATAATGCGCTGGAATTATTTCCGCAGTTGCAAGACCGCCTGTGGAAGCACAAGGGCAAATTGAAGCCGCCGTCGAAATAACCCCGGCGGACCTCACTGGAACGTGAGGACGACCGCCGCGGCTTTGACTTCGACTTGAGTGATCTTCAGCGCCACCGTCGATTGGAGCCGCCAGAAGGTCGCGGCGGAGGGCAGGGGAAACGTGACGGTTTGATTGGGGTAACTTACGACCGCGTTCGTCGAGGGGAGATACGGGCCGTCCACTTTGGCGGCTTGCTCGGCCAGGACGGGATCGAGCACGCGGATTTGGCCGATCATGCCCGTGGGATTGGCGCCGCCGCTCGAATGGAACAGGCAACGGTACGGGAACAGTCCGGCCGTGTTGAAAGTCACGCGGCAGGCGGTTGGGATCGCGTTGTTGCCACAGAAGGGATCGGCTCCGGTGCCGGTCGCGGTGTGGGTTCCTCCGATGATTTGAAAATTAACGATGTCGCCTTTCTGGACGGTTAATGAAGCGGGATTGAAGCTGAAGTCGGACACCAGCACGGTGTGCTGGTTCGCGAATGTCGGAATGACCCGAACGTCAACTTCGAAGGTATTATCGGCCTCGTTGGACTCATCGATTACCCCGGTATGATCAGTCACGAGTTGGAATTGGTGCGTGCCCACCGGGAGTTTGCCGGCGTTGAAATCTTCAATCTTGTTGAAAGTGTCCGGCGTCAGCCCATCGTGAAACCAGGACGATTTCGATACACCATCGATGACCAACTCGGTGAAAAAGCGCGGGGTGATCCCGGCGGTCAAGGAGGTGTTCGCAATCGCCCAATCGACCCAGATGTCTTGATCGTCGAAAAAATCGGGGTCGGAAATATTATTTCCGGGAGCGCGGGAGACTACCAAGGGAGCAGTCCAGCCGTTCAGGCGAAACGGCACCAAGTTTGGTTTGTCCGCAGGCACCGTGGCGACCACGGTCACCGAGCCGACCATCCCCGCCGGATTGGCCCCGCCGCTCGAATGAAACAGGCAGCGATACGGGAAAGTGCCCGGCGTGTTAAACGTGACACTGCAAGAAGTCGAGATTGCCCCATTGCCGCAAAACGGATCGGTGCCCGTGCCCGTCACCGTATGCGAGCCGCCCTGATTTTTAAAGATCACGGTATCGCCGACGTTCACAGTCAGGCTCGACGGGGTAAAAGAGTTGCTTTTAAAAATGACAGTTTGCGTCGCTCCGAGCGTTTTGGACGCGGAGCCGAGCAGGCCCGCAAGAGTGATCATGATGACCGGCAAAGTGGCAATAGTGAGTCGCATAAATTGTTCCTAAGTGTGGATCGAATCCTAAAGTCACGGAATAATCCAGCAAGCTGAAACAGCGGCCATCAAATGCAAGTGAAAGGAAGAGGCGAAAATTTACGTTCGCAGTTTGGCGGGAGTGATGGAAGGATGCGGCCCGATGTCGTTGGCGACGATTATTTTTTCGGGACGCGACTGGCTCTTGCCAGCAGCGGGATTGCTTGTCGCCGCGCTGGTCATTCTCTTTTTCGCGTATCGAAGTGGCGGCGCGGGCCGCGCGATTCACAGCCTTTGCATCGCGCTGAAAATCCTCGGTTTGATCGCGTTGTTGATTTGTCTGTTGGAGCCGCGCTGGCTGCGGCAGCGGGCGCGACCGGGCGCGAATTTTTTCGCCGTCGTCGCCGATAATAGCCAGGGACTTCAGATCAAAGATCGTGGTGAGCCAAAGAGCCGCGGCGAACAGTTGCGCGAGACGTTAACGCTCGACAAAGCCGGTTGGTTCGCGCGGCTCAATGACGATTTCCAGGTTCGTCGTTACGCGTTCGATTCGCGCCTGCAAGCCACGCGCGATTTTTCCGAACTTCAATTCGATGGCCGCTCGACGGCGCTCGGCGGCGCGTTGCGCTCGCTAGCGGAGCGATTTCAAAATCAGCCCATCGCCGGCGTGCTGCTGTTCACCGACGGCAACGCGACGGATTTGCCCGACGGCTCGCTGGATGTGAAAGGGCTGCCGCCGGTTTATCCGATCGTGATCGGTCGCGACGACGCCATCAAAGACGTTGCTGTCCAAAAAGTGGCGGTGACGCAATCAGCGTTTGAGGACGCGCCAGTTTCTGTTCAAGCCGACGTGCAGACGGCCGGATACGCAGGCGAAAAAATCGTGGCGCAACTTTTGGAAGTGGCCGCAAATTCTGCTGTCAGCGAAGTCGAGGCTAAGTCCGGCGATCTCAAGAAGAAATCCAGCAAGCCGGAAGCAAAATTGTCCACGAAGCCAGGCGCAGCGAGTGCAATATCTGAAAATAAAGTTGTCATCGAACAAACGCTTACCGCGCCGCGCAACGGCGACCCGTTGAGTTTTCATTTGCAGTTTCGGCCCGAGCACAGTGGCGTTTCGTTTTATCGGCTCCGGGTTTCGGCGCAAGCGGAGTTGGAGCAATTCAAGAAGCCGGAGCTTTCGACGGAAGCGACGCTGGCGAACAACCAGCGCGTGCTGGTGGTGGATCGCGGGCGCGGCCCGTATCGCGTGTTGTACGTCGCGGGCCGGCCGAATTGGGAATACAAGTTCCTGCATCGCGCAGTGGAGGAGGATGATCAGATCGAGCTGCCGGCGATCATTCGCATCGCGAAGCGCGAGCCAAAATTTGAATTTCGCGGACGCGTCGGCGAATCGAGCAACCCGCTCTTTCGCGGCTTCGGCAACCAGTCGAAGGAGGAAATCGAACGTTATGATCAACCCGTGCTCAAACGGCTGAACACGCAGGATGATCTTGAACTGCGCGGCGGTTTTCCCAAGACGGCCGAGGAACTCTACGCCTATCACGCCATCATCCTCGACGACCTCGAGGCGGAATTTTTTACGCACGAGCAGATGACGCTCGTGCAGAAATTCGTCTCCGAACGCGGCGGCGGCTTTCTCATGCTGGGCGGCGCGGAGTCTTTGCACGAAGGCAAGTACGAGCGCACGCCGATCGGCGACATGCTGCCGGTGTACGTGGATCGCGTTCCCGAAGCCAAGCCGCCGGAATTAGTGCGGCTCTCACTCACGCGCGAAGGCTGGCTGCAGCCGTGGGCGCGCCTGCGCAACAACGAATCGGACGAGAAAACCAGAATCGATGAGATGCCACCATTTCTGGTCATGAACGCAGTGCGCGAGTTGAAGCCGGGCGCGAGCGTGATCGCAAACGTGGCCGACCGGGATGGGAAAAATTTTCCGGCCCTGGCAGTGCAGCGGTTCGGTCGCGGCCGTTCCGCGGCGATGATGATCGGCGATTTGTGGCATTGGGGTTTGCACGACGCCGAGTCGCATCGCGACATGGACAAGGCGTGGCGGCAGATGGTGCGCTGGCTCGTCGCGGACGTGCCTCGGCGCATCGAGATGCAAGTCGAGCCGACTCCCGGCGACGCGAATCAGGCGATGCGATTGCAAGTACGCGTGCGCGATAAAACTTTTCAGCCGCTCGACAACGCCGCTGTGTCGTTGAGCGTGCGGATTCTTGGTCTGGCCGAAGGCGTGGCTACGAATCGCGTCGCGGGCGCGGCGAGCGCAATTCGCCTCAACGCGGATGCGTCGCCGAGCGAGCCAGGGCTTTATGAGGCGACGTTCATTCCGCGCGAAACGGGCGGCTACCACGTGGAGGCGACGGTGACGAATTCCGTCGGCGCGGAACTTGGCAGCGCGGAGGCGGGGTGGAGTTCCGATCCGGCGGCGGAAGAATTTCGCAGCCTCAGGCCGAACCGCGCGTTGCTTGAATCGCTCGCGAAGAAAACAGGCGGCGAAGTTATCGCGCTGAACCGCCTCGCCGAGTTCACGCAAAGCCTGCCGAAACGCAGCGCGCCAATCACGGAAAGCTGGAGCGAGCCTATCTGGCATCGCGCCGATGTGTTTTTGTTCGCGCTGGGTTGTTTCATCTGCGAATGGGGCTTGCGCCGCTGGAAAGGAATGGCGTGAAGTTCGATTGGCGCGTGCAGCGTGACAGGGGAGGAAGCGCGGATTTTCCATCCGCGCGAATGCCATGCTGCCGCAGAAAAACATCGTTCATATCTTCGCTCCAATGCCTGACTCGCGCGGATATCAAATCCGCGCTCCACAACTTCGCGGCGACAACGAAGTCCGTCAGTGCCGTTTTGCTGATGGTGATTATGGTGGTTTGCAATTTGTTCGTTGCGACGATTTGCGCGTCGGAAATTGTCGTTCAACCGACCGTGATTGCCGTCACTGGCGCGCCGGGCGAGGAGGAGTTTGGAAAACAGTTTGAGGAACAAGCGGCGCTTTGGGAGAAGGCGGCGCGCGGCGCAAGCGCCCGCAGCGTCATCTTGCGCGCCAAGGATGCCGCCGAAACCAATCAGCTTGCACAACTTGAAAAGACGTTGCGCGACGAGCCGAAGGACGGGGCAGGGGGGTTGTGGTTGGTGCTGCTCGGGCACGGCACGTTCGATGGCAAGGAGGCGCGCTTCAATCTGCGCGGCCCGGATTTGACGTCGTCGGATCTCGCCGAATGGCTGAAATCGTTTCGTCGTCCGCTCGTCGTGATCAACACGGCTTCGAGCAGCGCGCCGTTTCTCGCCAAGCTGGCTGGCACCAACCGCGTCGTCCTGAGCTCGACCCGCAGCGGCTACGAACAGAACTACGCGCGCTTTGGCCAATACCTCTCGGAGGCCATCGGCGACGCTCAGGCGGACATCGACAAGGACGGACAAGTTTCATTGCTCGAAGCGTTTCTCACCGCGTCGCATCGTGTCGCGGAGTTTTATCAGCGCGAAGGCCGGCTGGCGACGGAGCATCCATTAATTGACGACAACGGCGATGGCCAGGGCACGCCGGCGGATTGGTTTCGTGGCGTGCGCGCCGTGAAAAAATCCGCCACTGGCGCGGCGCTCGACGGCGTGCGCGCACATCAAGTTCATTTGATTCGCAGCCAGGCGGAGCAGGCACTTTCGCCAACGGAGCGTGCGCGGCGCGATGAATTGGAACTCGCCATCGCCACGCTGCGCGACGCCAAGGCCACGCTGCCGGAGGCCGAGTATTTTCAGCGGCTGGAAATTTTGTTGCTCGAACTCGGCCGGCTTTACGAGCCCAAGTCCGCACCGTAACCGAGAGAAGTTTGTTTTCCCTGTCGGCTTCCTCGTTGAATTCCTCACGCTTTCAAATTCTCCCGTCGCGCATCGGCGGCGAAGAACCGTTGGTAGAGCACGGAGGCGAGGATGGAAAGAATCGCCACGCCGATGAACGCGCCGATGCGATAGAGCGGATCGAGTTGCACAAGATCGTGCGCGAAGAGTTTGAGCAGCGTCACGCTGAGGAGCGCGATGCTGGCATAGCGCGCGGGGCGGGCGGATTTCCAAATGCCGATGCTCAACAGCGAGAGAGCAAACATCGCCCAGCCGATCGAGAACGCCATGTCGCGCTGGAAATTTCCCCAGAAACGGAAACTCAACGCCGCATCCGGCGCGGTGAAGTAGTCTGCGATTTCGATGTTGAGCAATAGGAATGCGAGCAGGCCGGCCATGCCGTCAAGCAGCGGCGGCGTGTGCGTGCCCATGAGTTCGTGCTTTGGCGTGGCCAACAGTCGCGCGCCAGCGAGCAGGCACACGATGACGAGGCCGTAAGTGTAGAGATACCAGTTCCAAATCGGATACGCGCCGCGCGTGTGATAAACGAGCACCGCGGCGTTCAGCGCGAGCCGCGCGAAAGAGACGGCGAGCAGCGCGAAGCCGGTCGCGCGCAAACCGGCGTGCGGCACGCGACGGAAAAGCCAGACGAGCGCGACACCTTCGAGCGCCCACGAAATCGTGAGCCACTGGCGTTCGAACTGAATTGGAAAAATCAGCGTGATGAAGAACAGCGCGCAACCACCGAACCAGGCGAGCAGACGGCTGCGTTGCGCGTGGTCAACCGGGATCACGCGCGTTAAATACGCGAGGCACACGAGCAGCGGACACGCAAGCACGGCTGGCAGCAAGCCCATGTAGTCATTGGAGAAACCGAAGCTGACTGTTCGGTAAATCAAAAAGAAATGCAATGGCGCGGCCAGTGCGGCAGTTGCCCAGATCAAGGGGCGATCCATAAACCCTGCCCGGAACAAAAATGGAAAAATGAGGAATGCCGCCGGGAAAGCCAGATGCCACGCGAGAGGAATCGCTGCGGCGCTGACCGCGAAGTGCGCGCCGTGCCAGACGTGCTGGAGGCCCAGCGCGCACGCCAGCGCGACCGGCGCGAGCAGATCCAACTTCACCACGCGGACGAGGACAAGCAGCAATGCCACGAGGAAGAACGCAAGGCCGAAGACCGGCGAAGGGTTGGCCAACGGCAATCGCGCCGTCGC
The DNA here is from genome assembly GCA_016195385.1 of Verrucomicrobiota bacterium. Lineage (GTDB taxonomy): Bacteria > Verrucomicrobiota > Verrucomicrobiia > Limisphaerales > JACPZS01 > JACPZS01. The sequence goes on from JACPZS010000034.1 coordinate 55,104, forward strand.
CATCATCAACAGGAAGAAAGGCAAGATCGCGGACAGAGCGCTTATTTGAGCGAGCGTCGCCGAAAGGCTGGCGCTGGCGTTTCCGAAAAAGGCGGACACGCCGGAGCCGTCTTGATTTGAGCCGCCTTCGTCAGCGGCAATTTTATTCGCAAGAATTTTTTCTGCAACCATGCCGACGGCGAAGAAGAACACGGCGAAGCCACCGACAATCGTCAGCAACGGCGCGACGCTGTCCAACTGCGCGGGGACTTTGAAAATCCACAGCGTCGTGAGCACGCCCGTGAGCAGCAAAACTCCCACGACCGAGAGCAGCGACGCGGTGAACAGCGCGAGTCCGACCGCCAACGCATCGACGAGCAGCACGATGGGCCAAATCGCCCAGTTCACGGCGAGATGCTTGAGCAGCGGAAGCATGATGAGCAGCAGCGTCGCGGACGGAAACAAGTGGCCAAATTGTTGTCCGGGAATTTCCGGGCGGAAGCGTTTGAGAAGAATTGGAAACGCCGAGTGAATCGCCGCGAAGATTAAATAAGCGGCGAGCGCCCAGTTCAATGTGGCTGGTGTCAGGTAGGCGCTCGTCCAGTTGGCGAGGAGCAGGAATGAAACGCCGCCGGCCGCGAGGTGCGCGGGATGGAGTGTGCTTCGCAAGAGCACGAGGGCGAGGACGCAAAGATCGGCCAGCAGCATGAATGAGAAGAGGGTGCCCGGCTGCGCGCCAAGCGCGGGATGATTCAGCAGGTAGCCGATAAACGCGAGAGTGACGAAGGGCAGAGCAATGGCCGAGGACGTGAGCGATTGATTCGCCTGCCGTAACTTCTCGCCGACGAAAAACGCGAGCACGAACAGCGCGTCGAAGCTGAGGAAGATCATCATCGCCGGGCCGATTTTCTCCGGCGCAAAAAAATTGGCTACCCAGCCGATTTGGATGAGCACCGTGCCCGCCGCGCCCATCGCGACGAGAAAGTGCCAGCGTTTTTTGAATGCCAGCGCGAGGAGGCCGACATCCAGCAACGCCACGTAGGTGAATAAACTGCCCGGACGATCTTCGCCGGTCGAAAGCATTGGCGGCGTCAGAAAGGCGGCGACCAACCCGAGCACGGCCACGACGATGGCATCAAGCCGCGCCGCCAGCGTGAACGCGACGATGGTGATCGCGCTCATCAACGCAAAGGCCGTCGCGTTTCCGATGAAGTGGTAGTAGGCGTGACAAGCAAAACTCACCGCGTACAAAATCACGACGCCGGTTGCGCATAACGTCTGCGCGGCGACAGTGTACTCCTTTCGTTTCGTCACAACGCCGGCGACAACAAGGCTGATGCCGGTGAGGAAGCCGAGCGCGACGCGAATCTCCGGCCGAATCAAATTGTGCTCGAAGGAGTATTTGATAAAGAACGCGACGCCGAGGAACAATGCGAGGCCGCCGATCCAGGCGAACATCTTAACGCCGAGAAATTGTTCCCAATCGATGGAGGCGTCGGGTGTCTCCACGAACGTCTTATTGCCTGTCGCTGAATAAGACGGCGGCTCAGGCTGGGCGGGCCGCGGCGTTTCGATCAACGGTGGCAACACGGGCGGATTTCCGGCAGAAGCGAACGCGATGATCGTAGCGACCGGTTCTGTTTTCTGAAGCGGAGCAGGGAACGGCGGCGTTGTGACCGGGGAAACGGTCGCTGGACGACTGTGTTCATTGGTTGGAGCGCGTGTGGACGACGCTTCTTTCGCTGCGGTGTCCTCGTCCGCAAAGCACCGTTCCAAGTTTCGCAACTTGTGTTCGAGAGTGACGATGCGCCCGGTGAGCGCGGAGGTTTCTGCGTCCGATTTCGCGCTTCTGCGGATCAACCAGATCAGCGCGCCGAAACAAAGCAGCAGCGGGAATAAATTCATAGTGGTTTGCGTGTTGTTACCACGGTTTTACGCCGAGAAGCTGACGCGGACAAGTTCCGCACGGCCGCTTGCGCGACGGGTTTTAAATTCGTTTTCATGGCATGACCGTAGTCGAGACGGGATTGTCACGGTTAATTGAAAAACTTGCGGGGCATTGGCGCAAGCAATCCGCAGCCATGGCGGAGCAGTGGGGCAAATGCAAAAATTCGACAAGCGTGCGCGAATTTATTTGGCTGGCCTGCGTCGAAGCGGTGCTCTTTTTGACGGAACCGTTTGCGCTCTTTGAAAACAACGCGGCGGTTCCGAAACCCTTTGACCAATCGGGAGCGTGACGTTACACCCATTGGCCAGCGGTGCGGCAATGGCAACTTGATTGAGATGATGATTCCCTTTGGTTTATTGGCGGCGGCGCCAGCGCGGGCGGATGTGAACCTGGTTCAGATCTGGAGCATGTCCACAATCGAAGGTAAAGCGGTGATTGTCTTGCTCGTGAGTTTTTCGATGATCGCCTGGTCGGTGATGATTTCAAAATTTCTCTCGATGCGCCGCGCAAAAAAATTGAACGAATACTTCGACGCCGAGTTCCGCTCGCAGCAAAATGTGCTGGCGGTTTACGATCGCCGTGTGCAGGTCGATGGCTGTCCGCTGTTCGGCGTGTATCAGGCGGGCTGCCTCGAATTGGACACACGGTTGCGATCCGCCAGCAGCGAAGGGAGGAAGCAATTCATCACCCTGAAATCCATGGAGCACGTCAAGCGCACGCTGGAGCGCGCCGTGGCGCAAGAGTCATTGAAGCTCGAATCGGGGTTGATCTTGCTGGCGATCGCGGTGAGCGGCGCGCCTTTTCTGGGACTGCTGGGGACAGTTTGGGGCGTGATGAGCGCCTTCGGCCAGGTGGCGGAGAAGGGAAACGCCGATCTGATTACGATGGCGCCCGGCGTGGCAGGCGCGCTGATCACCACCGTGGCCGGCTTGCTCGTCGCCATCCCTTCGATGTTTGGTTACAACTGGCTCGTGCATAATCTGCGCGTGCTGACGGTGGAGCTGGACAACTTCGCGCAGGAACTGGCGTCGAAAATGGAAACGGAGTTTTTGAAAGATGACGAAGGATAGCCGCCCGGCGGAAACGCCACCATCGGCAAAAAGAACATCTGCCAGCGCGCCGGCGACGTGCGGCAAGTGCGGACACGAGAACAAACCGCACTCCAGCCGCTGCGTCGAATGCGGCTCGCATTTGCACATCGTCTGTCACCAGTGCGGCCATCGGAATCTGCGCGCGGCAAGCGCGTGTGTCGAATGCGGCAAGCGTTTGCATCGGAGTTTTTGGCAGCGATGGTCGAAGCGGCTGTTCAGGCGCAGCCCGGATCTGGCACCGTTCCAAATTGGCTTTCTCGTTGTTGCAGTTTATGTGGGTTACAAGGTGATTATCTGGCTGTCTCGCTATAATCCTCCTTCCCCTGAATAATACATGCGCCGCTTTTCTCAACGCAATCCGCTGGTGACGCTGAGTGACATTAACATCACACCGCTGCTGGATCTGGCCTTCGTGCTGCTGATCATTTTCGTCATCACCACGCCCATGCTGCAAAACAGCATGAAAATGGATCTGCCGAGCGGCGGCCAGCCCAACCAGCCCAAACTCGACAAGAACGATATCCGCACAGTCGAAATCAGCGTGGGCGGAGAATATCGGTTGAACAAGAGGACGATGACATTGAGCAGCCTCGAAGCCGAACTCGTCGCTGCCCATCGACGCAATCCGCGGCTGATCGTCGATGTCCGCGCTGACAAGCGGGCCAGTTGGGAGTTGGTCGCCGCAGTATTCGACGCCTGCACACGCAACGGCATCACCGAGATTTCGCCAATGACCGCGCCGCCTTCACGCAGATGAGCCGCTTGCAAAAAAAGTGCTTCCTCGCTTCAGCGGCGCTCCACGGCCTGCTGCTGGCGATTTTGCTTTTGGGACCAGCGTTCCTGCAACTGGAGAAACCCGGCACCGAGAGCCGGCCACTGCTCACAGTGATTCCTCGGAAGCTGATTGATGACGCGCTATCGGGCGGCGGCGAGCCGGCGACCAAACCGCAGGAAATTGCTCAACCCACTGCGCCTGCGCCGCCCGTCACGAAGCCACTGTCATCCGAAGTCAGCCCAGTCGCCGAAGTGAAACCGGAGCCGCCGCCCAAGGTCGAAAAACAAATTGAAACGGTTGAGCATCCTGTTGAAACAACGCCGAAACAAAATTTGCGAGTCAAACCGAAGTCGAAGCCCAAGTCGGAAAAAGTTGAGCCAATCGACGAAGCACCGCCAAAAGTCACCGAACGCACCGCGCCGTTAAAAAAGAAGCCCGACGTTGTCATCGACTTGAAACCGGGAACTCGCAACAACGAGCAGGCGGTCGCCCAGAAGGCCAAGGCCGAAGCGAAAGCTCAAGCTGAAGCGCAAGCGCGCTCCGAGAAAGCCGCCCGTGAGGCCTGGCAGGGAACCCTCGGCTCGCTCCGCAAAAATCTGACCGGCCCTTCGACGACGATTCAGACGCTGGGCGGCACCGGCGGTGAGGCTTACGCAGATTATGGCCAGGCCATCAAGACGCTTTACACGGAGGCCTGGACAACGCCAAACGATGTCACGGACGAAAAAGCGACCGTCAAAGTGGAGATCACCGTCGCGCGCGATGGGCGGATAATCTCGTCGCGCATCACTGGCTTCACGAAAATTTCATCGCTGGATAATTCGGTCCAGCGCGTGCTGGATCGCGTGCGCCGCCTGCCGCCATTTCCCGACGGTGCGAAAGATTTACAACGCTCGTTCGAACTTAACTTTAACCTCAAAGCAAAACGCTCACTTGGATGAATAACAAATTCTCAATTCAACTTCTCTCGCAAATCGGATTCTTGCTTGGCTTGCTGCTGACTTCCAATTCCTCCACGACTACGTGGGCGGCGACTGCGATTGACATCGACAAGGAAACAGACGGCAAACCGCTGATTCCAATTTCACTCTCCGGCTTCACCGGCGAACCGGATCAAGTTCTGCGCTTCGATCTCGAAGTCGCGGGATTCAAATTCGTCGCGCCTGAGCAGGCGCAATTCAACGTCACCGGCAGCAACAACCCAAACGTGCAGGGGCAGGTGACGGATCGCATCAGCAAAGCTTCGTTGCTCTCGGTCGGCTACACCACGGCGTCGCCGCGCACGCAGGCGCACGCGCTGGCGGACGCCATCGTTCTGGCGATCACTAAAACCAAAGGCATCGCGCAGACGAAAATTGCCTTCAAGATCGACTTCGGCAAAACGAGCGAGATTTACGTGGCTGACTACGACGGTCACAATCCGCACGCGGCGACGGAAGACGGTTCCATCGTTGCCGCGCCGTGCTGGGTGCCCGGCCGACAGATGCTCTGCTACACTTCGTACAAGCTGGGCAACCCGGACATCTACTCACAGGATCTTCCTTCGGGCACTCGTAAAATCGTCGCGCGCTACTCGGGCCTCAACACCAGCGCGGCGGTTTCGCCGGACGGTACGCGCGTTGCGATGATTCTGAGCAAAGGCGGCAGCCCGGATGTTTACGTGGCGAATCTCGACGGCAGCAATTTGAAGCAACTCACGCGCACGCGCGAAGACGAGTCCTCGCCGTGTTGGTCGCCGGATGGAAAAATGATTTGCTTCGTGTCGCGCGTGAATGGCTCGCGCGCACTCTGCCGCGTCGGTGCCGACGGCGGCGAAATCCGCCGACTGCGCGCTGATGGCGTCAGCAATCCGAGCGAACCGGATTGGTCGCCGGACGGCAAAACCATCGTGTTCACCGCGCAGATGGGCGGGTTTGAAATCTGCACCATCCCGGCGGATGGCGGCACGGCGTCGCTGCTTGTTTCCGGCGAAGATCCATCGTGGGCGGCGAATTCGCGGACGGTTATTTTCACCAAACGCAGCAAAAACAGCCGGCGCAGTCTGTCTTTGCTTGACGTGCCCACCAAACACGTCAAGGATATTTCGACGCTTGTTTCGGGAAGTTGTTCGCAGCCAAGTTGGGCTAAATAGCAAACCATTCCCCAATCGAATTTAACCAAAATGAAACGTTCGCAATTATTCAGAGTCTTGATTCTCGCCGTGACAGTCATGGTGGGTGCCGTTGGTTGCAAAAGACCCCAGAGCCCAATCACTCCAATTCCGCTGTCGGGATCAAGACCAGCTAATCCAGAGCTTGGTGGTCCAATCACGCCGGGCGGCGGGAAGAATGGTCCCGGCGGAGACAACGGGAGCGTGCCTAAAATCATAGATGTTCCACCTCCGATTTCAAAACCAGGCACCTCAAAAACTGATGATGGAAACACTCCATTACCGGGGCGTGAAATCATTGACGGCATGACCGCCGATCGCGAAGCCTTCCGAAACGAGACTGTTTATTTTGAATTTGATCGTTACGCTATCAAAGCGAGCGAAGCCGGCAAACTCGAGAACATCGCCACCCAGTTGAAGCAAACTCCAGCCAACAAGCTGCGCATTGAAGGCAATTGCGACGAACGGGGTACGGAAGAATACAATCGTTCCCTCGGTGAACGCCGTGCTTTGTCCGCGCGGGAATTTCTGATCAAGCTGGGCGTCGGCGGTGATCGAATCACGACTATGAGCTATGGCGAAGACAAGCCGGCGGATCCCAGCCACGATGAAGCGGCCTGGGCAAAAAACCGCCGCGACGAATTCGTCCTGCTAAAGCCCTAAAAGCCCATTCGTGCGCTGCGGTCTTAATCTGGCAGGGTTTTGACCCTTTACTAATGACGGCCGCCGACATACGTTCAGCCACATAAGAAAACTATGAATACAACACTCGCGTTATTTAACCTCGGTGGCGGGGAAGTGATTTTGATTTTTGCGGTCATCCTGTTGCTGTTCGGCGCGCGGAAATTGCCAGAGCTTGCGAAAGGCTTGGGGCAGGGCATCAAAGAGTTCAAGAAAGCCACGAGCGATGTCACGAACGAGATGCAGCGCGCGATGGAGGAGGATCACACGCCGCCTCCACCGAAGCCGATTCAAGCCGCCCACACCGAGCCGTCCAGCAGCGCTTCTTCCAGCCCGGCCACACCCGCCGCAAAGGTTTAAGTTGTTTTCCAGCGGGCTGATTCATGGCAACTGATCCCGAAGAGGATCGGCCGTACTTTGAGGACGAAGAAGGCGGGCCGGTAAAATCCTTTCTCGAACATCTCGAAGACCTGCGCTGGACGCTGATGAAGTGCGTCTCCGCTGTGGGTATCGGTTGCGTCATCTGTCTGCTGGGTTCGCCGTATCTCGTTAAAATTCTCAAGTGGCCGCTGGAGCGCTCGGAGGTCAATCTGACGGCCCGCCAAGCCTCCGTCGCGGTGCGCTTCGGCACAAACTGGATCGGTAACTTCCATCCCGGACCGGGGCAGCTTGGCTCGCTGCCATTCAGCACCAACGGAGCATCGGCGATTGAAATCGTGCCGATTCTGGTCGGGACGAATCACTTCTTGAGCGCGCGCATCATTCCGAGTGATTCTGTCGAGATTCCTTTTTCGAGCGCCGTAAAAATTTTGAACATGGGACCGGCGAGCAGTTTTTACGTCGCGTTCCAGCTCGCGATCTACGGCGGCATCGTGCTGGCCTCGCCGTTTCTGATCTACTTCATCGCACAATTCGTGCTGCCGGCGCTTCGCTTGCACGAAAAGAAATATTTGCGGCAAGGATTCGGCATCGGGACGGTGCTCTTTCTCGCTGGCGTTTCGTTCTGCTATTTCGCCCTGATGCCGGTGGCGCTGGCGGCGGCGGTTCGTTACTCGGAGTGGATGGGTTTTGAATCGTTCCAATGGACGGCGGAGCTCTACACCGGCTTCATCGGCAAATTCATGCTCGGCATGGGGCTGGGTTTTGAAATGCCGCTCGTCATCCTGATGCTCGTGCGCATCGGCATTTTGACTTACGCGCAACTGGCGAGTTTCCGTCGCTACATGATCGTTTTGAACTTGGTTCTGGGCGCGGTGTTGACCACGCCGGAAGTGCTGACGCAGGTGATGATGGCGATTCCGCTGCAGTTTCTTTACGAAGTCAGCGTCTGGGTCGCGTGGTACTGGGAGCGACAGGACAAGAAACGCCAGGCTGCGACGGAAGTCTAGGCGACTTGTTCAACGGTTGTCGCCGTCGATCAACCGCCCAAGCCCGCCGAGTATCGAGCCTTCCTCACGTCCACCGTGCCCAGTCTGAGGTGCGGCGGCGTAGATGCGTCCAGCCAATCGACTCAGCGGCAAAGATTGCAGCCAGATTCGCCCCGGCCCGCGCAGCGTGGCGAAGAAAAGTCCTTCGCCGCCGAAGAGCGCGGATTTGATCTTGCCAACGTATTGGATGTCGTAATCGACCGTGGGCTGAAACGCCACGATGCAACCTGTATCCACGCGAATGATTTCACCCACGGCGAGGTCGCGTTGATAGATCGTGCCGCCGGCGTGGACAAAGGCCAGCCCGTCGCCCTGTAATCTTTCCAGGATGAAACCTTCGCCACCGAAGAGACCGGCCCCGAACCTTTTTGTGAAAGCGATGCCGAGGCTGACGCCTTTGGCGGCACAAAGGAACGCATCTTTTTGCGCAAGCAACTCGCCGCCGATTTCATTGAGCTTGATGGGAATGATTTTGCCAGGGTAGGGCGCTCCGAATGCGACATGCTTTTTCCCGGCGCCGTGATTTTGGAAAACAGTCATGAAGAGCGACTCACCCGTGAGCAACCGTTTGCCGGCGCCGAGGAGCGCGCCGAGAAAGCCGCTGTTTTGTTGGGAGCCGTCGCCAAAAATGGTTTCCATTTCAATCCCATCGTCCATGTACATCATGCCGCCCGCCTCGGCGACGGCGGCTTCCATCGGGTCTAGTTCGAGTTCCACGAACTGCATGTCATCACCGAAAATCTTGTAATCCACTTCGTGCATCGTTGGCATATATGTTTGCTCCGGATTTGAGGTTAATTTGTTGTCACTTCGTTCGCGCAAGATTCAGCCTGCGCTGGCGCGGGCAGCAATTACAAAAAAAGACGCTGGCTCTACCCGGACTCAAAGATGGCAGCCTGCCATTACGTCCGATTCTGGTAACGCGACCGGAAACGGCTCCAGCCGCATCGGGTCGTCGTGATCGAGATAGCGGGCGCAGATGGCAAAGAATTCATTCTCCGTTTCAGCGCGCCGGATCGAATGAAGAAAAGTGCCGGTTGGATCAATTCCCAACCCAATAAAGTTCATGTACTTTTTCATCTTCTGTACGTGGGCCGGTGATTTGATGCCTGGCGGCCGGGCTGCGTGAAAGAGATCGCTGACGTATTGAAGCACGTCGCGGCCAGTCGGAACAAATGGGGTGGCACCCGACGCGAGTTCGCGGATTTGCCGGAATATCCAGGGATTGCGGATCGCCCCGCGACCGATCATCAAGCCGCGCGCGCCAGTTGTGGCGAGAATCTCAGCCGCCTTGCGAGCCGAGGACACGTTGCCATTGGCGAGCACCGGACACGGCATCTGCTCGACCGCCCGCGCGATGACATCGTAGTGAACGTCGCCGCGGTACATTTCTGCCACCGTACGTCCATGCACCGTGAGTAGATCCAGCGAATGGCGGGCAAAAATCTCCAGCAAGTCGGCGAATTTATCGACCGATTCAAAACCGATCCGCGTCTTCACGGTAAACTTCGTCGTTACTACGTTCCGCAATGCGCCGAGGATTGCGTCCACGCGGGCCGGCTCACGCAACAAACCGCCGCCGGCACACTTGCGGTAAACAATCGGGGCCGGGCAGCCCAAGTTCAAATCGATGCCCGCCACTGGATAATGCTGCAATTCGCGCGCGGTTCGCACCAGGGACGGAATGTCATTCCCAATCATTTGAGCGAAGATCGGTCGCCCGGTTGGATTCTTCTCGATCGATTCGAGAATCCACGGCTCTAAATGCGAAGTCGCGTGAACGCGGAAAAATTCTGTGAAATACAAATCAGCCCCGCCATAGTGGGCCATCAGTCTCATGAACGGGAGATCGGTCACATCTTGCATCGGGGCCAGCGCGAGGGTTGGCTCCGTTTTCTGCCGGCAGGTGTGAAACGAGTCCACGACTTGAGGCGCAATACATTTGGTCACAAATAAAGTTCGATTTAGCGCCATCATTTGGCGCATATCCGCATGAACAGAGTGATTAACATTTCCAGCACCTCCCTGACAACTCGTTCCGTCGGAGGTTGCTGGTGAACCGCGCGATAAAACATCTTCTTTTGAATGAGCGGCTGGAAATGGCTTGATTACCTGTCCAAATTTGACGGGGTAGCTAACGCTGTTGCTCAACCGGACTCCTTGTTGTAATCTTGCCGTCGCTTTCAAAATAAAAATGAGCAAAGATAAAATTGAAATTGATAAAGAAACTTCCGAACTGAGTGACGTGGAAGCGTCGCCAGGCCCGGACGAAACCGTGCCCGCTTTGACTGCCGAACAAGTCGAGGGACTAAAGATCGGAGCCGCGAAGGCCACCGAGCATTGGGAGCGCTTCGTGAGATTAACGGCGGACTTTGAGAATTTTAAAAAGCGCGCTACTCGCGAACGCGATGAGGCGAGGAAATTTGCCAACGAAAGCTTGCTCGAAAAACTCATTCCCGTGCTCGACAATTTTGACATGGCACTCGCCGCGGCGTCGGCGACGAAAGAAGCAGCCAACGAGTCTCTGCAAGCTGGCATCGGCATGATTTACAACCAGCTTCGCGGCGCGCTAAAAGACGCCGGCCTCGAAGAAGTGGATGCGAGTGGCAAGCCCTTCGATCCGAACTGGCACGAGGCCGTCGCGGAACAGGAGTCGGCGGACGTGGCCGAGGGACAGGTATTGCAGCAGTTGCGCAAAGGCTATAAGCTGCGCGAACGGTTGCTGCGACCGGCGACAGTCGTCGTCGCAAAAAAAACCACTACCGCGAGCAAATGAGCGCCGCCCACGCCGGACGGTTAATCGCTCATTTGCACAAACTCACCGTTTAGCGCGATTCACTGGCACGAAACGATTTTCAACCAGGCCATGGCCAAACGAGATTATTACGAAGTTCTCAGTGTCGCTCGCGATGCCAGCGACGAGGAGATCAAAAAATCCTATCGCAAGCTCGCGATCAAATACCATCCCGACAAAAATCCCGGTGACAAAGCCGCCGAAGAAAAGTTCAAAGAACTCAGTGAAGCCTACGAAGCTCTCAGCGACCAGCAGAAGCGTGCCGCGTACGATCAATACGGCCATGCGGCGTTTGACCCGCGTGCGCGGTCCCGAGGCGGCGGCGGCTTTCACGATCCGTTTGATATTTTCCGCGAAGTCTTTGGCGGTGGTGGCGGCAGCAGCATTTTCGGTGACATTTTTGGCGAGAGTCGGCGCGACCCTGCCGGGCCGGAGCGCGGCGCGGATTTGCGCTACGACATGGAGTTGTCTTTCGAAGAAGCTGCGCTGGGTTGCGAACGGGAAATCTCTGTTACAAAGATGGATTCGTGCGAACGCTGCCACGGCTCCGGCGCGGAAGCTGGTTCCACGCATAAAAATTGTCCGCCATGTGGCGGGCGCGGCCAGGTGATCAGTTCACGCGGCATTTTCAGCATCGCGCAGACGTGCCCGCGCTGCCAGGGGGCGGGGCGCATCATCGAGAAACCGTGCCGGGTTTGTGAAGGTTCGGGCCGGCAGGAGCGCGGCTCAAAAATCAAAATCAAAGTGCCGCCGGGGGTCGATACCGGCACGCGCCTGCGGTCCAACGGCAATGGCGAGGGCGGTTCGCGGGGCGGGCCGCCAGGCGATTTGTATGTGGTGTTGCACGTCAAAGCGCACGAAATTTTCGAGCGTGAAGGCGACGATTTGATTTGCGAAGTGCCGGTTCAATTCGTGCAGGCCGCGCTCGGAGCGGAGATCGAAGTGCCGACGCTTACCGGTAAAGCGAGCATTCGCGTGCCGGAGGGGACGCAACCAGGCACGGTCTTTCGCTTGAAAGGCAAAGGCGTGAAAAACATCCAAGGCTACGGCTGGGGCGATTTGCATGTGCGCGTGAGCGTGGAAGTGCCGACGCGTCTGAATCACGCGCAGCGGACGAAACTTCAGGAGTTCGCCGGACTTTGCGATGCCAGCGTCAATCCACTGAGCCGCGGCTTCTTTGAAAAAGCCAAACGGTTTTTTGGATGAGGAATCGTTCCTTTCAGTTGCCGAACAATGCGCCGTTTTTTTCTTCCGCCTGAGCAGTGCCGATCCAAGACCCTGACACTGTCCGATCGCGAAGCGCACCACGCGCTGCACGTGCTGCGGTTGCGACTAGACGAGCGACTGGCGGTGCTTGATGGGCGCGGACATGAATTCCACTGCCGAGTGAGCGCGGTGCAACGGCATGACGTCGTGCTCGAAGTCTTGCAGAAGAATTATTCGCCGCCCCTCCCGTGTTCCATCTCTTTGATGCAAGCGATTCCGAAAGGAAAAACGATGGACACCATCGTGCAAAAAGCGACCGAACTTGGCGTCGCGCGCATCGTGCCGATACTGTCGGAACGAACGACGGTGCAGTTGGACGAAGAAGACGCGGCGACCAAATCTGTGAAATGGCGAGCGACGGCAATTGAATCCATCAAACAATGCGGCTCAACCTGGCTGCCCGCGTTGGAGCCGGCACTCTCGCCAAAGGAATTTCTGGCGCGCGGTGAAAGATTCGACTTGCACCTGATCGCGTCACTCCAAAATGACAGCCAGCATTTACGCCGGCACCTCGAACGATTTCGCACGGATGGAGGAACACTGCCCAAAACTATCGCCGTGTGGGTCGGGCCTGAAGGCGATTTCACTCCCGCCGAACTAAGTGCCACAAAGTCCGCCGGCGCATTGCCCATCACGCTCGGCCCATTGATTCTGCGCTGCGACACCGCCGCGCTCTATTGCCTTTCCATTCTAAACTACGAACTACAGTCGCCTGTGGACTTTGAAAAACAACTCAACTAGAAAATCCATGTCTCGATGCACTCACCCAGCACCTGTCCACCAAATCGGGGCAAGGCCAGTTGCCAATGTTCACAGCGTGCGTCGGGAATTTTTCTTGATCCAAATTTTGCGGCATCGATAGTCTCTGATTCAGGCGTGCAGCCAATGTAGCTCAGTGGTAGAGCAACGGTTTCGTAAACCGTAGGTCGTCGGTTCAATCCCGACCATTGGCTCCAGTTTGCATCCTCCCGGAAGTGAACCGCTCCGCGTCCGACTTCGCGAGGACACGCACGACCGCTGCGAACGCAGTTTCCTCTTTTCTTCGCGGCAGACGCCGTTATCTTCACGCCCGTACGAAATCGGTTGAAGGTTTGACGGTGCGGCGGCCACGGAACCCGCTGAAGACTCGGTCAACGCCCACCGCTCAATTTACAAATGGATTTAGCGCACATTCGGAATTTTAGCATTATCGCCCATATCGACCACGGGAAAACCACCCTGTCCGACCGCCTGCTTCACCGCACTGGCACTATTGCCACCCGCGACATGGAGAATCAGATGCTCGACTCGATGGACCTTGAACGCGAACGAGGCATCACCATCAAGGCGCATCCAGTGACGATGCTGTACGAGGCCAAGAACGGCGAGACGTACGAGTTGAATTTGATCGACACGCCGGGGCACGTGGATTTCGCGTATGAAGTTTCGCGCAGTTTGAGCGCGTGCGAGGGCGCGCTGCTCATCATCGACGCGGCGCAAGGCGTCGAGGCACAGACGGTGGCAAATCTGCATCTGGCGATGAAGCAGGAACTGGCCATCATCCCGGTTATCAACAAAATCGATCTACCGCACGCCAACGTGGCGCTGACGAAGACGCAGTTGGAAGATATTCTGGCGATTCCCGCGGACACTGCGGTGTTGGCCAGCGCCAAAGAAGGAATCGGCATTGAGGATATTTTGGAAGCCATCGTGGCGCGTGTCCCGCCGCCGAAGCGCACCGATGCGCCGTCTCTGCAAGCGCTCGTGTTTGATTCGTATTTTGACACGTACAAAGGCGTCGTCTCGCACGTGCGGGTTTTTAATGGAGAACTGCGCGCCGGGCAGATGGTGAAGTTGCTTCATTCGGGCAAGACCGTCGAAGTGAAGGAAGTCGGGAGTTTCAATCCCAAGCCATACATCCGTGAAAAATTGGAAATCGGCGAAACCGGTTACATCACGGCGAACATCAAAAGCCCCAAGGATGTGAAAATGGGCGACACGCTTACGGATGCGCGCCACCCATCCGGAGTGTTGCCAGGTTTTAAGGAAATTCATCCGATGGTGTTCAGCGGGATTTATCCGATTAACACTGCGGATTACGAGCATTTGAAGGCCAACCTCGCCAAGCTTCAATTAAACGACTCGGCCTTCGCGTATCAGTCGGAAAGTTCGGTCGCGCTCGGCTTCGGTTTTCGTTGCGGCTTCCTCGGCTTGCTTCACTTGGAGATCGTGCAGGAGCGTCTGCGGCGCGAGTACGGCATGGACATTATCGCCACGTATCCGAGTGTGGTTTATCGGGTGACGATGTCGGATGGCGTCTTGAAGGAAATCGACAATCCCGCGTTCTTGCCGGAGCCGAACTACATCCAGAAGATCGAAGAGCCGATGGTGAAGTCGTTTGTGATCTGCCCCAACGAATACATCGGAGACATGATGGCGCTCATTTCCGAAAAACGCGGCGTGGTTGATCACACAGAAACGCTGGACGCCAAACGCGTGATGCTTACCAGCATGTTGCCGTTGAACGAAATTTTGATCGATTTCCATGATCGCATCAAAAGCATCACGCGCGGCTTTGGCTCGATGGATTACGAGCACGACGAATACATGGAGTCGGATCTGGTGAAACTGGACATGCTCGTGAATGGCGAGTCCGTCGATGCTTTTTCGTGCATTGTGCATCGCTCCAAAGCGGAGGGCAGGGGACGTGCCTTGGCCGCGAAGCTCAAGGAAGTGATCCCACGCCAGCAATTTCAGATCGCCATACAAGGGGCAATCGGCGGGAAGATCATCGCGCGCGAGAGCATCAGTGCGTTCCGCAAGGATGTGACGGCCAAGTGCTACGGTGGCGATGTCTCACGAAAACGCAAGCTGCTCGAGAAGCAGAAGGAAGGAAAGAAACGCATGAAAACCGTCGGCTCTGTGCATATCCCGCAGGAAGCGTTTATTGAAGTGCTCAAGGCATGATGAACCGAATTCCAAAACGCGGATTTATTTGATTATGTTTTTCCGAAGTATGTTTTCCCGAGACGTGCGGCACGCCTCGGACATGACGAAGCACGTCCTCAAGATTCTAAACGCTCAGCGGGATTTGCTCTCGCCAAAGGCAATCGAATCCATTGAAGGCGCCCGACTGGAAGTCGTGGCTGCCATCCGTTCGCGCGCGGACGGCAAAAAGTTGCAGCAGTCCATCGAGAGTTTGGAAACGGCCGCCAATAAATGGCTCAAGCCGTACCCATCCGCCGCGCTGCGCGAGAACGTCGAAGTGTTTTTGGTCGCGCTCGCGGTGGCCATGTGCATCCGCACGTTCTTTCTTCAACCCTTCAAAATCCCGACCGGATCGATGCAGCCGACACTCTACGGCATCGTTTCGGAGAATCTTTTGCGGCGTCCGGATTTCCAGATTCCCACTGGCTGGCAGCGCGTCCAAGAATGGTTTACGGGCGTCAGCTATGTGCATGTCAAGGCAGAGAACGACGGCAACTTGGA
This sequence comes from Verrucomicrobiota bacterium, assembly GCA_016195385.1. Lineage (GTDB taxonomy): Bacteria > Verrucomicrobiota > Verrucomicrobiia > Limisphaerales > JACPZS01 > JACPZS01. Next base: position 70,682 of record JACPZS010000034.1, read on the forward strand.
GGCGATTGAAGAGCCGAAGCGATTTTTACTCTTCAATCTCTGGCAGCGGATCGTGATCGGCGGCCAGGCACAGATGATTTGGTTTCCTCCAGATTACGGCCAATATGGCCTTGCCCAGCGCGCGGAGTTGGATGAGCGCTGGCGGCACACTTTTCACAAAGGCGACGATGTTGTTAAAGTCAAAGTCGTCGCTGGCGATCACTTGTTCGTGGACCGCGTGAGTTACAATTTCCGGCGACCAGCACGCGGCGAAATTATTGTTTTTGAAACGCGCGGAATCCAAGGCTTGCCGCAAGATCAGTTTTATATCAAGCGGCTCGTCGCATTGCCCGGTGAGCGCGTGCAACTTGGCAATGACCGGCACTTGATCATCAACGGCAAGCGACTTGACGCTTCGACTCCTGGTTTTGAAAAAGTCTATTCATTCGCTCCTTTTTCGCCGAATGCCAGGATTCCGGAGAGTCAGTATTCGGGTCACGACAAAAGCGAACGACTGGCACCGCAGTTTTATGGCGACCGGATTGATCCCCGCACCGGTTCGCGCGAAAAGGCTGACGGAGTTACAGTTGGTCCAGATCATTACATGGTCATGGGCGACAACACCACGAACAGTTCCGACTCGCGGACTTGGGGAGATTTTCCGCGCGGCAATGTGATTGGAAAATCTTGTTTCGTCTATTGGCCATTTAGCAGACGCTTCGTTTTCCGCAGATAAGTGCGGCCACGCAGTCCAACTACGCGAGATTCTGGATTTTACGGCAAGTTGTGCAGTTGAATTCAGTTGCATTAATATACGCACAATGTTTGTTATGTGTTGAAACGATCAACGCAACTTCAACCCTCTTCAAAAGGTCCCTACTGGGCGCGGTTAAGCGCGTGAACGGCTCGACGATTGGCTGCTTTATCGCCGGGCATCGCAAGCAGAAGTTAAAGATAACCCTCAAGAGTTTCGCAACAGACACTCAATCTGATCGACGCTCGCGGTGCCAGTTGTGCCCAGTTGGTGAATCACGATCGACGCGGCGGCGTTTGCCATCTCTATGGCTTCGAGCAACTTCGCGCCCGCAGCCAGCGCCGCCGTCAAATTCGCCGTCACCGAGTCGCCCGCGCCCACGATGTCGATCTCGCCACGAATGGGCAGCACCGGCACATGCGCGACTTCGCCTGTGGGCGTCGCGCCGAGGATGCCGCGTTCGGCTAGTGTCACAATGACTGCGCGTCGTTGTACGGCTGCGAGCTTGCGCGCGGTTAGCATGATCGTTTCGACATCTGCATCGGAAGCAGTGCCGGTCAACGCGGCAAGCTCCGCGCCGTTCATTTTGAAAATCACCGGCGGAAAGCCGCGCAAGCCGCGCCGACTGTCCGCCACAATCGGAAGATTCGGATGGACGCACACAGCTTCACGGATCGTTTCGAGCAAGCGAGCGGTAACGACGCCTGTCTCCGGCAAATCGACTTGATCCATCAGAATCATCGCATCGACCTTCGTGGCGAGTTCGAACAGCGTGCCGATGATTTGATCCTGCACGGCGGCGGGCGTGGGCGTCCAGTTCTTGATGTCGAGGCGGCTCAATTCCACCGGCGCTTTGCCCGGAGCGCACACCAGCGGTTTCGTGTAAGTGAACGTGCGCCGTTCGCCGGTTTGCACAAAGTAGTCAAGGCGCACGCCCGTGCGGGCTTTGAGTGAACGTCTCAATTCAAAGCCTTCCCCGTCCTCACCGCAGAAACCGACCGGGTAAATTTCCCCGATGCCGAGCGCGACGAGGTTGTTCAGGATCGTGCCGGCCGCGCCCGGCTGGCAACGAACGCGCGTGATGTTGTGAACCGGCAGGCCGGTCTCGATGGAGATTTCTTGCCGCGCGGGATCGATGTCGAAATAGCGGTCGAGGCAGAAGTCGCCGACGATCGCGATGCGAAGACGCGGATAGCGACAGGTGAGTTCTGCAAAGCGAGCTAAATTCATGCGACAACAATCTTCATTCCGCACGAAATTGCATACACCGGTACGGATGCAGTCAGGAAGTTTCCTGCTGTCGGAACAATTCGCCAGGTCCATCGCCGTCCCCTACCCTGCGTCTCCAAGCCATCAGATCCGCGCGAGTTCATGCAACAAGTGGTGGACGAAGTTCAGGTTATCGCATTGGAGATAATTCATCTCGCCGCCCATGCGTGAAAAACTTTTGCAGAAGCGCAAGTAGTACGCCGGATTCGTCTTGGGCGGCTCGCCCTGCCGCCAGTCCCAATTCCCTCCGTCCTGCAAATCCACTACGTAGATGCTGTGGCCGCACACGATCTCGCGGCCAGCCTGCAAGCGTAGGTTGTTCACGCAGCTCAAACTTTTCTCGAAGACTTGCGGTGCCATGATCGCTGAACCAACCGCCAGCACCACGCCGCCGTCGAGCTCTTCGACCGTGCCCGCGAATTGCCGGAAATCCAAGTCCGCCGCGCGTCCGATCGCTGCGCCGTTGAACATGGGGTGATTCGCAATGATGTCGTAGCCAATGCCCGGATGCACCGTAAGCGGGATGACGTGTTTGAAGGCGAGCGCGCCGGCGAGCAAAGCGAGGTGAATGTTGCGTCCGGTTTCATCCCATGTTCCGAAGGTGCCTGCCGCCACGTTTTCTTCGACGCTCTCTGTCGAGCGACCGAGGAACGAGTACTCCCAATCGTGAATCGTGCCCGCGCCATTCGTCGCAAGGTGCGTGACCCAGCCGCGCGCCATCATTTTTTCGAGAATCAGCGCCGCGCCATTGCGCAGCAGATGGGCACCGTACATCAGAATAACTGCGGCGCTGCGTTTGCGCGCGGACGAGATATTCCACGCGCACTGGCTGATGAGGCGTTCATTCGCCTCGTCGCACGCGGGCGGAGTATCGTCCGGCGGCACTAAAATTTCTTCGATGCGCGAAAGGCTGTTGCGTGTCGCCAGCGGATATACTTTTAGTTTTGCCAAATCGAGGGGAGCGTGCGCCATAAGGATTTTACTTTTGGTTGGCGGAAATTTTCCCGCTAATTTTGTTCGTCAAAAATGCGCGCGAGCAACGCCGCCGCGTCACGATAATCGGGAATCACGACATCCGCGCCCACGGCCGTGAGCCGCTGGCGTTTCCATTCGTCCATCTGGTGTTTTGAATTTCGACGTAGCCGTCGCCAAACGCGAGCAGTTGTTCGCCGGAGATCGTGTTCTCGCGAAGGATGCGTTCAATCACCATTTTCTTGGAAAAACTTTTGTAGTCATCCTTCGCGCCGTAAATGTGCGGTCCGAAATAGCGGGTCAAATCGAGCAGTTCGGCCTCGTTTTTCACAAACTGCTCGTCGGTGCCGCTTGCGAGGTAAAGCGGCAGGCCGCGCGCTTGCAACGAATCCATCAGCGCCCGCGTGCCATGCACGAGGAATGCGTCGCGCGCCACCGTGCTGGCACGGATGTCTTCGAGTCGGGAGTGAATGCGCTCGTCGAGCCGGCGCAAGTATTCGTGTTTGTACCAGAGCGGATCCTTCGGCTGGCCGCCGCGCTCCTTGATGCGCTCGGCTAGCTGCATCATCTGGTAGATCGTCTGCTTGCCATTCAGGCGCATGATGTCGTCGTAGAGCAACTGACGCACGCTCTCGTCCGTGTCGTCGGCGCGGCGCGGCAGCATCTCGACGAACATCGGCACCATCACCTCCGGCCAGCCCTGGCGAATCAACGAAAGCGTTCCATCAAAATCGAAGAGGACGTGGCTCAGATTGCGGCGCGGTGCGAAGCCCGGCGCGAACTCGACCAATCCGTGAAAAGAATTCTTGGACAACATCGTGGTGTGATTACGAATCGCGCATCGAAAAGTCAATGGAGGAACTTCGCCAACGAATTTTCCAGGAACGTGGCGTTCTTGGGTATCTTGACAAATCGGCAGAGTTCACGACGGCACGCCTGAATTGAAGCTTCCGCTCTTGCTCACGTAAGAATTTCACTCCGGCATTGAGATTGAGCGCACGCCGTGCTTGATGAAGCTGTGAAAGCGTCGCAAAATGTGCGTCAACAAATTTGCATTTGCCGAAGGTCGTCGGCAGACTAAAAACATGCTGATTGGACGGGGACGATTTCATGCTCATGAAGTATTCTTCTCAAGGCTGTTCCTTGTTTGCATGTTTTTTAGCCTGCCTGCGAAAGCAGCCACCTCCAGCCTGTTGCTTCCGCCGCCCGATCCCACGCAGGAATATCAGCATCGCATTTGGAATCGCGAACAAGGTTTGCCTGACAACGAAGTGCGCGCGGTTTTGCAAACTCACGACGGTTATCTCTGGGCGGCGACACGTGTCGGACTAGCCCGCTTTGATGGCCGCAGCTTTACGGTTTTCAATCACGTCAACACACCGGCGATGACGGATGATGATTGTCTGGAGCTCATGGAGGATCGGGCGGGTACCCTCTATGTTTCCACTTATGATGGAGGCTTGCTCGCAATTCACGCCTCGGGCGTAACCCGCCATGACCCGGCGACCGGCTGGCCAGGTAGAAACGGTGGCCGCATTTATGCGAACCGAAGCGAAGGCTTGTGGGTGGGTCAAGGGCAGCTTTTTCAGCTTTTTCGTGGAGAGTATAAACTCTGTGTTACTTCGGTTTCAGATCCTGATCATATTTCCTGTCTTCATGAAGACGCCAGTGGCAAGGTTTGGATTGGGACGATGCATGCTTTGGATATTTACTCTTCACAAACCGGCCGCGTGCATCTTCCGAATTTACCTCCCGCCCTAACGAATTCGATTATTCGCGCGATTCAGTCGGATTCCACTGGTGCTGTTTGGGTGGCCACGGATACGTCGCTTTGTCGATTTCGCTTGAACCAATGGGAATGCTTCGGCGCTCCGGATACGGTCAACAACGGAAGGCGCGTCTTCATGTTGATCGATAGTCACGATGATGTGTGGTTGCCGGCCGGCGTTCGTGGAGTGCTCCGCATCCGGCAGGACAGATGGACATATTTTGAAGTGCCGAGAAGCCAGGCAAAGCAGGAAACCAACTATGCGCAATACATGTGCCAGGATCGCGAAGGGAATTTGTGGATAGCCACGCAGTATGACGGACTGCAATGCTGGCAACCGCGCAAGATCCGCACCCTCTCTAAACAAAATGGCCTGGCGGATGAAAATGTTCTTGCCGTTTGTGCGGCTCACGACGGAACGATTTGGGTGGGCACGCAGAGCAATGTGAGTCAATTCAAGGACGACAATTTCAACCTCCATTTGCGCGACGAGCAGCGCCGACATATTACTGGTTCCCTGGCGGAAGATTCGGTTGGCAATTTGTGGTTGGGCACACTGGGGGCAGGTGTCGATTGTTTCCAGGAAGGCAAGTTCAAGAATATCAGACTACCGGGAGAGCGTTCAGGAAACAAAGTGCATGCCCAGTATTTCGCCCGCGATGGCACGCATTGGATTGGCACGGAAGCGGGCTTGTGTGAATTCAAAGGCGGGGCTTTTCGGGTTTACACTCACGCCGACGGCTTGAGTGCTCATGTTGACGGCCTGGAACACGACGATGTGCGGGCTTTGCAGGAAGATCGAGATGGCAACTTGTGGATCGGCACATTTGGCGGTGGCGTTTCCTGCCTGCAAGCAACGACCAATGCCAACAGGCCACGGCTGGTCACTTACTCTCGGGAGAATGGACTGGCCGGCAATTATGTCTGGACACTCCATGAAGATGCCAAAGGCATTCTGTGGATCGGCACCAATCGCGGGCTTACCTCCTGGCGTTCGGGTCGTTTCCATTCATTCACGCTGGCGAACGGATTGCCCGCCAATTCCATCTATCAAATTGTGGAAGACGATTTTGGCTGTTTTTGGTTTGGTTGCGAGCGGGGAATTTTCCGAACGCGAGCCAGTGAACTTGAGGCTGTCGCCGACGAGCGTTCTCATTCGATACGTTGCGTTTTATATGATGAAAGCGATGGGCTGTTTACCAGTGGCATTAACGGTGAAAAAAGCCAGCCGGTCGGGTGTAAGACACGTGACGGACGGCTATGGTTCGCCACTGCCAAAGGGATCGCCGTCATCGACCCTCATGATCTTCCGGACAATCGCGTTCCTCCGCCGGTGGTCATCGAACAAGTCCGCGCCAACGGCAGCATCTTCTTCGATAATGGCCTGCATACCAGCGACAAACTATCGCCGTATGGCAATGCCTCGGCTCTAAATAGACCAGCAGCTTTGCATTTCCGTTTTCCTCCCGGCAGCGCGCACATTCTCGAAATTCAGTACACGGCCAACAGTTTCGTCGCCAACGAAAAAGTGCGTTTCAAATACCGACTGGAAGGTTTGGACAAGGATTGGATTGATGCCGGCGGCAGTCGCAAAGCTTATTACGCGAATCTCAAGCCCGGCGATTACCGCTTTCGCGTGACCGCCGCCAACTCACACGGCCTGTGGAACGAAACCGGCGCGGTCTTCAGTTTTCGGCTCCTGCCGCACTTCTACGAGACATGGACTTTCTATTCGTTGAGCGGTGTCACGCTCGCGCTGGGCATTTACGGCATCTATCGCTGGCGCGTGACTGAGTTGCGTAGAATTGAACACCTGGAAAAAGAGGCGGCGTTGAAGGACGAGCGCTCGCGCATCGTCAGGGATCTGCATGATGGCCTCGGCGCGAATCTTACGCAGATTTCCCTGCTCGCCGATGTGGCTCATCAGATGCCGCCCAAACCGGAGGAAATGCCCGATCATTTCCGCCAGCTTTCCCGCACGTCCCATGAAGCTTTGCATTCGCTCAAGCACATCATCTGGGCCGCTCATCCGGCCAACGAGACTTTGGACCGGTTGATTCTGCGCATTTGCCAGCACGCGGAAAATTTTCTGGAAGCCGCCGGTGTTCGATGCCGTTTTGATCTGCCGGAGGATTTGCCCGCGCTGCCGCTGCCGGTTGCAACCCGGCAGAATTTTTTCTTCGTCGTGCGGGAGGCGCTGAATAACATCGCCCGACATGCCAACGCCACCGAAGTTCAAATCAAGGCGGCCCTCGATGACACCCGGCTCATTTTCACCATCGTGGACAACGGCTGTGGATTTGACACAGGTGCCGTGCCCGACGCGTTGGAAGATTCCTCGCCGAAACTCGGTGGCCACGGCCTGCGTAACATGCGACACCGTCTCGCCACGATTCACGGCGAGCTTCAGATCGAAAGCACACCCGGCCAGGGAACCAAAACAACCCTGCGCATTCCCGTTCATCCAAAATGAGCATTAAAGTTTCCATCGTTGAAGATCGTCCCGACACGCTCCAAAGCCTGGCCGCGCTCATCGGTGGCTCGGACGGCTTTTGCTGCGTCGGTGCTCACGCCACAGCGGAAAGCGCGCTCAAACATATCGCCAAGGAAAAGCCCCACATCCTTCTGCTTGACCTTGGATTGCCGAAGATGTCCGGCTTGGAGTGCCTGCACGAATTGAACCAGCGCAATCTGCCCGGGTTGAAGATCGTGATCCTGACGGCAACTGAAAGTCCGCACGATGTTTTTGAAGCTCTGGAGGCAGGAGCAAGCGGCTACCTGGTCAAGCCCACCCAGCCCGCAAAACTATTGGAAGCGCTGGCGGAGGTCGCCAATGGCGGCGGGCCAATGTCCAGCCAGATTGCCTTGCTCGTGTTGAAATCCTTTCATCAGCGCGGGCGGAACCAACGGAGTCTGGAAAAACTTTCGCCACGCGAGGAGGAGATTTTGGGTTATGTGGCCAAGGGCTTTCGGACGGCGGAAATCGCCAAAGCGCTGAGTGTCAGCGCGCGCACTGTCAGCACGCACTTGTGCAACATTTACGAGAAACTCCATGTTCGTTCGCGGGCCGAAGCCGTCGCGAAATTCTTGCGGCCTTGAGCCTCGCTTGGAGCGCGGGCATCCTGCCCGCAGCACGTTCGACAGATCAAACGCTTCCGAACAAATTATCACGCTCAGGCATCAACGATGCGCGCGCTGCGGCTTGGAAAGCCGCGCTCCATTTAAGTTACGCTTGAATCTCCGCAACTACGTCATACGACGTAGAAAACGGTTAAATCTTCCTCTTTTTTCCGAAAAAATACGCAATTCAGCCAATGGCGCGACTGGTGGTGCGCTGGCAATAATGGCCGCGACAATTGCAATGCACACCGCGCCCATCATTTCAGTGCCAAAGATTGAGGCTCCCTTTTCGTTGTTCTTCCGCGCCTCGGCGTCTCTGCGGTTAAACTTTGGAAATGGACACCTCGCACTCCTTGTCCCGCGTCGTGCAAAATATTTTCACTTTCTTGCAGTGAATCCATCCCGTTTGTGATGAACCCGATTGCAAGCGCATGAACATTTCTCGACCAGCCCGAATCACTGCTGAGGCCGCCGCGCGGTCGGCGGGTTTCGGCCCCGTGCTTGAGGCGGGTGGGCCACGGTCCGCGTTTGAACTGGACAGTATATCTTTCGCAGTCGCCAGGGAGGTGTTCCGGGGAGCGGCGTCGGCCATCTCGACCATACGGCAGAACCATTCACCGATATGGCCGGGGCATTTGGCCAGGCGGCAGAATTACTCAACCACGCGGCAGGCTCATTCTGCTGCACCGGAAATTCTTCCTGCCGTAAGGGAAAACCACCCTGCCGTGAAGCAGGACCATCTGGCCGCTCGGCAGAATCGTTCTGCCACACCGGAAAACCGTTCAGCCGTATGGCAGAATCATTCTGCCGCACCGGAAAATCATGCTGCCGCGCGGTTGTCCGCCCAAAACACGCCCAAACTGCCAAAAACCGCACGTTTCCCCTCACCCGGCCTTCGGCCACCCTCTCCCATCCGATGGGAGAGGGACGGGGTGAGGGCCATCGCCTGATTCTCAACCCTCAACTAAAAACTCAACATGGCGAAATCCGACTACATCAACCCCAACGACGAGGCGTTCAACGCCCAACTCCAGACCTTCCAGGCCGGCATCGGTAATTACTCCGCCATTCTCGGCGTCACGCCCGCGCAGATCGCGTCGCAGGCGGCAGACGCCGCCTATTTTGACTATTGCCTGCAATGCCTGGCCCTCATGTCGAACGGCGGCCAGCAATGGACGGCCTGGAAAAACCTCGAACGCGACGGCGGCACTCCGCCCGCCAGCGGCGCGCCCGTGGCTCCAACCTTTCCACCGGCGGTGCCGGCGGTGGCCCCTGGCATCGAAGTCCGCTTTCGCGCTCTCGTTCAACTCATCAAGGCCAACGACAACTACAATGCCGCCATCGGCCAGGCGCTGGGCATTGAAGGTCCCGATCATACCGGCCCCGACCTGACCACCATCCAGCCGGTCATTGGCGCAACGATTTCCGGCGGCCACGTCCTGGTGAAATGGGGCTGGGGCGGAAACAGCGCCTACCTCGATATGTGCGAGTTGCAGGTGGATCGGGGCGATGGCAACGGCTACGTGCTGCTGGCCTACGACACCACGCCCAACTACAACGATACGCAGCCTTTTCCCGCCGCGCCGGTCAAGTGGACTTATCGCGGAATTTACCGCGTGGGTGATTCCCGCGTCGGCCAATGGAGCCTGCCCGTGAGCGTGACTGCGGGCGGATGAAGGTTTTGGAAAAGTTCGCAACCTTTGCCAACGGGAAATCGAATCAGCAGTTAAAATGCAAATGACAACATCGCTCGACGCGAGCACTTTCGCTTTCCTCGCCTTCGACACGGAACCGGATTATCTGGACACCGCCCCGCTGCCCGCGCCCGGCGCGCGCGCCGTCTGGAAATGCAAAGCCATCTACCGTCTACACGATGAACAAGTGGGCCAATGGAGCGATGTCGTCAGTGTCAGCGTGATGGGATGAACAACCAACCGAATACCAATGGGAGGGCCGCTGTCCCCAGCGGCCCTGTTCAACCGCACGACTGGGGCTTATCAAAATGAGCATCGCGAGGAGCCACGGTCAGTTCATGCTCAAACGTCAAGGCACAATCGATTATGCTTAGTCATCTACCGTTAATGCCCGCGGCTGCATTTCAAGGCGAAGGGTTTCTCAAACTGCCGAGCGGCAGAATTGAGTTCAGCATTTCGTTCAATACGGATGGCAGCGGAGCGATCAACAATTTTGTTACGAGGATACCAGGTTACGAAGCCTTGGAATTGGGGCCAAATGACATTGGTGTACTTTTCATAAAAAATCAATCTACCGGTCAGCGCTTTGATTGTCGATTCCACAATTCGGCAGTTTCAGGCGACCTATCATTGGCGAAAGCCGCGTTAAATGATGGAGCCAATATCAATCTTCGAATAAAGCAAAATGCTACCGCTTTGCATTGGGCCGCGGCACGCGGCAACACCGCAGTTGCTCGTTGGCTGGTTGAGCATGGAGCAGACCCCGACCCAGTAGATGATTTAGGGTGGACACCTCTTTTCCTCGCAGCAGATGAAGGCAATGGCGGGCTAGTCAATTTTCTAAAAGCAAAGGGCGCGAGAACTACGGGAGTGGTTAACGGCCGACAGATCAGCTTAGACCCTCAGACAACGGTGTGGAAAAAGGCAGTGTTACTAAGGGAACTGATGAAGCGCGTGACCGAGGGGAAGATCATTTCTGCAACTAAAGAGGAACATTTTCAAAATATTGTCCAAGAAATGAATCTCGTTGGCGCCGCCCGCCGCAGTTCAACCTCGGAGCAGTTTAGCGGCAAGCTGCACATCTTTGATATCTACGACATGCCGGATGGAACTACCATCCTCGCGGGCTACCCTCGTTAAATTACTGGGATGCAAACCAACCAAAAGCATTTGAACATATCCAACTTTAGCCGCACCTGGCCGGCACTCACTTCGCACGCGCGCCACCAAAGCAAAACCGTCCTCCAAAGCGACAGTGTAGTGAGTGGATGGGGTGAGCCAGAGCGCCAAATGCATGCAAATTGTAAGTAAATATGAATGTTAAAATTATGCACCAATGGAACACCGAGGACATAGGTTCTGCGGTGGCTATCTCTCCCAATGGGAAGTTGGTTCTGAGTTGTGGATTGCGTGAATCAATCGACCTTTTCGACGTTCAATCAGGCAAAGTCATTCGAAACATGGAGGGACACCAACGAAAGATTACCTGCTTCGCCATTTCGCCGGATAGCCGATTTGCTTTGTCCGGTGCGGATAATGGAGAAATCCGCCTTTGGGAACTCGATAACGGTCGTTGTCATGCTTCCCTGAAGGGGCATTCCGAGCGGGTCAGCTCGGTTGAGTTTTGTCCAGATGGGAAACTGGCACTATCAGGGAGCTGGGATAAGTCGGCAAGGTTATGGAGTCTGGATTCACGGCAATCAATTCGTGTCTTCGAGGGGCACTCAGGGAATGTTACCGACGCCTGTGTCTCGCCTGATAGCCGACTTGCTGTCACTTCGGGATTCGACGCTTCGGTTCGGATTTGGGACATGAACACAGGGAAATGCCTGTCTGAGTTGCCGGGGCACCAGGCAAAAACGATGTCGGTTGCCATTTCGGGCAACGGCAAATGTCTCGTCTCAGGCGATGCAGCAGGACAACTTGCGGTATCGGACTTGCCTTTCACAAAACTGAAAACAATGGGGCCATTTTCTCCTGGCATTTCAAAAGTCCACTTATCTGAGGACGGAATGGCGGTTCTTATAGGCCTACAAAATGGTGCGCTTTGGTCGCTCAATCTAGCCACTCAGGACGCTACGATGCTCTTTCAGATGACTGGCCGGCTACCCGAGCACCTTCCAATGGACTTCGGCTTTTCAGTTTCTAAAGATGGACACTATATGATTTGCACGCGTGCGTTAAGCGCAGCGATTGTGAATCTAGGTGGTGAAACAAAGAAAAGTTTTTTCGGTAAGCTATTTAGTTTTGGATCGAAATAATGAAACCACATTTAACTAGCTACCGGGAAATTTCGGGCTCCAGGTTGAAAAGCATTTCGCAACTGTCCACCAAATCGGTGCAGAGCCAATCAAGTTGGCCCCGGAGCTTGCCCGTGAACGTCACCGTGCCGGCGTGAGAAATTTATGAAAACCATACCCCGGACAGCTGGTCAAAGCGTGTTTTGGAAATACAAAACCATCCACCGCCAAGGCGATGACCGTGTCGGCCAACGGGCCAACATCGTGAATCTTCCGCTGGATAATCAACATCAAACACAAATTAAAGAAAGGAACAAATCATGAGCAAACTGGCAATACTGCTGCTTGACGTGTCAGGTTCAATGAAAAGTTTGGATAAACATCGCGATGTCACCAAGGTGCTTTTCGCGAACTACTGGGTCAATAAACAACTCCCAGAATACGAAGATTCGCGCGTTCATTCAAAGAAGTGTGGTGTGATTCAATTTCTTCAAAAGTTTAGTGAGGCCAGGCCTGACTTAATGTTTATCCGCTTTGCGATTAGCGCTCAAATCTGGCATGGGCCCAAGTATCTTTATAAGTTTCATATTGGCCCGCCGTGCTCTGAAAAAGAATATTTGGAGTTGCGAGAGGAATACGCCACGGACACCACGCAATCAGCCACGACGCCCGTTCACTATTTTGGCGGCATTCAAGACCAAGAAATGGAGGGGACATTGTTTTTTCCGGCGCTTCAACTTGCTTATGAAGAAAGCAAAAAATGGTTGGCATCTCTACCAGAAGAGGAACGCGAATCCGCGATGATTACGATAACGATTATGACCGATGGCTGCTCGATTCACAAAACTGAAGGCGTGGCCGATAACGATGTCATGCAAACGAAGAAGTTGGCGAGCGAAATCAAGGAATATGGCGAAGCTCACAAAGTGAAAAACTGGCCAAAAATAGTGATCGGTTGCGCCTACTTTGAAAAACCAGTTGAAGATCACGAGTTGGAGATATTAAAGCAGTTCCATGATCTATTGGTTAAAGAAGGAATCGTGAAAACAAATGGAAACGGCTACGATAGCGAAACCGGAGCGCAAGGAATCCAGCAATACAAAGAGAAATTGTTGTCTTACGCCCCTGGGGAGATGAGGGGATACTTGGAAACGGCACTCAAAGAAATCCGGGCCAAACTTCTCAAACAACAGGAGGAGGCGAGTGCATTTCTTAGGGAGATTTGCAGCAAAAACCCCAAAACAACATTTAAACGCTCCAACACGTTGATGTTTGGCGAATGTAACAGTGGGGAATCATTGCGGCAATTTTTCGCCGATTCACTTACTTCTGGAGCTTAATTATGGACATCGTGTTGCCCCTGTTAGCCATTGGCATATGCTTGACTGGCTTAATCGTAAGGCGGCGAGGACGACTTGTATGTTACCTTGATCCACCACAGCCAACGTATATCAAGTATGAGGACAACATTCGATAGGTTTTGCACTTGGATTAATCGCGAATGGAGACTGCTAACAAACTGGACGTCTTCGACTGAACAATCCCGATGTGCAGGCACACCCGTCGCAATTCCATCCCAGCCGGACGAAACATCGAAATTGCGATCTCCAGGTGCAGACTGGCTTCCAGTGCGGCCGACACCGCCCTACAGTGTGGCTGGACCAGCGGGCACGGACAGAGCAGTTGCAGATTCTTCTTATGTTAGCGTAGGAGGCTTCTCGTCGCCGCGAGACGAAGGAAGCGCGGATGAGGTCAATGAGGACTATTGTCTCGTCAAGACTTATGAAAATCGGATTTCGGTGATCGCGGTGGCTGATGGCGTTAGCGAGTCAAAGGAGAGTCGAGTAGCTTCTAGAGCTGTCATTGGATGGCTGGATAATACCTTGAAACGGGCGAGGTCGCCAGATGAGGGAATTTTTTCCTGGCTTTTTGAATCCATGCGCGCCTGCATCTGGGAAGCCACAAAAATGGCTGGCTTCACACCTGTCGGTGTCCAACCGGAGAATCAACCACCCCTGCCGCCTGAAGCGGCAACATTGATACAGAAAATAGCCGCGTCACGCAGCCAAGAAGTCAGCAAAACTGTTGCTCCAACGGAAAGCGGTCGCAGCGCGGCGGTTCTTGAGTCCGCGCAACCTGCAACAACATTCTCCGCTGTTATAGACTGTGGCAGCTATTTTTTCCTCTTTAATTTGTCTGATTCAGTAATTTATCTTGGGGAATTTAGCAACGGAGAGACTAGCGGAATGAAGATTACTTCATTTACACCAGCCGATAAAGAAGTTGCTCCTCCGCAGATTTCAAGCCGCAGCAAACATGGCGAGCTGCAACTCAAGATTGTAAAGCAAAAACCTAGCACTTGTTATATTTGGATATGCGGGAGTGATGGTATAGGGGGCCTGAAAAAGGGAGGCAAAGCCGAGCCATCGAAAGTCTTGGAATTTATACGAGAAGTTTATACTTTATGCCATCAATGGCAAATTCTTTCAGAAAAAGGCAAGGAACGATTGCTTCGGTTTATCGCTGGTGAACTTGTGTTTAACACAATCCGCTTATCAGACGATGCCACGATGACGATCATGGTGAAGCAAACTAGGCCTGAGCCATGAACTTAAAATTAACGGTAACAAACACCCTCTGTTCAAGATTCCCGGCGGGAACGCTCCTCACTTGTGAGACGGATGAGGAGCCAATTGACGGTGGGGGATTTGGCGAATTATTCCGGATTAGGAAACTAGCTGGTCAGGAAAGAAGCAATTTATGCGTCAAATTATTTCACATGACACAAGCCAACGGCAGTGAAACCGGAGCGCAAGCAACCGACCGCGCCATTCGCCGAATGCGGGATTTGGTTGATTGCTTTTCCCATTATGAATTCACGAGTGATTCTCTGGCAGCAGTGCCATTCCTGTCCGGCAGGGTGGAAATGAACGGAAACAGCACGGCAGCCATTGTGATGCCTTATATTGAAGGTGGTGATTTGGCTAAAGCATCACCGAAAAATCTGCCGTTCCCATCTCGAATAGTTGCGGCGTATTCCCTGGCCAAGGGCGTTCGCACTCTGCATGCTGATTCGCCAATACCTCTTCGGCACCCACACGAAATGTTTGTTTTGGGTGACATTGCCCCAGGTAATGTTATCATTGACCGATCGGTCGGTAACAACTATCCGCTATATTTGATTGATTTGGATGGATCGGGATTTCACTATTTGGGCCGGAACCATCCAACCGCAGTCAACGAGAACAAAGGGGACGTTGAAGATCCTGCCTGCCCAAGTCCGTCTAAGGAGGGCGACCGCTATGCGTTGGCTGTCTTAATTGATAAACTGTTTTTCAGCGAACACCATGCTAGGTCCAATGATGACGACTTTCGCAAGAAATATTGCGTGCCTGAAGCGAAACTAACGTGGCCGGGGCCAAGATCAGAAGAGGACCGGCAAATGGAGCGGCTGGTTGGTGGGCAGATCATGGAGCTATTGCGACACACATTCAATGAGGGGAGATTCACTCCCAGTGAACGCAAGCGAGCGTTGGAATGGGAAGCCGCACTTGCTTCAGCCTGCCAGTCCATCTATCAATGCCCGCACTGCAGTGCCTGTGGCATTGACCTGGACAAGAATGGAAAGAAGAATGCAGTTTGTGGTGCGTGCGCGAAATCGATAGCTCTATTTGACTGGAAAAGAGTGCTCAATGGCGGCCGTCCAGTCGTGGTTAGCCTGTCGCCTTTGGAAATAAAAAATAAGCTGTGGCTTTCAAGAATTATCTACGGTCGAGCTGCGGATGTAATCTTATGGGGATTGGGGTCATTTGGGGTTACCGGCTTGGCGATGAAACTCGTCGAGATTATTAAGCACGCGCACTGATCATTCGAGGCAACGATCATTTTTGGCAGAGTTCCCGTGCTTAAATGGCGCCCAGAGTAATGATAAAGTGGTCAATCCTATGTAGTGAACAAAGTATCCCTCTCTCCCTCTGATGGATAAAAACCGACTTCAAACCTATGGTTGCTAAATCTTTTTTTCGCATCGGACTTTGTCTTCTGTTTGCCATCGCTATCTTCTGGAGCATGACTGCTTTTGCCCAGCAAGGGTATCCTGCTTACTCAAACCAATCATTTTTTTGGACTGTTTCTGGCGCGGGCACAGAAAAATGGACCACGTAACAAACGAACTACAGCCGCTACTCTATCGGTGGTTCATCTTCTGGGTTCTATGCGAAGACGGTTACTGCCAGTGTAGATGGCACGGCAGCTTTTGATTTTAGCTTATGGGTCTGGCGTATCCCAGGAATGAACGCATCAATCCATTTTGAAATTTACGATGTGACAACCACGCCCAAGCTGTTGTTTGCGCGGATCGTCACGACGGCTGATGCAGACACCACCGTTTCAGGTAAAGGCACACTCCCGGTGGTGTCAGGGAAGAATTATCAATTTTCCGTGAACATTTCTTCCGCAAGCTCCGAGCTTGGCTCAGTAGGCTTTGATTTTCCAGACTCTGTAAGTCAGAAGACTCAAATGGCGACACGCTCGGCAACCGGCACAGGTGCCAGTGTGGTTAACGCTACCGAAGGGGAGAAGAACATCGGAGGCTTCTTTGCGCCTCTGCAGCCGCAGCAAGGCGGCACCTTGTCCGGCGTCACGTATTCATTGAGCGGGAACAATCCGAATGTAGTTCTGTTCTTCTCAGACACGCGAACCACAACTACCGCAAACCCAAATGCAGCCATTATTGCATCAACCGCCCCTCCGCCAACAATTACTGGACAGCCGCAGGACCTAACAGTTTGTTGAAAAAGTCGGAAAAACTTTGAACACATTGAGTGCGGGAGTGATCGGATCACCATGCGTGGAAAACTCGATCCGCAAGCCGACATGCTCTGCTTGATGTCCCCGGAAAAATTCGTGCCCCAGGACCATCTTCGTGGATGCGGCCCTGCAAGATCTCTCGCCGCTGCTCGACGAGATGTATGCCGAGATCGGCCGGCCCAGCATCCCGCCCGAACGCCTGCTCAAAGCCAAGCTGCTGCAAGCCTTCTACACCATCCGCTCCGAAGCCCTGCTGGTCGAGATGCTCCACTACAATCTCCTCTTCCGCTGGTTCCTCGACCTCAACCTGACCGACGAGATTTGGGATAACAGCACCTTCACCGTGAACCAGACTCGCCTGCTCGACCACGACACGGCCCGGCTCTTCTTCCACACCGTGGCAGCGCAGGCGCGGGAAAAAGGCTGGATGAGCGACACGCACTTCACGGTGGACGGCACTTTGGTGCAAGCCTGGGCCAGTCTGAAAAGTTTCGCGCCCAAGGACGAGCCGGTCAAAAAGACGGACGATGATCCCGGCAATCCCAGTGTGGACTTCAAAGGCGAGAGGCGCCGCAACGCCACGCACCAGAGCACGACCGACCCCGAAGCCCGCCTGTATAAGAAGGCGGCGGGCCAGGAAGCCAAACTGTGCTACGGCTTGCATGTGCTCATGGAAAACCGGCACGGCCTGTGCGCCAACCTGAGCGTGACCCGCGCGACGGAAACCGAGACGAGCGCGAGTTGTGAACTGCTGGCCCAACAGAAAGACACGCAAGAGAAGCCGCCGGCCACGGTGGGCGCAGACAAGGGCTATCACAACCAGGAGTTCGTGAGCTTCTGCCGCCAGCACGCCATCGCGCCCCATGTGGCGGAGCGCGCCGACCGGCAAGTGCGCGGACTGGACGGGCGGACGACGCGCACGACGAACTACCAGGTGAGCCAAAGAATCCGCAAGCGGGTGGAAGAGTGCATCGGGTGGATGAAAGAGATCGGCGGCTTGCGCCGGGTGAAAGTGCGAGGCACCGAACGGGTGAGCCTCCACGGGTGGCTGGTGGGCAGCGCGTATAATCTGGTGCGCATGGGCCGGCTGGCGACGGCCCCGCCGGGTTCAAGCGCGCCCGGCTGAGGGCGCGGTGAGGAGCGGTGTGTCCGG
>JACPZS010000037.1 GCA_016195385.1 Verrucomicrobiota bacterium
GGCGCGATGACGCGCTGCTCAATGGCCGCGAGAAACGGCCCGCGCCATTGGGAGCGCGAGTTGAGCGTCTCGGCGGCCTCACGGCGCGCGGCGGGCGAAAGATTTTTCCAGCGCTCGACGATCAGTTCGCCCACGCCGTCACCGCCGACTTCGCTCAACGCGCGGATCGTTTCGACAACGACGGCATCGGACGCCTTGCCGTCGAGCACCGCGAGCATCGATTCGCGGGCCGCCCTGGTTTTGCTCTGCCGCACGGACTGGATGGCTTTGACGCGCTCGTCATCGGTCGCGCTGGCGTCGGTGATGCGGCTCAAAACTTTTTTGAGCGCGGATGCATCGCCCCACAGCGTGGCGAGTTGTTGCGCGAGTTGCGCGAGCTCCTTGTCGGCTGAACCGGCCAGTTTAGAAATGACCGCCACGGCTTCCGCACTGGGGGCGAGCGCTTTGCCGCGCTGGCCTTCGGCCAATCCTTTCAAGCCAGCTATAAGGGTTGGCGTCGCGGATTCCGGGATTTTGCCAAACGCAAGCACCGCACGACTCAAAACCGCTTCGTCGCGCAAGTCGCAAGTGCGCCGCATGATTTTCGTAAGCAGAATTCCCGATAGCGGCATCTGCGGCAGCGCGCCGTCTTTCTGATACGCGTCGATGCAATGAACGGGATCGAGCGCGGCAATCGGCTCAAGTGCCATCCAGTACATGAACGGAATCAACGGGTCGTTCGCATCGTGGGAACTGAACCAAAGCGCGCTCAGAATCGGGCCGGTGATCACTTCGCGAATCGGCACAGTGGGCGGAGTGTTGACCGTGAGCGAGCCGGAGACGAATTGCCGCGCCGCCGTGGCGACCGCGAGCCGCACGGTGGGATCGGGATCTTCCGCGAGTTTGGCCAGGCGTTTGATCGCGTCGCCGAGTGGATAACCGCGGTCGCCCGTGATTCGCGCGGCCCAGGCGCGCATCGCTGGCTCCTTGTCTTCGGCCGGGACGTCGAGCACTTCGTCTTCAAGCAGGTCGGCGCTGTGCAGCGTCCAGAGCGCCGCGAGCCGTGCTTCGAGCGTCGCGCCATTTTTCATCAGCGCGTGCAACGGGCCTTTTTCGTGCAGCGTGTTGCCGCCGGCCAAATCGTGACGCTCGCTTAAGATGCGTTGCGCCATGCGGCGTTGCCAGACGTTCGGGTGTTCGAGTAGTTTCACCAATTCGAGGGAACTGAGTTTTTTCAAATCCATGTCGCGCGACGGACGTGATGGAACGGCTTTGCCCTTTTCGTTGCCCGTGTAAACCACGCGCCAGATGCGGCCGTGCTCGCGATCCACGCCTTCGGGATCCGCACCGGCGTTTTGGTAGCATGGATATTTGTCATACCAATCCATGATCCAGACCGCGCCATCCGGCCCGACTTGCGTGCTAACGGGCATGAACCAGCCGTCATTCGCGCGGACAAAATCTTTGATGATGCTCGCCTTGAAGCTGGAGCCGTTCGGCGTCAGGCGATCCTGATGTATCGCGTTGTCGTGGATGTTGCCCATGAGCGCGGTGCCGAGATACTCGGCGGGAAATTGGTTGCCTTGATAAATTTGCACGCCCGCGTACGCCGCCATGTGATGCTTGTGATCAACAATCGACGGCAGCAATTCGTAGGTGTAAGGATTCGCCGGCACGCCGCCCTGGCGCACATAGACGCCGCCGGGCGCAAGATGGAAAAAGTGATCAATCACGCACGCGCTCACGAACGCGTTGCCGTAGCGATCAAAATCAACTCCCCACGGATTGCTCGTGCCGTCGGAGACGACTTCAAACTTTTTCGTGCGCGGATGATAACGCGCTATCGCCGCATTCATCGTGACGCCGCTCGCATTTGGGTCGCTCGGATCTTTCACCTTCGACTGTGTGAAAACGCCGTGCGTCATATAGAGCCAGCCGCCCGGCCCCCAGGTGAAGCTGTTCAGCAACTCGTGCCGGTCTTCCAAACCAAAACCCGTCTTGAGCACCGTGCGTTTGTCGGCGATGTCATCGCCGTTCGTGTCTTCGAGAAACAAAAGATCTGGCGCCTGACCGACAAACACGCCGCCGTAGCCGAGCAGAATTCCGGTTGCGAGACTGAAACCATCCGCGAACACGGTGACTTTATCCGCCACACCGTCGCCGTCGGTGTCCTCCAAAATCTTGATGCGGTCGCGCGGTTTCTGGCCATCCTTCGCGCCGAGCGGATATTCGTAGAGTTCGACGACCCAGAGCCGTCCGCGCTCGTCCCACGTCATCGCGACGGGATTGACGACCTCCGGCTCGGAGGCGAAGAGGCGGATTTCAAATCCTTCCGGCAGTGTGAATTTTTTCTGCGCCTCGGCAGGCGAAAGCGCGGGCGTGGCCGCCGGAGCGTGCGCGCCAGTCACTTGGCGACCAGGGGGCTGGTTTGTGTAAACCGGGAAACCGAGATTCTTTTTCGGCGGGCGGTAATTCTCCGCAGCGGACAAAAATTGGCTGAAGGCAAAAAAGGAAGCGCAGATCAAAAAAAACAGGCGAATGTTCATGCCCACGATAATTGCGAATTGAATTGGCGTTGGCAAAAAGTTTCCGCTGCGCGAAAAGCTGACGAAATGATCCGTCATTCGCTTTGACCAACACGATTCCTGAAAATAATCTCCCGCCATGCCGAGCCGGGATAAACTCTCCGAATTCGCCGCGTGGTGCCACCAGCACATCACCGGCGATGAAAAGGGACAGGCGCAAATCTTCTTGGATCGCCTCTTTCAAGCCTTCGGTCAGTCCGGTTGTCTTGACGTGGGCGGCTCGACGGAATTCCGCATCCGCAAAGCCGATGCCGATGGCGGTGGCACTGCGTTTGCCGATTACGTGTGGAAACCCGTCGTGCTCGTGGAGATGAAGAAGCGCGGCACGGATTTGCAGAAACATTACCGGCAGGCTTTCGATTACTGGACGCGCCTCGTGCCCAATCGCCCGCGCTACGTCGTGCTCTGCAACTTCGACGAGTTCCGCATTTACGATTTCGACACCGACCTCGACACGCCCAAGGACACCGTCGCGCTGAAAGATTTGCCGGAGCGTTGGGGGCCGCTGGCGTTTCTCGCACCCGGCTCACCCAAGCCCACGTTCGAGAACGACCGCGAAAGCGTTACGCGGCAGGCGGCGGACTGTCTCGCCGAATGTTTCCGCAAACTCGTCAAACGCGGCGTGCCGCGCGAAACCGCGCAGCGGTTCATCCTGCAAATGCTCGTGGCCCTCTTCGCCGAAGATATTGATTTGTTGCCCAAGTATTTCGTCACGCAAATCCTCGACGATTGCAGCACGCCCGCCAGCGCCTACGACCTCATCGGCGGTTTGTTCGAGGCCATGAACACCAACCCGCCCACGACCGGCGGACGTTTCAAGGGCGTGCGCTATTTCAACGGCGGCCTGTTCCGCGAACCGGCCCGGCTGGAGATTCACGACCTCGAACTCGTGTTGTTGCGCAAAGCCGCCAAGTTCGACTGGTCCAAGGTGCAACCCGAAGTTTTCGGCACATTGTTCCAACACTCGATGGACGATGACGAACGCCACGCGTTCGGCGCGCACTTCACCAGCCCGTCCGACATCATGAAAATTGTCGGGCCGACCATCGTCGAGCCGTGGCGCGAACAGGTGGAGAAGGCCAAGACCCTCAAGGAACTCTACGCGCTCACCGACCGCCTCCATCATTTCCGCGTGCTCGATCCGGCGTGCGGCTCGGGCAACTTCCTCTACATCGCCTACCGCGAACTCAAGCGCGTGGAGGCGCGCATCTTCGAGCGCCTGGAAACGGAATTCAAACGCGAGGCCAAGAAGTCCGATCAGATGCGGCTCTCGTTTCTCAGCGCGCAAAACTTCTACGGGCTCGACATCCTGCCCTTCGCCGTCGAGATCGCCAAGGTGACGATGATGATTGCGCGCAAGCTGGCGATTGACGAACTGCACATCACCGAACAACCGCTCCCGCTCGACAACCTCGATCAGAATTTCATCGCCGCCGACGCGCTGCTCACGGCAGAAGGTCTGCCGGCCCAATGGCCCAAAGCCGACGTGATCATCGGCAACCCGCCGTTCCTTGGCGCAAAATTACTCAAGCCCGAACGCGGGCCGGACTACGTGAACACCTTGCGCCGCGCCTACGCCGAAGTGCCGGGCATGGCCGACTACTGCGTCTATTGGATTCGCAAAGCACACGATCATCTGCCCGCTTGCACCGCCGCCGATCCGGTGGCGGGCCGCGCCGGACTCGTCGGCACGCAGAACATCCGCAACAACCAATCCCGCGTGGGCGGACTCGATTACGTCGTGAAGACTGGCACGATTGTGGAAGCCGTGGAAAACCAGCCGTGGTCTGGTGAGGCCAACGTCCACGTCGCCATCGCCAACTGGGCGAAGACGCAAGATGCCGCACTGCTGCCCAAGACGCGCAAGCTCTGGTTCAAAGTCGAACCGTCTCCCGCCGCGAAGAAACTTCGTAAGCGCGGCAGTGGTCCGGCAAGCAAGGAATACGAACTCGATGTCCGCGAGTGCGATCAAATCAACTCAGCATTGTCACACGGGACGGACGTGAGCGGCGCGAAGACGCTCAAGTGCAATCTCGAACCTCCGCTCTCCTTCAATGGCCAGATGCTCGGTCACGAAAGTTTTCTGCTGACGGCGGAGCAAAGAGCAAAAATCGTTTCGACAGACCCGGCATCCGAAGAAATTATTTTCCCCTACCTCAACGGAGAAGAAATGCTGACCGGCGGCACACCGGATCGTTTTGTGTTGGACTTCGAGACGAGAAACCAGCTTGAAGCGGCTGCGTATCACAGTGCCTTCGAGTGGGTGAAGACTTACGTTCTGCCAGACCGCGAACGCAAAGCGAAGGAAGGCGCGGACAAGGACGGCAAGATGCGGTCACACCACAAAGCATTTCTTGCGCGCTGGTGGCTGCTTTCCTTTGGTCGCCCTGAACTTGTCTCGCTCATCAGCTATGGTTTCAGACGACGTGTTCCAAGTTGAAATCTGATTATCGGTTCGGCGAAGCCGTTTGGAATACGTTCCCGTGGCCGCAGACGGCGACGGTGAAGCAGATTGATGCCGCGGCCGCGGCGGCGCGCGAGTTGCGCCGCGTGCGCGCCGAGGCGTTGCCGAAACTGAAGGGCGGCCTGCGCGCGCTCTATCGCACCCTCGAATTGCCCGGCGCGAATCCGCTCAAGGACGCCCACGCCGCGCTCGACACCGCCGTCCTCATCGCCTACGGCTTCAGCACCAAACGCGATTTACTCGCCCAACTCCTCGCCCTGAACCAGGAAGTCGCCGCGAAGATTGAAAAGGGCGAATCCGTCACCGCTCCCGGTGTTCCAAAAAATTATCCCGACGCCAAGAAACTGGTGACGGCGGATTGCATCCAAGCTGATCCGACGGGCAGACGGGCAGCGTACGCCGAACCGCCGCCCGCGCCCACGCACCCAAGTTTGACGCCCGAACAAGCCTACGGCGACGCGGCGCATTATTATTCCGCCAAAGAGGAGCCGCCGCCCTACCGTACGAAATGATGACCAGACGATCCTCTGCCAAATCTTCCGCACCTCGTTCGATTCCCAACCATGCAGATCTTCCTCACGGCTGGCAGTGGTTCGGTAAGTTGTTCATCTGGCTTATCGTCACCAGAAACCGCCGATATGCCTTGCGAAAAGAGCGAAAGAAGCTTCCGGCATTAGACTCAGCAATTGAGACTTTGCGCTGCGAACTGCTAAAGGCGCGCGAACGAGGAACAGTCCATGCAGAGCGAGTGTTCAACGTAAGTTTGTTCGTCTTGCTGATAGATCGCGATTTTGCAGTCCTCAGTCTGGACATGGTGTCCTCGCTCGAAAAATGGCGGTTGCGATTCACCGCACGGCAAGTTGCATTGTTATTGTATGAATCGTGCGACGCTCTCACTGCCATGTTGGGAAAAGACTTTCGAGACTCGCTCGCATTCCTCGGCGTTTCGGAAAGCGATATGAAAGAGTTGGGAGAGATATGCAGCCGTTTGGGAAAGTTCAAAAGCGCCAATCATCAATTTTTGTATGTGGAGGTTCGTAACCTCGCAGCAGGGCACCGCGCCCAAGACTCGGTGGTCTTTTTGAAAACGATCGAACACCTTGATCATTTTAAAGTGTTCGAACTTGGAGCCGAGTTTTACGTGATTGTCCGTCTGCTCATCGATTACCTCACCAAAACAATGTTTCGAATCGGACAAACGCAGGTCGTTTTCAAGCAATTGCTCGCTTTGCCGAAATTCATGGGTTCGTTGAAATCGAAGTAACCATCCGGCCCTGGCGTTGACTTGGGCGGCGAGCCATTTCACAAATCAGCGAAGTGTCGAGTGAGATCAAACAGTTTAATCCTATCTTCACAGAAGACCGTCCCTTGCGGGATCTTTGGATGCCTCGTTTCTGTTCCGCATTGGAATCGATGCATGTCAGCCAGGCAGAGGTGCGCGATTGATCGCCGTTGGTGGCGTTGCCTGATCTGCCGGAGTTGTGCATCTAGGATGCCTGGCAGACTGAGCAAGCCACGGACTGCTGCGGCAGATTTTGGTGGAACAGGACGGAGTGCAAGTCGGCGGCGCATTTCAGCGCGCATTCGCGCCGTTTATTCCGCTCAACAAGCCATCAACGGGCGCGTAGTCATCCGTCAGAATAGGCGAAAGTTCAAAGGACGGCGGCGGCTCGGTGCGCACGGCGCGCACGCGTTGCAAAAAAGCCGGCAGCGTGACGCGCCGCTGCTGGATCAAAGCCAGCGCGCGTTGTTCCAAGACCGCGGCGGTCAGGTGTTCCGTGGACTTGGTCCCGATTAGAACGACGTTCAACGAATCGCTCGCCGCAAAAAAATAAACCTGCGGGAAGACGGCTTTCATGGTTTTGAACATCGCGCCGAGGATGTCGGCACGCCAGTCACCGAGCGTCCCGATGACGTTGTAGGCGATGACGCCATTGGTGGCGAGGTGCTCGCGCGCGAGCAGGAAAAACTCCTTCGTCGCGAGATGATAGGGAATGAACGAGCCGTAGCGGTTGGCAACGTAGGCGTCCAGGATGATGGCGTCATACTGTTTTTCGCTCCGGCGCAAATGCACGCGTCCGTCTTCGAGGTGAATCCGTTGAGTCGCCGATTCACGCATCTGAAAATATTTCTTCGCCACTTGCGCCACTGCGGGATCGATCTCGACCGTTTCGACCACGACGCCGGGATAATAATGCTCGTACGCGCGCTGCGTGCTGCCGCCGCCCAAACCGATCATCAGTACATTGGTCATCCGGAAATTCCAAAGCCAGGGCATCTGAAAAAACTCGGTGTACTGAAAATGCCCTTGCAGCGAATTGGTGAGCGACATCGTTGTCTCCATCGCGCTGTCGAAACTCAGCGTCCGCCGGCCCGCTTGATCCACGACTTGAATGTGATGATACGGCGAGGTGGTCTCGAAAACAATCGCCGCCGGCGTGCAATTCACGCCCAGCCAGCCGGCGAGGCCGGCCATTCCGAGGCACCGAAGTAGGATCGCGGTTCGCATGAACTATTTTGCGACTTCCTCTGACTGGCCGGTTGATCCGCGCCCCTCAACGAACCAGCACAACGCGCCCAGTAAAAGAATCAAAGCGCCGGTTCCGCGAAAGATATTCGAGAGCTTCATCAAATCAATCAACAGATAGCCGGAGACCACCACTCCGGCAAGACTGCCCAGCGTGCTGAACGCATACACCAACCCGCTGATGCGGCCGACGTGGCCGACGCGCTGCGCGGTCAGGCGAATCATGTACGGGGCAAGCATGGCGAGCACACCGCAAGGAAACAAAAAGATCAACGCACTGCCGAGGGCAGGATCGAGCTTTTGCCAGAGGATCGGGATCGCGAGATTCGTCGGATGACGCGTGATGATGACGTTGATGAGTCGCGGCGCGAATTCGGGAATCGCGCCGGTGAAAACACCGGTTCCCAGCAGCAGCCACGTCAGCGCGTCGTTGTGCTCGTGGCGGTCAGCTAGCGTGCCCCCCGCGTAGTAGCCGAGTGCCAGCGCGGCCAGCACGACGCCGATCTGACTGACCCAAATGTAAAATGAACTCCCAAAATCCCGGGCGAGAAATCGTGCGCCAACGATCTCCAGCACCATGATCGCAAAGCCTCCGAGAAACACCAGGATCATGGCAGCAGCAACACGCATATTCAAAAAACTATCGGGCTCGCGAAATCCGGTCAAAGCAAGCTTCCTTGCGCAATTCGGCCGTAAGCGCTCTGAATCGGCGGTCGTGAATTCTTGTCAAATCCGACACTTTTCGCTGAAAAGCGCGCAGTCGTCGCCCGCAAATGAGCTGTCGAAACGATTCATTGCGAGTCTCGTAGGTTTCTGCTAACGATGCCCGGCGTATGAAAAGCAAGGGAACGGTTGCACGGCACGGGTTCACGCTGATTGAACTCCTTGTCGTCATCGCCATCATCGCCATTCTGGCTGCCATGTTGTTGCCGGCATTGAGCAACGCCAAGAACCGCGCCCAGCGGATAACCTGCACCAACAATCTGCGGCAGCTTGGCCTGGCGGTTGCCATGTACGCTGACAACTACAACGACCGCCTGCCACCGGCGGAATTCAACCCGGAGAAAGATCCCGCCTCCGGCCCGTGGCAAAGTTATTCCTTGTTTTGGGGAACGGCTGGCAAAGCTCCGGATCTCAAAGACCACGTCAGCCTCGGCTACCTTTACACGGAGAATCTTATCCCTTCGCCGAAGAGTTTTTACGATCCCGGCCTGCGGCACGTGAACAGCATCCCGATCAAGTTCGAGATGAAGTATTTTGAGAGCGCCAAAGTGCCGTGGCCGATGTGCCCGCCGGAAGGCAATGTGCGCGGCAATTACATGTATTATCCGCAAAGTGACGTGCGCGCGAAAAAAGTTCCCAGTCCGGGCGAGGAGGAATGGACTTTGGTGGCCGAGAAATCGGTGCAACTGGTTTCGCAGCGCTCCATGATCACCGACCTCATCTACACGCTGCGCACGCGACCGCACACGAGCAACCGCAGCCCGACTGGACTCAACGCGCTGTGGGGCGATGGCCATGTTTCATTCAGCACGACGAAAGCTGCGTTCGATCCGAAACTGTGGGATGGCGGAGAAGATCACGCCGCAAGCCAAAACCCTGGCGACAACCCAAGAAAATTCCGCACGATTGTTTCGTTGCTGCGACCTTGACTTTGTGGGCGCGTAGAGCAGTCGCGCTCGACTGCGTGGTCTTTCGAGCTTGTGTTGAAAAACTCCTCTGTTAGTTAAAGTCGCGTGATCGCGGGAAACAAACTTCGTCTCGGTGTGCTTGGCTCCGGCAAAGGCTCCAACTTCAAAGCCATTGCCGACGCTTTTCCGGCTGGCGACGCGCCATACGAAATCGCGCTGGTCGCCAGCGACGTCGCCGACGCCGGCATTCTACAACTGGCGCGCGAACGCGGCGTACCCGCGCATTTCATCGCGCCAGGGAAATTTCGCACGAAGCTGGATGAAGTTGCCGAGCCGGCTTACATCCGCGCGCTGCAAGAGGCGCGCGTCGATATGGTGGTGCTGGCCGGGTTCATGCGGATTTTGAAAGGGGAATTTCTCCGCGCGTTTTCCGGCCGCGTCATCAACATTCATCCCTCGCTGCTGCCTTCGTTTCCCGGTCTGGAGGCGTGGAAGCAGGCGCTGGATTACGGCGTCAAGTTCACCGGCTGCACCGTTCATTTTGTCGATCAAGGCGTCGATTCCGGGCCGATCATCGCGCAGCAGGTCGTGCCGATTCTGGAAAAGGACACGGCTGCAACGCTGCATGCCCGTATTCAAGAAGCGGAGCATGAATTGTATCCCACGACGATAGCGCGTATGGCGCGGGGAAGAATCCGCGTCGTGGGACGACAGGTCTGGACGGAGTGATCAGCGGCGATGAAAGCAAAAAAGAAAAAAGTCGCCTTGCCGCGCCGCCAATGGCAGATCAACCCGGTCACGCGCGTGAAATCGTCGGGGAAAATTTACTCACGTTCGCGTGCAAAGAAGCAGATTTTGCGAAATGAAGAATAAATCGGTTTTGCGGCTCGGCCTGCCGAAGGGAAGTTTGCAGGACGCCACGCTCGAAAAAATGGCGAAAGCCGGCTGGAACATCCAAGTGAGCAGCCGCTCGTACGTCCCGTATGTCGATGACGACGAGATGGAAATCCGGCTCATCCGCGCCCAGGAAGTCAGCCGCTACGTTGAGCACGGTTATTTGGATTGCGGCATTACTGGCAGCGACTGGATTCAGGAAAACAGCTCGGATGTTCACGAAGTTGGCGAGTTCATTTTCAGCAAAGTCACGCGCCAGCCCGCGCGCTGGGTGCTGGCCGTGCCGGAATCTTCGCCGATCAAAAGCGCGAAGGATCTCCAGGGCAAACGCATTGCGACCGAGGTGGTCCAGCTCACGAAGAAATATCTCAAGAAGCACGGCGTGAAGGCGGAGGTGGAATTTTCCTGGGGCGCGACGGAAGTGAAGGCGCACGAACTCGTGGACGCGATTGTCGAGTTGACCGAGACCGGCTCATCGCTCCGCGCGAACAAACTGCGAATCGTGGACACGTTGCTGACCTCGACGCCGCGGCTGATTGCCA
>JACPZS010000038.1 GCA_016195385.1 Verrucomicrobiota bacterium
GCGTACACGGAACTGCTCGCTCGCAATCTGGAGTCGATCAGAACAACGTCGGCGGCGGCCAAATCACAAACCCAACCCTGAATTTTCCGCGCGCGGTTATTTCCTGGAATTGGCGCTCTCGGATCGCGCCGCCATCCATTTTTCGACTTCGTCCGCATCCCGCGGCAGGCCATCGCTCAACCACTTCGCGCCAGTTTCGGTGACGAGCACATCGTCCTCGATGCGCACGCCGAGCTTTTGCTCTGGCAGATAAATTCCCGGCTCAATCGTGATGACCATGTCGGCGGCGAGCGGTTCGTGATACGCGCCCGCGTCATGCACGTCGAGGCCGACGAAATGTCCCAAGCTGTGGATGAAGAATTCGCCGTAGCCGGCGGCTTCGATGATTTTGCGCGCCGCCGCGTCGAGGTCTTCAAAATAAACTCCCGGCCGAACCATCTCAAAGGCGGCCTGTTGCGCCTGTCGCACGACGTCGTAAACTTTGCGCTGCGCGGCGGTGAATTTTCCGTTCACCGGCAGCGTGCGCGTGATGTCGGACGCGTAATGCGCAAACTCCGCGCTCATGTCCATCAATAGCAGTTCGCCGTTCTGCATGGTGCGTTCGCTTTTGGGATAATGCAGAATCGTCGAGTTGGGACCGGAGCCGACGATACTCGCGTAGGCCGGCCGGCGTGCGCCGCGCGCCTTCCACACGCGTTCGGCTTCTGCCTCCACCGTGCCCTCGAAGCCGCCCGGTCGAATTTCCTGGATCGCCACGCGAAAGCCTTCCTCACTGATGCGGATGGCTCGTTGGATCAATGCAATTTCATCTGGCGAATGCTTTGAGCGCATTCGCGCCAGCGTGAACGGCAGCGGCTTCGTCGAAATCCCGGCGAGCTGGGAAGAGATTTTTCCGTAGAGTTCGAGGTCGGCGGGTTTTTTGTCGCCGCCCGCTTCGGGAAAACTCACCTGCCAGAGTACCGGCGAACGTGTGGCCAGCTCGCGCACGAGTCCGGCGAGCCGGCCGGTGCGGAAGATTTTTTCAAAACCGTACTTCTTGCGCAATGCGACGCCGATGGATTCGCGCTCACCGGTCCAGCGCTCGGCTTCCGGATCGCGGCTAGGGAGCAGGAGAAACTCGCGGTGAGTGCGCTCCTTCGGCGCGAGTACGAGCACTGCGCCAGCTTCGCTGACACCGGTGAGAAAATAAAAATCCGAGCTTTGGCGAAAACCGTCACCGTCCTCACTGCCCTCGGAGTAAATCACAGCGACGCCTTCACTCATTTCCTTCATGAGTGCCTCGCGGCGCGCGTGATAGACGTCCGGCTCCTGGACCTGGCTGGGTTCGATGAGTTTGGGCAAAGCGGGATCGCTCGCGGGATAGGTATCCGCGGCGCGACCGGCCCGCGCGGCGAGGTTGAGAAGCACTGCTGCTATTGCAAGCGATTGAACCCATCGGAGAAGAAGTCGTGTCATAAAATTTGAACTTTCGAGCACGGTTCAGATTGGCCACGAAGACACGAAAGCACAAAGAGAAAAAGGCCGGTGCCCGTGTGATACTTGATGCTGGTTGTTGATTGCGGAAGTTGCTCGCTGTCTTCTTGGCGCGTCCGCGTCACCTTCACAATCCGAGTTCACTTCGCGCGTAGGTTAGGCTAGAGCGAACATTGTCATCCTCCGCCTGCAGCTTCTGCGCTTCGCTCGAATCAGTCGTGCGCGGCAATGGTTGCTTCGCCGCGCGGGTGCGAACGAATCCCAGCGTCCGCGCGAGTCGGCTCGCGGGCGCGTCACCGAACGTCGCCCAATACTTCGACGTGAGGCAGGGAATCTTCAGTGGATCGCGCGTGATCATTTCGAGATTGAATTGGAGCTTCGGGTTCGCGCGCCGCAGCGTGGCGATCATCGTTCGTAAATCAAGGCAGCCTTCACCCAGCGGCACTTCGGAAAGCAGAAAACCTTCGTCGTTATCCGCCACGCCCATGTCTTTGATGTGGGTCGAGACGGCAAGCGGCGCCAGCGTGGTGACGACTTCCAGCGGATCTTCGAGCAGCGCGAGGTTGTTGCCAACATCGACGCACGCGCCGACGTGTTCGCTGCCGAGGCGTCGGAGCATCGCGACGAATTCTTCGACCAGCCAGTCTTTGTGATTTTCAATGGCCAGTCGAACGCCGTGCCGTTTCGTCACCGGTTCGGCGAGCGTTATCGATTTCCACGACCGCTCGGCAAAGTCGCGAAACGCCTGCGCTGAATCAAACGTCTCGTAGCGTCGCCCGCTCAACATCGCCGTGCGCATCACTGTCGCGCCGGAGTCCTTCGCCGCGCGCACTTCCGCCTCGAAGCGCGGCACGTCGCCCTCTTCACGAGGCAGGCTGGTCTGGCCTTCAATGTATGCGCCAAGTGTTTCGGCGCGCTCGCGCAGTCGGCGCGTGTAATCCTGGTCTTGCACGCCAATGGCGACCTGCACGCCGCCTGCGCCAATCGAGTGGCAGTATTCCAGAAACGTCAGCGCATCGTGAAAACGCGCGTCCGCCTTCCGCTCGCGAGCCAGATTCCACTGCATCCCGTACGAATGCATCCCCACGCCGAGGCGCGGCGTGGATGGAGCCGCGTTGAGGAGCGGTGCCGTGCTGCCCACAGCGGCGGTTGCCAGAATCGGGTTTGGCCGTCGTTTCGCGATCTCGGACTGCATTCGTGAACGGCTCATCTTCCGCATGGAATTTGAGTGCTTCTGACTGAAGTTAATCGTCTCAGCGGTGCTGGCGTTGAGGAAATTCATTTTTGGCACGAGCGAATGAATTCGTCGGTTTGATTCTTGTGCGACACTGCTCCACGCTGCTAAACCAAGCAACGAGAAAGCGGTCGTGCAAACTTCGATCTTCTAAACCGGTCGTTTCGTTTTTGAAACCGAAGACGAATGGTAAGTCTGGTTGACGGCGGTGCCGTCTGTGATACTTTCGTGACGCAATCATTTTTATGAGCACAAGCAAACTCGACACCTCCGGCGCCTTTCAACCTGTCACCGTTCAAGTTCAGAACAGCACTCTCACCATTCCCTCCAACGGCGTTCGCATCCGCCCAAACGGAATCGAGTTCCGCATCGCGGCCCCGATCGCGACTTGGACCGAGATGTCCGTGGATCTGCAACCGCCCGGTGAAACCAAGAAGTTCCGCTGTCGTGGCGTCGTTGTGTCTTGCGCGGGCAATCGCCACGCCGGCTATCTGGTTTCGATGCTCTTCATGAATCTCTCGCGCCAGTCGCAGGAACGCCTCAGTTTGATGGCGTTCACACAAGGCGCTTGATTCCCGGCACGGCTTTCGCCCAGCGGCATGGAAATTTTCAACCGTATTCTGCAGACCGCCATTCAAGGTGGCGCCTCCGACGTTCACATCAAAGTCGGCACCCCGGTCGTCTTCCGCATCAACCGGCAACTCGTCGCCATCGAAGCGCCCACGCCGACTGAAGAGTGGATCAACCGGATCGTCGATGCCGTTGTGCCGCGCCACATGCGAGGGCGGCTGGAAGAGGATCGCGAAATCGACTTTTCCTATTACGCGCAAGGCATCGGCCGCTTTCGCACGAACCTTTTTCAACAACGTGGCCAGTATTGCTTCGCGATGCGCTACGTCAAAACCCAGATCCCCAGCTTCGAGCAGCTTGGCCTGCTGCCCGTCTTGCGAAAAATCGCGGAATCGCCGCGCGGCATTGTGTTGCTCGCCGGCTCCACGGGCTGCGGCAAGTCCACAACCTTGGCGGCGATGATCGAGCATATCAACGCCACCAGCAAAAAGCATATCATCACGCTGGAAGACCCGATTGAATACGTCTTCGATGACAATCAATCGGTCATCGAACAACGCGAAGTCGGCCTCGACACGCGTTCCTTCGAGCAAGGCTTGAAGCACGTGCTGCGACAGGATCCGGACATCATCATGATTGGTGAGATGCGCGACGCCACGAGTTTCTCCGCCGCCATGAGCGCGGCGGACACCGGCCACCTCGTGCTCTCCACGCTCCACACCACGAACGCGTCCCAGTCCGTCGGACGCATCCTCGATTTCTTCAAAGCTGACGAGCGCGACCAAATCCGGCGCCAGCTCGTGACGACGCTGCAAGCCGTCGTCTGCCAGCGCATGGTGACCACCGTCACCGGTTCGGTGACGCCAGCGTTGGAGATCATGATCAGCAGCAGCACCATCAAGAAACTCATCGAAGAAAACCGCCTCGACAAACTGGCGGCGGCCATCGAAATGGGCACCGACGACGGAATGCAGAATTTCAACCAAGCGCTCTTCAATCTCGTCAAGGAACGTAAGATCACCGAGAAGGAAGCCCTTGCCAAAGCGACCAATCCACAGGCGCTTGAAATGAACTTCAAGGGAATTTTCCTCGACGAAGGCCGGCGCATCCTTGGTTGAAAGGCTTCGCATTTCAGTCAGCGTGCGCTTGATTGCGGCTTCCAATTTTCCGCCGATTAAACTTCCAGTTGCCCCACACCACTCGCTGCACCATCGTTTCGACCATTGAAACGGCTCTCATTGAATCATCGCCGGACAGGCTTGGATTCGATCGGCTTGGCACTCGCCATCTCGCTCGCGTTTCACCTTGCCCTGTTCACGAGCCTCGAATTGGGCCGGCGCTATACTTGGTGGCAAAAAAATCCCATCGTGCGCTGGCTGCGCGAGGCGATCATGCAGCCAGCCGTGGCGAGAATTCCCGAAACCAAAAAGCTTCCGCCGCCGGTTCCGGTGACGCGCGAAATCCCGCTCACGTTCGTGGACGTCGATCCGGAACAGGCCACGCTCGAACCACCGAAGGACGCAAAGTTCTATTCG
Source organism: Verrucomicrobiota bacterium (assembly GCA_016195385.1). GTDB lineage: Bacteria > Verrucomicrobiota > Verrucomicrobiia > Limisphaerales > JACPZS01 > JACPZS01. The sequence goes on from JACPZS010000038.1 coordinate 4,813, forward strand.
AGCTTGAGCACGAAGGCTGCGAATCCTGATCCGAAAATCAACGCCAACGTTCCGAAGATCGACGGCCAGCAGACGAAGATCATCAAATCGTTCGACACCTTGCAGCCGCAGAAAGCCGCCGCTCCACCCAAACCGCCGCCGCCCGAAAAACAACCGGATCAGCCTTTCATCGAAGCCAGGGCAAAACCCGCCGGCGGGCCGACTGCGGGTGATTTATTCATGGCCAAGCCGCAGGCCAAGCCCGCGCTCGACGACGGCAAGGACGGCCACGACGTTACCGAAGCGCAGGCCGTGCCTCGCCCGCGTCCGCGCACTCTCGCTGAAGCGCGCATTCAAAAAGGAATCATCCAAGCTCCGAAGATGAAACAGGAGGGCGGTGTTCAGCGACTCGGCGCGCCGACGCTCGACGTGAAGGGGAAAAGTTTCGGCGCGTACGACGCCGCCATCGTCGAAGCGGTTCAGCAGCGCTGGTATGATTTGTTGAAGGACTACCGTTACGCCAATGACGGGGCCGGCAAAGTCGTGCTCGAATTTCATTTGAATCAAGACGGCCGGATCACAGAGATGAAAACCGCGTCCAGCGACGTCGATGAAATCCTTTCGCTGTTTTGCCAGCGCGCGGTGCTCGATCCCAACCCGTACGCCGCGTGGCCCCTGGAGATGAAACGCGAAATCGGCGCAAGCTTTCGCGAAGTGCGCTTCACTTTTTATTATTGAACAAGAGTGGCCACGAAGACACGAAGGCACAAAACCGGAAAAATATTGCAGCGGGCCTTCCAAACTTGCGACGAGTGCATCAAGAAAGCTTCAGCCGAGTAAAAATTCCGTTTTGCTTCGTGCCTTGGTGCCTTGGTGGCTCCTTCACTCAAAAACAAACCGGCAAAAAAACTTGTCCGCCGCGAACTCGCCGCGTTAAGACCTCCACCCATGTTGGAATTTTTTAGAGCCGGCGGCCCGTTCATGTGGCTGCTGTTGCTGACGTCCGTGATTGGACTGACGTTCATCATCGAGCGTGGCCTGGCGTTGCGTTGGAATCGCGTTGTGCCGGTGAGCATTGAAAAGGCCGTGGAAGATTTCCGCGCGGGTCCGGACGCCGCGATGCTCAAGCAAGTCTGCCTGCTTAAACCCTCACCGCTGGGCCGGCTCCTACTGGTGGCCATCGAGCACTTCGATTGGCCCCGGACGGAAAACGAAACTGCGCTGCAGACGCGCGCGCGCCACGAAGTTGTCCAGCTTGAGCGCGGCCTGGTCGTGCTGGAAATCGTCGTCGGCATCGCGCCGTTGCTCGGTTTGGTTGGCACGATTCACGGGTTGATTACGCTGTTCGGCGATCTCGCGCACCTCGGCACCGGCGACAACACGGCGCTCGCCAAAGGCATCGCCATCGCGCTCAACACCACGCTCACCGGCCTGCTCATCGCCATCCCGTCGCTCATCGCCTGGAGCTACTACAACAAAAAAGTCGAGATGCTCGCGGTCGAGATAGAAACGATTTGCGACGACGTTTTGCGCCGTTTCTATCGCGGCAGGCCGGGGCCGTAGCTCATGCAATTCCTCGTCCGCAAACGCCGCCAGGCGCCGCCGATCATCATCATCTCGCTGATCGACATCCTGATCGTGTTGCTGATTTTTCTCATGGTCAGCACCACGTTTCGCCAGCAACCCGCGCTCAAGCTCGCTCTGCCCGAATCCAAGCAGGGCACCGCAGGCGCGAGCACGGACGCGCCCTTGGTCGTGACCGTTTCCAAACAGGAACCGTTCTTTTACGTCGGCGCGCGCGCAGTCACGCTCGACAAATTGCGGCAGGAACTTGCCGCCAGCGCCGCGAAAAATCCGCAAGTCGTCGTCGCGATTCGCGCCGACACCGACTCGCCGCTGGGAAAAATCGTCAACGTGATGGACGTGGCGAAAGAGGCGGGGGTCAAATCCTCGGTCAATCTCTTTACGAAAAAAGCGGGGCAGTAATTTCCGCGCGCGAACTTCGTTCGCGCAGATTCAGTCTGCCGTCCTGCGAACGAATGGAAGTTCCACAATTACGCCGCTGCTGATGCCTTCCACCGTTTGCAGCGTCAACTCGGTGCCCGGTTGATTCGCCTCACGACGGACGTAAGCAAGGGCGATGTTGGACTTTAATGTCGGAGAAACCATGGCACTGGTGACATAGCCAATCTCTTTATCGCCCCGCCACAGTTTATCGCCGCGCCGGGGCAGAACTTTAAGATTTTCTGCGAGGCGCAAACCGCACAGAGATTTTGCGACCTGGCCATAAGTCCGAATGCGCGCGATGACTTCCTGCCCGATGTAGCAGCCCTTCGTGTAACTGATCGCTCGTGCTTCGATGCCCGGCTCGGGCGCGAGATTCGTCTCATCCATATCAACGCCGAAGCGCGGAATGCCGGCTTCAATGCGTGCCCATTCGAACGCCTGCCAGCCGCACGCACGTCCGCCGACGGACTTCGCTGACGCGATCAATTTGTCCAAGACAGCGACGAGCGCAGCGTTCGGCACGAATAAGTCAAAACCGCTCGTGCCCGTGCGTGCGTGATTTGCGAAATAAATTTCGCCGAGAGTGGCGTCGTTCATGGTGATGAAACTTAGCTGTTTCGCGGGCAGCGGACAGTTCAGATTGAGTTGCGAGACAACTTTGTCCGCCTGTGGCCCTTGCACACTCAACAAGCCGTAGTGCGGCGCGGCATCGACGACCTGCACATTGTCCGCGATGATGAATTTCTCGAAACGCCCGGCCACCGTGCCGCTGAAGCCCGGCTCGAAATCCAGCAGCAGTTCGTTCGGCAGGCAGTAAATGTTCAGGTCGCTTTGCAACTTGCCTTTGGCCGTCACCAGCGCGGCGTAGCAACCTTCGCCGGGCTGCAAATCCTTTACGTTGTTCGTAACCTGCCCGTTGAGAAAACGGTGACGATCGGCACCCGTGAGACAGAGCCGGCTGCGGCAGCTCAAATCCAGCACGCCCGCCGCCGCTTGCAGCGCAGCGTGTTCGGCCAGCGCGTCGCCGTAATCGCGCACGACTTCCGCGCCATTTACTTCAGTGAACTCGCCGCCCAGACTTTGGTGAAACTCGCGCAGCAAAAGAGAACTCATGGCCGAAGTTTACCGAGGCTGACTCGCGATGAAACATTCTTCTCCGTGACACAGTTTGCCCGATCGCGCGACAGATCGCGCGGCCTTTTGCGATTGCGCCGCCGCCCGCTTTGCCTTCATCCTCACGCGAAATTCAATCATCGAAAACGAATGAACAAAGACAACTCCAACGAAGTGGCCGTCATCAAAACCGCGCACGGTGAAATGGTCCTTGAATTCTGGTCCGACGTCGCGCCTAAAACCGTCGAGAATTTCAAGAAACTCGCCCGCGAAGGATTTTACGATGGCACGGCGTTCCATCGCATTGTCAAAGGCTTCATGATTCAGGGCGGCGATCCGCTGACCAAAAGCGCGGACGACGAGCACGCGTGGGGCACCGGCGGGCCGGGCTACAAAGTCAAAGCCGAGTTCAACGATCGCTCGCACGTGCGCGGCGTGATTTCAATGGCGCGCTCGCAAAACCCCGATTCCGCCGGCAGCCAGTTTTTCATCTGCCTCACGGACGCGAAATTTCTGGATCGGCAGTACACGGCGTTCGGCAAAGTGATCAAAGGCGACGACGTGCTCGGCAAGCTGGGCGACACGCTGACGACTCACAGCGGCGGCGGCGAAAAAAGCAAACCCACGACGCGGCAAGGAGTCGAGAGCGTGAAGATTGTTCCGAGTGGTGTGGATAAATAGAATGTAAAGCGATGCTAAGAACGCCTCGTAATGAAAAGCCGAGAACTTAGCAAAGCCGAAGCGGATGCGGCACCATACAAGATCTGGAATGCTTTCGTAAACCTTCTGGCGAAAGAGTCCTACGAGGATCTCGACCTGATTCAGCAACCGGCGCATCTTGTCTTTTGGTATGAGAGTGAAGTTCAGAACGGTGGTCACTTACAGTATTTCGAGAACCGAGGCGCATCGCTTGTTCCAGAAACCATAGCAGCATTAGGCACACTCGGAGCAATCGTCCAGCGGCAGATACTCATTGACGCATTCCGGCTTTGGTCCGGTCGCGATCGAAAAACAATCGCAACTGTCGAGGAGTTTTGCGCAACGGCACTTGAAGACGAGTTTTACGTGTTCGACACCCGTATTTGCCAATGCGTTCCAGATTTAACTCACTTTCTTCAAAAGTATCTTGACCTTCAGCGGCCTTCTTTCGTGAGAATCGAATAAATGGTCAAAGCAGCTATGACCTGAACTCCATCGCGTATGCTTCGGCCGGGATTTTGTATTGGAGCCGTCTGTTCTTCGCGATTTTGTCGCCAATGATGACCGACTGGCTGTGGACGCACGAAGCGAGGCAGTAACTACTAGGATTTGTCGTAGAAGCCGAAGCTTGGCTTCTTCTTCATCTTCCGCGCGTGCTGCTGAAGTTTATTTCCACTTCGTCGAAGCCAAGCTGGCGAAACAGGAAAGTCATCTGGTCGCGCAGACGGTTTTCCGCCTCCTTCAAAATGCCCTGCGCGTGCGCGGCGCGGCGCATACTGCCCAACGCTTCGCGGCGCGCATTTTGTTCGAGATCCTTGTCGAACTGCCGGAGCAAGCCGGTCGAGCGTTCCACGATTTCCGTGCGGTCGTCGTCGAGGTGAACGTCGAGGATGACGGGCGGCGGCAGCATGACGGAGATTTTCCCCTTGGACGTACGAACATCCTCCGCGCGGAGTTTTTGCAAATCGACGCCCGCTTTGACCACGCCGTGCGCGACGAGGATGACGCGGCTTTCGCCATACCATTTCACGTCCTCGGCCACGACGATCTTTTCGAGCACGTACTTGACGGTGACCAGTTGCGCCAAGCTTTGAACTTGTTGGAGCAGGACGGCGGTATTGAGCGTGCGCACGCCACTGCGGGATGAGGTCAGTTCAAAGAATTTGGCGCCGAGGAACAAGCCGAGTGCCAGCGCAATCAGAAGCAAAATTGCGGTCGCGGCCAGGCGCAGTTTCGACATGTCCGCAATCTAGCGATTCGGCGCGAAGTGAAAAGCCAAACCTGAAAGCACGGAATAGCCGCAAAGAAGGACAGTAAGCACAAAGAGAGAAGCGGCGAGTGATTTGAAGACGGGGTGAGTATTTTCATCCGCCAGTGTGCCGACCGAGGCTGTGCCGGTATTTCTCCATGCTGTCCTTTGCGCCTCTTGCGCCTTTTTGCGGCTGATTCAAATGCCAGTTTTGATTTGAACCGCTCATCGCCACGCGGAGGCGACTTCGGAAAGAAATTCTTGGTGTGCTTGCGAGCGAATGTTAATCATTCCGTCAGCATGTCGTTCGGCGAATTTCCCGATCAAGTGATGCCCGTCCAATTGTTGCAGCGCAGTCTGGCGCGCGGGCGGCTGGGTCATGCTTATTTGTTCACCGGCGCGCAAATGGGCGTGCTGGAAGCGATGGCGGGCACGCTGGCCAAAACGGTGAACTGCGCCTCGCCGACGCGCGCGAGTGCCAACGGGCCGGCGGTGGATTGCTGCGACCAATGCGCCAGTTGCCGGAAGATTAACAGCGCGAACCATGCGGACATTCAGTGGGTTCGCCCGGAATCCAAGTCGCGCGTGGTGACTATCGAGCAGATTCGCGAGTTGCTGCAGACGGTTCATCTCAAGCCGACGGAAGCCGCGTGCAAAGTCGGCATCATCGTGGCGGCGGACCGGCTGAATGTGCAGGCCGCCAACGCGTTCCTCAAGACGCTCGAAGAGCCGCCTGCCAAATCGATCCTCATCCTGCTTTCGACCGAACCGCAGCGTCTGCTGGAAACCATTCTTTCGCGGTGCTTGCGGCTGAATTTTGCCGGCGAAGGCGCGGCCCAGTATTACGAGCACGAGGAAGCCTGGCTGAAGATTTTTGCGGACATCGTTGGCGACGGCAAGGGCGGTTTGCTGCGGCGTTACCGGCTGCTGGACGTAGTGCTGCGGCGGCTGGGCGAATTGAAGGCGGGGATTGAACAGACGCTCACCGCGCGCTCGCCGTTGGAGCGATTTGACGACTTGGAACCCAAGCTGCGAGAGAAATGGGAGGACGAACTGGCGGCGGCGATTGAAGCCGATTACCGGCGGCAACGCGGCGAATTGCTGCTAGGAATCCAGTTGTGGTTGCGGGATGTCTGGCTGCAAGTAGTTCGCGCGCCCGCGGAAGTTGCAACCTTCCCGAACCTTTCCCAGGCAACGCGCGCAGTCGCGGGTCGAATCGCGCGGCGGGAGGCCACGAAGAACCTGCGTGCGCTCGATGAATTGCTGCGCTTGCTGAACTCGAACGTGCAGGAGGCGCTGGCGCTCGAAGTCGGCCTTCTGAAGGTGCATTTGTAACCAATCTTCATGCTGCTCCGGCCAGAGATTTCTCAGAAAGACGAGGGGCGGGAGCGGCTCAATGCGGCCAGTTTTTCGGCAGAAGATTACTTCGCGCTGGCGATGGGGCTGCTGCTGGGGTTGACGCTTTGGAAATTCGGCAATCCGGTGGTTCTGGATTCAGTTGTCTCGGCACCGAACTCATTAGCGGAGGCATGGTCGGAGACCTGGCCGCCGCGCTGGGCATTCTGGCTCATGATTCCGCTCGCGTTGAGCGGCTGCGGATTGCGGCTGCGGAATCAAATTTGGTGGCCTGAAACGCGCTGGCTGTGGGTGCTGCCATGCGTTTGGTTCGCGTGGCAACTCGTTGCCGGCGTTTTCACCGTTGATGCTTGGTTAACGAGGATGACGCTCATGCAGTTCGGCGGCTGCATGGCTTGCTATTTTCTTGGCGCGTGGTTTTTGGGAACCCGGCGGCGTTTCCATCTAGTGCTGGCGATTGCGCTCGCGGCTTTTGCAATTTGTCTGGTGCGTGCGGTCAGCCAGAAGCTTTTCGAGTTTCCCGAAGATCAACGAACGCTGCTTGAAGGCCAGCGAACCGGCTGGACGAATTTTCCGCCGAGCCTCATCGCGCAATTCAAGGCGAGCGGCACCATCATCGCCACCAACGGCGTGGACATGGTGAATCCTGTGGTGTTGTTGAAATATGCCAAAGGCCGCGTCCACGGCACGCTCGTGTATCCCAATGCCTTGGCGGGCGCGGTGCTGCTGCTGCTGCCGGTTTCTTTGGCGCTGGCCTTTGATCGAACCCGGCAATTCCGACCCGCGACTCGTTTAGCTGCGATATCGTTGACGATGTTTCTGGGCTTCGGTGCTTTGTTTTGGACGGGATCTAAATCAGGTTGGCTGATAGGAGTGCTTCTCATTTGCGTTTGGCTGTTGCGTTTGAACTGGTCGGCGCGGCTGAAATGGTCGCTAATCGCCGTAGTGGTGGCTGGCGGCACATTCCTTTTTGCCGTTCGTTTCCAGAAATACTTTGTGACGGGTGCGACCAGTGTCAGTGCGCGCTTCGATTATTGGCACGCGGCAGTGCAGAATACAGTGAACCATCCTTGGCTTGGCTCCGGGCCGGGTACCTTCCAACGGCCATACGCCCAGCTTAAAGCGCCCGGCTCGGAAATGGCCCGGTTGGCACACAACGATTACCTCGAACAGTTTTCCGATTCAGGTGTCATCGGCGGCCTCAGTTACTGCGCGTGGATTATTTTGCTCCTCGGCCGGTTAGGCAGGCATCTGTGGCGGACTGCCGATCCGATTGAATTCGCTGTTTTCGTTGGTTTGCTGGGCTGGTTTGTCCAAGGCGTGAGCGAATTCAGTCTTTTCGTACCAGCACTGGCTTGGCTGGCGTTTACCTTCGCGGGCAGCCTTTTACAGTTTCAATTCCGTTCGACAACAAGCGAGTCGCCCGCTAGCGTGGCCGTCCGATGAAGATACTCTTTCTGAACGGGCCAAACTTGAACATGCTCGGCCAGCGCGAGCCGGAAATTTACGGTCGCACCACGTTGAGTGAAATCGAGGCGACGATTCGCCGTCTGGCTAAGAGCCGGGGAGTCGAAGTTGATTTCTGGCAGTCCAATCTTGAAGGTGAGCTGGTGACATGGATACAGGAGTCGGCCGGTAACTTTGACGCCTTGGTTCTCAACGCCGCCGCCTACACACACACCAGCGTTGCGTTGCGTGACGCGATTTCAGCGGCAGGCACGCCCACCATAGAGATCCATTTGTCCAACACCGCCGCGCGGGAGGAATTCAGGCACCGATCGCTCATCGCGCCGGTGTGTCGAGGAGTGATCGCGGGGTTCGGATCGATGTCATATTCGCTCGCATTTGAAGCAGCGATAAGCTTAACGTGACGACGTTTTGCTCGTTTCTGTAAAACAACTGTGTTTCAAGGATCACAGCCGGTCGAAGTCTCTACTTGACGCTCCAAACTGCGCGCGATAGCGTCGCCTCCATCTTGCAGCAGTCGTTTGGAGCAGAGTCTAATGTCGGCCTCTGCTCTTTTGTTTGTTACATGATACGAACTCAACTCAACTTTGCGACTAACAACTCAGGCAGGAGGCTGAAATGGACTTAAAGGACATCAAAGCGATTATCGACCTGATGAAGAAGAACGCGATTTCGGAGTTTGAACTCGAACGCCAGGAATTCAAAATCAAGCTCAAGCGCGGCGGATCTTCGCTGGCAGCATTGCCAAATAGCGCAGACGACCTGAATCCGACGCTTGGTGTGACGATTCCAGCGTCCGGAAGCTTGGCCGCTGCGTCCGCCTTGCCACTGCCCTCGACAGCCACCGATGCCGAGATTCGCTCGCCGATGATCGGCACGGTTTATCGCGCGCCATCCCCGGAAGCCGCCAACTACGTGGAAGTAGGGATGGAGGTAAACCCTGAGACGGTTGTTTGCATCATTGAGGCGATGAAAGTCATGAACGAAATCAAAGCGGAAGCGCGCGGCATCATCACTCAAGTGCTGATCGAAAACGCCAAACCGGTTGAATTTGGTCAACCGCTGTTCAAAGTTCGACCGCTCTGACTCGTGCCGGCTCCTTTTCCTGCTAATCGTCGCAAGCTCGGCTTCATCTTTATCGCATGTTCGAGAAAGTCCTGATCGCGAACCGAGGCGAGATCGCCGTCCGGATCATTCGAGCTTGTAAAGAATTGAACATCCGGACGGTGGCGGTCTATTCCGAGGCGGACACCAATTCCATGCACGCCCAAATGGCGGATGAAGCCATCTGCATCGGCAAAGCCGCGGCGAGCGACAGTTATTTGCGCATCGACCGGATTATCAGCGCGGCGGAAATCGCGGACGTCGATGCCATCCATCCCGGTTACGGTTTCCTTTCCGAGAATGCCCATTTCGCGGATGTCTGCGAAAGCTGCAACATCCGCTTCATCGGCCCCAGCTCGCGCGCCATGAACGCCTTGGAAAACAAGGCCACGAGCCGGGCCTTGGCCAAAAAAGCGGGCGTCCCGATTCCGCCGGGATCGGATGGGTTGGTCGAGAATGAGCAGGAAGCGCTCGCCACCGCCAAGCGGATTGGTTATCCGGAAATTCATCGAAAACCCACACCACATCGAGTTCCAAATCCTGGGCGACAGTCGGGGAAATATCATTCACCTCGGCGAACGCGACTGTTCCATCCAGCGGCGAAACCAGAAAGTGGTTGAAGAAACGCCGTCGCCGTTGATCGAGAACAAGCACAAGGATCTCCGCAAAAAAATGGGCAAAGCGGCCATCCGCATCGCCGAACTCGCCCATTACACTAACGCCGGAACCGTTGAATTCATTGCGGACGAAAGTGGCAATTTCTATTTCCTCGAAGTCAACAAACGCATCCAGGTCGAGCATCCCATCACGGAGGAAGTCACCGGAATCGATCTGGTCCAGCAGCAGATCATGATCGCGCTGGGCGAACCGCTCCGGCTTTCGCAAAGCGACATCACTTTTCGCGGCCACGCCATCGAATGCCGCATCAACGCCGAGGATCCATTCGACGACTTCCGGCCCAGCCCGGGGCGCATCGAAATGTATTATGCGCCCGGCGGCCGGGGCGTGCGCGTCGATAGCCATGCGTATGCCGGCTACACGATCCCGTCACACTACGATTCGATGATTGGCAAGCTGATCACTTTTGGAAAAAGCCGCCGGGAGGCAATCGACAAAATGAGCCGCGCTCTGGGCGAATACATGATCACCGGCATCAAGACCACGATCCCCTTCGAGCAGGCCATCCTCCAGGATCCCAACTTCCGCCGCGGCGTTTACTCCACCAACTTTATCGAACAATTGCTGGGCGGCGCCCGGCGTGGATTGATCGATGACAAGGAGTGAATTGTGGTCGGGCGGGCGATCCGTCTTCACGAGAGTGAAATTGCCGCTTTCGCTTCGCTGGCTGAACTGCTAGAAACCGCGCATGGCTTCCAAGTTGACAATCGGCTTTATTGGCGCGGGCAAAATGGCGTCTGCTTTGGCCAAGGGGTTCATCCACGCCAAATTGATCTCCGCCAGGCAACTCATCGCCAGCGACGCGCTGGAACCGGCGCGCGCCACTTTCGCGCGTGAAGTCGGCGGCAAGATCACGGTGGACAACTTGGAGGTCGCCCGCTCGGCGACGGTGCTCGTTCTCGCCGTCAAGCCCGATCAAATCACGGAAGTCCTCAAGCAGATCAGCCCGCAACTTCAGAAACATCATCTGCTGATTTCCATCGCGGCGGGCGTGACGCTGGCGCGGCTCGAAGCCGCCGTGCCTCCCGGCACGCGCCTCATTCGCGTCATGCCCAACACCCCGGCGCTCGTGGGTGCTTCCGCCAGCGCGTTTGCGCTCGGTCAGGCGGCGACTCGCGCGGACGCAGAGCTGACCGAAAAATTTTTCTCCGCCGTCGGCCTGGCGTTCCAAGTCAAAGAATCGCTGCTAGACGCCGTCACCGGACTGAGCGGGAGCGGGCCGGCGTACGCATTTCTCATGATCGAAGCATTGAGCGATGGCGGAGTAGCGGCCGGACTCCCACGCGACGTCGCGACTCGCTTGGCCGCCCAGACTTTGCTGGGCAGCGCCAAGATGGTTCTGGAAACCGGCCAACATCCCGGCGCGCTCAAGGACATGGTGACGAGTCCGGGCGGCACTACGATTGAAGGCGTCCATGAATTGGAGAAAGGCAAACTGCGCGCGGCGTTGATGAACGCCGTGCGGGCGGCTGCGGATAAATCCAAGAAACTCGGTCAAAGTTGATTCAACTCGAAAACCGGAGTTAACCGCAAAAGAACGCAGAGAGCACAAAGAAAGCGGGGCTGATTCTGCTTAGAACATGGCGGTCAGATTATTCCCCGCCGAATTCATTACCAGTTGTGCTCTGTGCGCTTTTTGTGTTCTTTGTGGCAATTCAATTTCGGAATTCGGGTTCAAGTAGTGGGCCGCCCAGGCAGCTTGCAGGAATTCGTGAAGTTGCTTCGAAGCTTTAGTTGACTTTGGATTGATCCAGCCCGCGCTTGACGCGTTGAAGCTTGCCTGTTTATTACCACCAGCCTATGCCGACTTACGAATACATCTGTGAAAAGTGCCAGGGCACGTTTGAAAAATCTCAGCCGATTGCGGACGCGCCGTTGCGCGTGTGCCCGAAGGAACTTTGCTGTCTCAAAAAATGGGGCAAAGGAAAAGTCAAACGCGGCATCGGCGGCGGCGTGGGACTCATTTTCAAAGGCAGCGGTTTCTACATCACCGATTACCGCAGCGAAAACTACAAGGCAGGCGCGAAAAAAGACGCTCCCACTTCGACCGCGAGCGCAAGCGAGAGCAAACCCGCCACGCCCAAGAGTGACGCGAAACCGAGCACCCCGGCGAGTTCGAGTGGGAAGACGGCGAGTTAGGTCATTTTGCGGCCCCCATCAATGAGTGGCGCACGAACAAACAACCTCTTGTGGTGGGTGATCCCGGACGAGTTAGCCGGAATGCCAATGCCATTCATCCATCCAGATCGGCGTATGCGTCATGGCGGCGAGTTGATGGCGTACGACGACGATTTGTCAGTTCTTTATGCCGCAGGCGTGCGTGCAATCGTTTCGCTTCTGAACATTCCCAGTGACAAACCGGTTTATGAAGCAGCTGGTTTTGCGTTTCTTTGCCTGCCCGTACCCGATGGTTGCGCACCGACGATAGAGCAGGTTGGAGAATTCGTCCGCTTTGTGATGCAGCAACGCAAAGTAAAGCGAGCAGTTGCTGTTCATTGTGAGGCAGGACTGGGCAGGACTGGGACGCTGCTTGCCACTTATTTCATTGCGACGGGAGAAAGTGCCAAGGCTGCGATTTGCCGAATTCGGTCGGTAGAAAAGGTTGCCGTCGAAACATCGCGACAAATAGATTTCTTGGAGAGGTATGCGGAACAAATTCGAAATCATGCGCTGTAACGCCAGTGTTTTCGCCTTGCTCGTTTTCTCCAACGCTTTGTCGGCTTTCGCCGACGATATCGACGAGAATTTTTTCCTGTCCACTGTTCGCCGCGCGCAATCGACGCCCGGCGTCATCGCGCATAGTCGCTCGGGGCAATTCGTCATCGCGCGCGCGCCCATCGTTGGCGTGCCGCCCGCGCGTAACACGTCGGCCGCGCAGCCGACGCTCCGCTACCTCGTGCCCGAGTTGATGGCTGTTTCGTGCGAGCGGATTCGCCATCAGCTCCTGACCGAACTCGGTGTGCCGGATTCGACCGGTCACAAAATTCTGGTGGTCATCCAGCCGCTGTGGCCGGGCAGCAAGCAAATCGACATCGCCGCCAAACATTTCGGCGACGGCTGGGGTTACCAAATCTCGGTGCCGCAGCAGATCGATGAGGAAAAAGTAGTGCGCGCCATTGTGCAAGCGCTCGTGCTCGAACTGGCGAACCGCCGCTCCGCGGATCGTTCCTGCGAAGTGCCCTTGTGGTTCACGGAAGGATTGACGCAGCAATTGCTCGCCACTGCCGAGATGGAATGGGTGCTGCAGCCGGAGTTGGGCGGCGCGCAGCGTGTGCCGAACGTCGATGGCAACGCCGTTGCGGTATTTCGCCAGAACGGCACGGTGCATCAGGGCATCAAACGCGGCGCGCTTTTTTCGGCGCATCGCCAATTGAGCGCGAACGCGCCGCTTTCCTTTGCGGAATTGAGCTTTCCCGGTCCGGCGCAGTTTGAGAGCGCGGGTTGGCAAACATACCAAAGTTGCGCGCAGTTGTTCGTCCAGCGCCTGTTGGCACCGCGCGAGGGGCGCGCGCGCGCGCGGACGATGCTCGCCGTGTTGCCGCAGTGCTTGAACTGGCAGACGGCGTTTCTGAAAGCTTTCGCGAGCCAGTTCGGGTCCATGCGCGACGTGGAAAAATGGTGGGCGTTGATGCTCGTGAACTTCACGGGGCGCGATCACTGGCAGGCGTGGCCGCGCGCGGCGAGCCTCGAGAAGTTGAACCAGGCGCTGCAATTCTCCGCCCAACTTCGAACCACGAACGATCTGCCCGCGCGCGCGGCGATGACACCCCAGCAGGTCATCGCCACGATGGATTTCGTGACGCAGAAAACTTTTCTCACCCGCACAATCACCCAGCTCGATGCGCTGCGCCCGCGGCTGTTTGCCGAACTGGCGCCGCTCCTTGACGCGTATCGCGAAACGCTCGATGGTTTTTTGCAAGCGCGGGGAAAATCCGGCTTCGCACTCGATCGCCGTGGCCAGACGAGCGAAAGCGTCAGACTGCTCGCCCGGCAAACGGTCAGGAAACTGGATGCGTTGGATCGCCAACGCGCGGCCTGGCAACAGCAGGCGAACGTTGAACCAGACGCTGCCGCGTATAGTGATCGGCGAAATTCACCGACCGACGCTGGCAGCCGAAGTGAGTGAAATCGTAAAACTTTTGACTCAAAAATGCAATGGCTAGCGTCAGTTCACCAAAGCATTGTGTTGGCGGATGTCATCGTGGTTCCGTCCATACCACGTCTCTGATGTCTGGATCGGAAGCAAGAATCTGCTGGAGCGCCGCAGTGAGGTGTGTGAGTTGTGGAGTCGCATCAATCTTCCTGAAAAACTTTTTCACGATTGGAGTGTTCGGGTCAGTGAAGCACAAAAATTCGTCGGCGTCTCCGTTCTGGTGTCCGCAACAAAGGGCAAGCCGGAATCCCTCGTTGCGCACCGGCACATACCATCCCCAATCCTCTGCAATAATCGCCTCCGTTTCGATGCCTTTCTCGGCGAGTTTCTGAACTAGATACTCCGCAAGCCGCTTACCCCAGAGCCCCGGATTGATCTGGTCCTCTTCACTCTCGTAAGGTGGAAACTTGAATGACTTGAACTCGACTTGAGTTTTCATCGCGCGAACTATCCACGAGTGAGTTTAAGTTGAGGCGAAGCTTGGATTCGCCTTTCTTCGCTCAGCAGCTTCTTCTACTTCAACACTTTGATCCGCACATTGCGGAACGCCACCGCGCCGTGATCACCTTGGAGGAAAATGGAACCCGGATCGTTCAGATTCGCGTCCAGTTCGCTGCCGGTCGCTTTGTTCACCTCAGCATTGTCATGCACTTTTACGCCGTTGAGCGTGAGGGTGACTTTGTTGCCGATGATCGTGGCCTCGGCCTGCTGCCATTCGCCGGGTTTGCGCGACACGAATTGAGAAACCGGTTTCACGTTGTAGATCGCGCCGTTGCCGCCCAGCTCGGCTTTCTGCGAATCGTAGTCATCGTAGATTTGAATCTCGTGCCGGCCGCGCAGATAGAAGCCGCTGTTGCTCTTTTTGGGCACCATGTATTCGTAGCGCACAGTGAAGTTCCAGAATTTTTCCTCCGTCACCAAGTCAGTGCCGTGGCCGCCTTCCGGCAATTCGTTGACGAGCATTCCGTTTTGCGCGCTCCAGCTTTTCGGACCGTCTAGGCGACGCAATTTCCAGCCAGTGAGATCCACCCCGTTAAACAGAGGACGAAAACCAGCTTTGGTTTCCTCGGCGCTCAGATGCGCCGCCGTGCTTTGCGGTTTGGCATCGCCGGAGGCAAGGCCGAGCGCCCATTTGATGCCGCCGAGGATGTGCTTTTGATAGGCAAGGGCGACTTCGGGTGAGTTGTCACGGTTGCCCTTCGCGTCCTTCCAGTTCGGATCCCACACATCTTCGCGGTGGCCGAGCGAGGTATAGAAGACTCGGCCTTTGCCGACGCTCTTGCACCACGCGATGGGATAATCGCCGGGCATTCTTGTGTTCGGATGCTTGTCGAGCGTCAGAAGTCCGTGAACTTCACTGCGGACAAATCCATTCAAAATGTAAATTTCGTCCTTCACATGGAAGCTGGCCGGCAGATGCGCCACTGCCGGGTGATGCGAATCCATGTTGACTGCATCGACTTCCGCTTGCGCGCCGTGAGTCTTGAATTCGCCACCGATCATGCGGTTGTAGGAATCCAGCGGTTGATGATGGCTGTAGGTGTCCGTGGCCGAGTGCATGCCGACGAAGCCTTTGCCCGACGCGATCCACTTCAGAAAAGCCTCCTTGTCCGGCAGCGGCAAATCGCCGGTCGTGTTCGCGAAAATCACCGCGTCGTATTTCTTCAAGCCTTCGGCGCTCATCGCGGCGCCAAGTTCGCGCGTGGCCTTTTCTTCCCATTTTGCTTCGTCGGCCTTTTCCTTCGGGCGCGGGCCGCTGCGAATGACGTCCACCGTAAAGAGGCCACTGCTCTGGCCCAGCTCCGTCAGGATGCGCTCGGCGGTGGAACAGGAACTGTGCGGGAAGCCGTAGGTCACGGTAACGACGAGCACGCGCTTCGGCGCGGCGGCGGCGTTCAAGGCCAGCGCGCACACGGCGAAGGCCGCGGCGATTCGGGACAGATTCTTCAAAATCATCTTTTTCATAATCGTGCAAAGTTTCGGCATGAGACGGGACATGTTCAAAGAGACTTTCGTCATCGGGTTCAAATTCATTTCACGCGCGGGAACGTTGCGGGTCAAGGATTCTTTGGGCCGCACAAAACTGAAACGGCCTAGTTTTCCCCCCGCAGATAGCCGAGCAGGTCCGCCAACTCTTGCCTGGTCATGCTCTTCTCCATTTCCTGCGGCATCAACGAGAGCGAACTGGCGGCGAGCGACGCGATATTGGCACGGCTGATTTTCTCCTCCAAGCCGCCGGTCTGGCGCAACGTGACGCCACTGCTCGAATCCTCCACCATGATGCCGTTGATGGTTCGGCCATCCTTCGCGACACAAGTGTAGTTCGCAAAGTTGGGCGCGATCTCGTATTCCGGGATGACGATGTGCAATAGCATTGCTTCCTTGGATTGATTGCTAATGTCAAACAGATCGGGGCCAACGGCGATGCCTTCGCGCTCCAGCCGGTGACACGCGGCGCAAAGTTTTTTGAAGACTTCGCGGCCGTTGGCCGCCACGGGCTTGAGGGACAGGCAGTCCTTGGCGTCTTCCAAAGCTTGCTGGCGATTTCCCGTCGCGGTGGTGCCAAAAAGTTTCTCGGCGCGCTGGCGCACGGCTTCGTCCTTCGCCTGCTTCAATTGCCCGCGCTGGTTCGCATTCAACGCACTCCCCGTGACGGCACCTGCTTCGATGGCGTCAAGCAGCGCCGGCCAATTGGCGGGCTGGTTGAGCAGCGTCGTGAGCACGGTGACGCGCAACACGGGCGAAAGTTTTTTCCAGAACGGCTCGGCGAGCATTTCTTTGGCGCTATTCAGCGGGCCGGGCTGGACGAGCGCTCGCGCCACGAGCGTTTGCAATTCGATCGGTTCGCGCGCCTCGATCAAAGCGAACAACTTCGCGCGCTCCTCGCCGTTCCCGTATTGCCGCAGGTACGCCAGCGCGTATTGCCGGTGGTCGAGCGGACTGGTGCGGTCCAGCAACGTTTCGAGCGCCAGCGCGTGCAGACTTTTTATGTGCTCCGCCCGCAAGCCGAGGACGTCGCTCAACGGTGTCGCGGGAGAAAAATCGCGGCGGGCGCGGACGGACTCGGCGGCGCCGGCCCAGAACGCGAGCTTCCATTGGACACCCGCTCCGTTGGGCCACAAGCGCCGCCGGCTGCCCAGTTCGCGCAGAGTTTCGGCATCTTCAACCGTGCCCATCAATCGCCCCAATTCCGCGGTCATCGCCGCCACGGGCGGGTTCCCAGGATCTTCGATGAGATAATCCAAAAAACCACCCGTGGAATGCTCCGTTCCCACCAGGCCGCATAGCACCGCCGCGCGCGTCCAGCGATTGTCGCCGTCGCGAAGGGCCACGCGTGCCAGCGGCTGAAGCGTCTCGCTCCAGTTCCAACCGCCCAGCGTCAACGCGCATTGCAATCGCGCCCGCGGGTTGGGATCGACCGCCCAAAGGCGCAGCCACTCGCCGCCGATCTCCGGGCCTTCGCTCGGCAGGATGCCGAGCACACGCCAGGCGACTTCGCGCACGCCGGGTGAGCGATCGAGCGTCGCGCGGATGAACAGTGTGCCCAACTCGCTGGCCAAGGCGGGATCTAGGGAAGTGGTCAGTTTCCCTGAAATGTCGTTGGTGAATGTCTGGTCGTTCCATCCGGAAACAATTGCGAGCGTGGAAAGCGCGAGCGCGCGCATCACTTGCGGACCGGGCATCGCCGGATCGTTTGTGGCGCGCGGCAGATAAGCGAATCGATCATCGAGTGACGGCAGATTAGTGAATACTTCGATCAACGCTGGCACGGCATCTCTCGGCCGGCGTTCCACCAAAAGCCGAAACGCGGTGTCGCGCTGCCAGCCATTGGTCGCGCCAAGTTCGCGCAGAAGGCCGGTCGTGGAATCATCGGCGAATTTCAAATTGCGCGCCGCGGAGTTCGCGCCGCGGACTTTCCAAATCCGGCCCATCGTCTTGCCGCCATCAAAATCCGTATGCTTGCGGACTTCCTCCGGCAAATACTCCGGATGCTCGATGGTCTTGCGGTACATGTCGGCGACGTAAAGCGCGCCGTCCGGCCCGGTGGCCAGGAAGACCGGCCGGAACCAGCCGTCCGGGCTGCGCAGAAATTCCACGCCGTCGCGCACGCGCTTCGCGGCAAAAGTCGGCCCGGTCATTTCAAGCCGGTCGTGATGGACGAGGTTGCCCGTTGGGTCGCAGGAGAAAGCGTTTCCATAATACTCGCCCGGCAGCGCGTCGCCGCGATAGATATGCACCGCGCACGCCGCCGTGAAGTAGCCGGCGTGCGAATCGGCCGTCGTGATGTTCGCGCTGATCGGAAAGATGCGGGCCGCCCCGCCTTCATTGCGCATCAATTTGTTCACGACCAAATCGGGACAATTTTGCAGAATCCCCGGCGAAGCCACGTTCGTATTGCGCGCAATAATTCCCGACGGCACCACAAAATGCTGCACTTGCACGCGGTTAAACACGCCGAAGCGCCGGCCGAAGTCATCGAAGCTCTGGCCAAACTGCGTTTTCCCATCCGCGCCCTCAAACTCGCCGGTGTCGGGCCGGAAACGCAAATCGCCTTTCATGTCGAGCGCGGCCTGCTGCGGACGTTTCGGCGAAGTGATTTTTCCGCCGCTCAAGCCACTGGCCAGATACACCCAGCCGTCGGGGCTGAGCAGCGGCGCGTTCACGCGGAGTTGCGTGCTGCCGTTCGTCGCGAACCCCGTGAGCAACACCTCCTTCACGTCGGCCTTGCCATCGCCGTTGGTGTCCTTGAAATAGAAAACATCAGGCGCGCACGTGACAATCAAACCCCCGCGCCAGGACATCAAGCCATTGGGAAATGTCAGTCCAGTCGCGAACTCCGTGCGCTTGTCCATGCGTCCGTCGCCGTCCGTATCTTCAAGCAGCGCGACAACGCCGACCGCCGCGCCGTTGGGGCCGCCGAGCGGATACCCGCGATTCTCCGCGACAAACAGGCGGCCGCGTTCATCCCACGCGAGCGCGCACGGAGCGATGGTGAGCGGCTCGGCGGCGACGAGTTCGACGCGCAGGCCGGGTTCCGTATCGAAACTTTTCAATGCGTCCGCCGGTGACAGCGGGCCATCGGCGGCACTCGCTGAAAATTCCAAACCACAAACGCCAAACACCAAAGAGAGGCGGATGGTCAAATGCCAAAAATCATGCCGTCGTAACACGCTGCCAACTCGGCCGGGCGGTTTGGCTCTCAAGATTTGGGATTCGGGATTTGGGATTTGGAACTTCATTTCAATTTCTCCAACAGTTCAAGGGACGCCTGCGTCATTTTGGGAATCGCATTCGTCTCGAGCGGACTCGTGCGGCCGCGCCACGTCTCGTACGAGCCGAGCGCATGCTGTTCCGGCGGCGGAATGTAGCCGTACCAGCCGTTGCACAAACCGATGTTGAACAGCGGCTGAACCGGGCTGCGCTTTTTCAAATCGAGTCCACTCACCGCAAAAATTTCCCCGGGCCATTGCGCGATGGCCAGTTCGCCGATGCGAAACACCTGCAGTGGCAGCGAGGCAGCTTCCGGGTATTCGACGAGGATGATTTGCTCGCGCGCATAAATTTCCGGCCAGGTGTGAAGCTGCGAACGGTCGCGGTCTTTCATCAAGTCACGCGCACGCGCAACTTCGTCCGGTGATGGTTTGCGATAGTCCACTTTCAATTCGGTGCTGGCGACTTTCAGCGGAACCTCGCCGCGATACTCCAGATTTTTGGCGACGCGGAAAACTTCCTGCGCCACGTCTTCGGCCACGCGGTTGATTTGCTCGTACGGCTTTCGCGCCGGCAGCTTCGCGTGAAAATCGTTGTTGTTGATGTCCCCGCTGGTGCCGTTGCTCATGATCGCGACGAACGGTGGATCCTGCTTTTCCGTGCCGAGCAATTCGCTGATGCGTTGACAGAACACGCCGTAATAATCCGCGCTGAGATGGCCGGGGCCAACGCCGCCAACGTAGTGCAACGAGTAATTCGCAAAGAGCGCGAGTGGGCGTCCATCCGCGTGCTGGACGCTGAAGAACGAAACTTCAGGATCGGTCGGTCCGGCGAAGTCACCATCGACCGCCGGCTCGGGCGAACTCCAATTCATCTTCACGCGATCGCCCGTGAGGCCGAGCAAATTTGTGTAAGTCACACCGGGTTTGACCGTGACGCGCCGGCAGAAAACGTGTTGCGGCACCGAGCCGCGGCCCCACGCAATGCGCGCGGGTGTCAAATTGTTCACCGCCAGTCTGACTGAGTCCGCCAGCCGCCGCGGCAGCCACGCGCGATATTCGGCGTCCGGTTCACTCAAATGCGCGCCCGTCACCGAGCCGGCGCTGTGCGCGTGCGTGCTGGACATCGCGACGTGGTTCGACGGGATGCGTGCGTGCTGGAAGACGAGCGCCTTCGCAGCGTCGAACACCGCGCGGTCGATGAGGCAGTTGTCCACGACGACGAACGCGAGCCGCGTAGCGCCGTCGTCGAGCACAAGCGCGCGGGCGCGCAACTCATCATGGACGTGCCCGTTGATCTCGATGCCCAGCGCGGGCGTGACGTTGACGGTCGCGGCACCGGCGCGCAATTCCGCCCGGGCTGCCAGCGCGAACTGGCTGGCCGCGACGAAACACAAAAAGCGTAGCAAAAATTTCATCGAACTGCTCGGAGAGTGTTTCCCCTTCCCGGCGGAGTTTCAAGCACGTGGAATCATTCATCAATCGGACCAGCCAGTGGTCGAGCGCGCGAAAGCCTGATTGATGAAACAATTTTTCTTCAACGCCGTGCGCAACGGATCCGCTTCTGCTCCGCAAAAGCCCATGTGCGAATGCCGCCACCAACCTTCGGCGTGTACGAAGCGACGCGACAATTTTCCCACGGCAAGCGATTCGTCCTCCATCGCTTGCAGATAGGAGTTCATGCCCTGACTCACGTCCAGCCAGTTTTGCTGACTCGTGTGTGCGGCGAGCGCGGCGAGTTTCGTGGCGTGAACCGAAGTCGTATTCACGAACAGGCCGGGCGTCACCGCGCGGCGCAGCGAATCGCAAAGGCCGTGCGGCGTCGCGTGATAAATCGTGATGGCAACGTCGTTGGCCGCGCGGGGCGGAATGGAATGGAAGTTTGGCATCCCATGTGCGAAAACCGCCGTGACCGCGAGCCGGCCCGTGTTGGTGTGGTCTTCCATGTAATCTTCGGGCGGATGCGTGAGCACGACGGCAGGTTTGACTTCGCGGACGATGGCCGCGAGCCGGCGCAGATGTTTCAAGTCGTAAAATATTTCCAAATCGCGGCAGAACGGCGGGTGCCAGTGCGCGCGGAGGATTTTCGCGGCGTGCTGCGCTTCGGCGCGACGCCGGCGAGCGGTTTCAGTGGAATTTAATTTGACGCTGCCGCAGTTGCCGCTGGAGAGATTGAGGTAGTGCGTTTCCCACCCGGCTTGCTTCAGCAGCAACAACGTCCCCGCCATGCGGAATTCGATGTCGTCGGGATGCGCGGCGATGGCGATGGCGATGGGCATTTCGATTTTTTGAACCGGCCGGATGTTGCGCGAAAAAATTGCGCGAAGTAAAGCGCGCAACGTTTGGCGGGTGTGAAACTGAATCGACGCACATCGTTTAGGACAGCGCCTCTTCTTTAAAATTTGAAATGCTTCCTGCCGCGCACTCGTCGTGAGAACGACGAGTGCGCGGCAGGTGAAGCGCGAAGGACTACGCCGGAGAATTATTAAGTTGAGCCGACTCGCGGCACGGCTCAATTGGATGAGTGGCCACTCAGCAATACGGCATGTCAATAGCCGGAGACAGGGACGGTAGCGGTGCCGACTTGTTTGCCGCTGGACGCACCGCTGAGTTAGCCGGAGGCGCTGCCCGCTGGCGTAAGGTCGTTGGCGTGATACTACTGACCGAAGGCGTGCGTCTGCAACAACGCCGTGCAGCTGGCGGAGATGATTCTTGTGAGTGAGTTTTTCATGAGATTGGTTGCGTCCAAGTTATTCCGCCATCAGGCATGACTTTTCGGAAAGACTCTTCACTGTCAAATACCCGTCGCATTATGTGAAGGCGTTGTTACATCTGCTGACCTGCTTTCAAGAACCAGTCCGGTACCGAAATCAGAGATTATGAAGTCCACATGGTATGCTGTGCCGGTTTTCATGTTATCGAAGTCAATCGTTTGCTGAGCATACATTCCCGGGACAGAATAAAGTAGCACGCCGGTTGCCTTTTCAGTCAGTTGGACAAGAATGCTAATTCCTTTCCCAGATGGGCTCGCAACACTATTCAGCTTCCACTGGACCCAAACTGCCCCAAGCGAGGAGTTTGACGATGGAGTATAGCCACTCGTTACTTTGAAATCGTTAATGTATGTGCTGATAGCAGTCGTGGTTCCTCCTCCGCCGCCTGAACCGCTCCCGCCGGAGGCGAACGACATGACCGGCATAACGCCGACATTGGCTGCGACCAGCAGAGCCAGGCAGGAGATGAGAAGAGACGTACCGTTTGTTTTGTTCTGTTTCATAATCTTGTTCTTTGGTTGGTTAAGTGGTTGGTCGAATGGTCAGATTTGGAACGGCGTGGTCGGCACGGTGATGCTGCCGCCCGAACTGCTCCTGATCGTCACGTAGATGGGATCGTATGGCTGCCAGGGCATCACGGTGCCTCCGTAGCGGCTGCCCCCGCCATTTTGCACTTCACCGATGAGTGTCCCGTCCGGACGGTAGGCAAAAAGACGCGCGGTCGCGTCTGAACTGGCTGCCTTGATGAGCATCTGACCAGCGCTGTTGCAGTAACACTTGCTGACTTTGATGGTGTCCACGCTGGTGCCGCCACCGCCGCCCGAACCGCTGCCGCCAGAGGCGAGGGACAGACCCGGCATCAGGCCCACAGTGAAGGCGACCAGCAGAGCCAGCCAAGTGGTGAGAAGGGACGTACCGTTTGTTTGGTTAAGTTTCATAGTTTTGTTCCTATTTGTTGGTTTGGTTTGCTCGCGATTTTCTGTCGCATCAAGGTTGAGTCTTGGGGGCCGGCGTTGTGACAGTTGCGGAACGCGAATCCAGCACCGCGCCGCTGTTGTTCAACAAATCCAGTTTCACGACGCAGGTGGTGCTGAACGGCACATAGTCGGCATCAATGGTGGCTGAGGAGTAATACAACACCATCCCATTGTAATAATACTGTCCCGTGACCGCGTCGGCGACGGTGAGATGCACGATGGGGGTCGTGCCCGAGGGGACTTGGACGGAGTAGGAGGTCCAGACCGCGCCCGAAGCGCCGCCCCCGGGCCGATACCCGGCGGTGACCTTGAAGGAAGTGATTGCCGACACGACCGTGCCGCCACCACCACCGCCACCCGTGCCGCCGCCGGACGCGAACGAGAGGACTGGCATCAGGCCGACGGTGAAGGCGACCAGCAGAGCCAGGTAGGAGGTAAGGAGAGACGTATTGTTTGTTTGGTGCTGTTTCATGGTTTTGTTCTTTCTATTTGTTGTTGGTTGATTGGTTGGTTAGATTCCGAACGGCGTGGTCGGAACCGTGATGTTGCCGCCCGAACTGCTCTTGATGGTCATGGAGCCGGGATTGGTCGCGCTGCCGGCCACCGGGGTGCCACCGTAGCGGTTGCCGCCGCCGTTTTGCACTTCACCGGCGTAGGACCCATCGGGCCGGTAGGCAAACAGCCGCGCGGTCGTATCCGAACTGGAGGCTTTGATCAGCATCTGGCCGGTGGGAGCGTCGTAGTAGCACTTGGTGACCTTGATGGTGTCCACGGTGGTCGGGGTGCCGCCGCCGCCGCCCGAACCGCTGCCGCCACTGGCAGAAGTAAGGTTCGACAAGGAAACGATCGCGAGCGTCAGCAGGAAAGTCGCGAGAGTGGTGAGCAAAGAAAGGATGCGTGTACCTGGTGTTTTCATGATGCTTTTGGATTTTAAGTTTGGTTGTTGTTCGGATCCTCGACGCGCACCAGCGTGCCAAGGGTTGTGAATTGAATTTGAGGGCTGTTTCATACTTTGTTTTGTTGTTTATTGTTGTGTGCTTGCGAAGCCGGTGGATGCGCGGTGCCACGGCCGCGCGTTCGCCAGCAATTGCCGGCGGGCACCGTTGCTCCGGAACCGCCGTGAACCACCGGCCTTTTCGCCCGGCTTGATTGGGAAAGCCGAAGACGCTTGGAATTCCAAAGTCAGTTTCTGGCTGGAGTTTTTGTGCT
>JACPZS010000039.1 GCA_016195385.1 Verrucomicrobiota bacterium
GCCTGGCGAGTGCCACGACGAGATTGGAGGTGGCCACGGAGTTCGATGCCGCGCCCGTGCCGAAGATCACGCCGACGGTTCTGCGCGCGACGACCGATGACCAGTTGCGCCAGACGATGGCCGAGCCGGATTTTACGGATGCGTTTTTGGACTTCTCCTCCATGCAGATGTTGCCCGGTCGCGCCTTTGAGCTGGCGGGCGAGAACGTGGGCGTAATGACGACGAACCAATTCATCCCCGTGGGGAAGCAATGGCAGGTGATTGACGGGCGAAGCTTCCTTTTTGAACAGGTGGAATATCCGGCGGTGCTGCCGCTGCTCAAGGCCTTGCCCGATACGAAACAAGCCCGCGTGAATTCAACGAGCGCACCGCAGCGTCTGGCGGCTGCCCAGACCGGTGGGGCAAGCGTCCCCACGCGCCCTAATCTTGTGCATTCGCGTGTGGATGAAGAAAATATCACGGCTCGTCCGGAGCCTCGCCCTCCCGTTCCGTCAACCGGGAGGGTGAGCGTCCCCGCGAGCCGCGATCTCCATCGGCGCGCGTTTGCCGAGGCGCTGCCACCAGTTCCCATCACCAAACCAGCCACGAGCATTGTGCAACCGACCCAGATTGCTTCCCACCCGCGCGGCGTGGCGATTGATTACACGATCTTGGGCAGCCAATCGACCCCGTTCACCTTTCAAGGCGACGTTACTTACGCCGTGGTCGCCGGTTGCAATTTCAGCGCGGCGGTTACGCTTGAAGGTGGCGCCGTAATCAAAAGCGCCCGCTACAACCAATTTACCACGCCGGATTACACTATGGGTGTGCATCTGTTCAATCCTGCCACCCTTAATTGCCTGACCACGCCCTATCGCCCGGCAATTTTCACATGCAAGGATGATGACAGCGTTGGTGAAAAGCTGCCCAACATCACAGTCGGCACACAAACCTGGCCCGGCAGCACCGGCTCGCCCATCTATTGGTATGCTTATCGGGGCATCGCCTTCTGGTCGCCTTCACTCCCGACGGATATGCATGATGTGCGCTTCTCCTACGCGGTTCAAGCATACGGCGCTTTCAATGCCCCGGCCAGCCCGCTGAACAGTCTGCGTCATGCGCAGATTACCTATTCCCAAGTCGGGCTGGATATTTACAATGCGAGCGTTGCCTTGCGCAACGTGCTCGTCTCTGGTTCCAGCTATGCCGCCTGTGGCGTTGCCGGTAATCCCAGCCCCTCCAGTTCGATCATCGCCGAAAATGTGACCTTTGATGGTGGTTCTTATCTTTTCACTCCCACGAGCAATGGCTCTATTTTCACCTTCAACAATTGCCTCATCACCGGCATCTCCGCTCAGGGAAATGGCTTTTACACCGGCTTGGGCAACTACCAACCCGGCTCCAGCGCGGGTGTCTATCAAACCATCGGCGCGGGCGCGCACTACCTCGCGGTGGGCAGCCCGCACCGTAACGCCGGCGTCACCTCGATCAATGCTCAACTGCTGGCTGATCTCCAATCTCGCACCACGTATCCGCCGACCGCCCCCACCACCGCATACTCGATCAACGCCACGCTGTCGCCCGATCTCGTGAACGTGCCGCGCGACAACGATAATATGCCTGACCGTGGTTATCATTACGATCCCATTGACTACGCTTGGGGCGGGCTTACGTTGAACAGCGGCGTCACGCTGGTTTTGACCAACGGCGTGGCCATCGCCGCGTATGGCAACAAAGGTCTCACGATGCAGAGCGGCAGCAAATTGATCAGCGAAGGCACGCCCACGGCGCTCAACCGGCTCACGCGCTTCCACACGGTGCAAGAATTGGCGACCAGTTCGTGGAACGGCAGCACTCTTTCGGCCGTGAGCATTCTCGAGGCGGCCACCAGCGCCACTTGGGAGACGCGCCTGCGCTTCACGGATATCTCGCTCATGAACGACACCGAGACCCGCCACCAATTGTTGAGCAACACGCCCAGCGCCGCCAGCGGCGTGCTCGCGCTGGCCGACTGCCAGTTGCGCGGCGTGACCGCGCAGTTCTACAGCTACAACTCGTTCGGGCCGGCCTACAACTTCACCAACAACCTGGTGCTGCGCTCGCGCACGAGTTTCACGCAAATCAGCGGGCTGGGTTTCCTGCCGCTCACGGTCAACCTCTACAACAACACGTTCTCCGGCGGCCTACTGAATCTGACGTATGGCGACAGCTCCTCGGTGTGGACGGTGCGGGATAATTTGTTTGACAGTTTGTCGCTGGGCGTCGGCACACAGTATTTCACCCACGACCATAATGCCTACTCGGCCACGACCGGCAACAGCATCCTCAACGGGCCGACGAGTGGCAACATTACCACCGGTCTTGCCCAACCGCTGGATTATCAAAGCGGCCCGGCGGCCAACTGGTACGGCGTGGAAGGCGGGTGGTATTTGAACACGACGGGCGGCAAGTTGAGTCAATTATTGGCTCCGACGGCTGGCAGTCGTTCACCTGTCGCGGCGGGCCTTTATCACTACACTCCCCGAACAACACTAAACTACAAAGAAGGCACCGACGCGACCATCCAAAGGACCGCGATTGGCTTCCACTACGTCGGCGCGAACTCGCAAAGCCAACCCATCGACACCGACGCTGACGGCGCGCCCGACTATTGGGAGGATAGGAATGGGAATAATCAGTTTGACTTCGCCACCGGCACAAATCCCTTCGGTGTCACAACTAATTCAATCGAGACTCAACTCAACGGCACGTTTACGCTACAGACCAGTTTTGCTGGCGCGCATCAAAGCGTGTTGGCCCCACCCGTACCTGACAACGGAGAACTTGTCCCCGATGTTATGGGAGCAATCGGCCCGGGGCACTTTGTCGAACTAATCAATGGAGGTATTTATGTCTTCAACCGTGCAGGTGGGTTTCTTAAGTTTGCCACCCTGGACGCCTTTTTTGCCTTGACCCTGACTTCCTCAAGCGGGACCACGAATTTCCCGCGAAACGGCAGCTTTGATCCGCGCATCCTTTATGATCCGTCGAATGGCGGCCACTGGATAGCTTGTGCTCTGGAACACAATGGTGACGTGGACAACCAATTCTTGATCGCGGTGAGCAAAACCAACGATCCACTTGGAAACGCAGGTAGTACTTGGATTCAGGACAATTGGAACAAATTCTGGGTCAATATCGCAACGGCATCAGGCAAATTAACAGATTTTGATACGTTGGGCATGGACGCGAACGGTGTGTATGTCGCTGCTTTGAGGCGCACGACTGGCCCTCTGAATCCAGCGTCGGATTACTCCGCCATTGTCGCGATTCCGAAAAGTCTCTTGTACGCTACAGCCCCTTCCCCGACACTTTCCGCCGATCCCAAGGTGAAGAAATTTGATACAGCCGTGGGTGTCTTTTTTGTCCAACCCGCGATCAATTTCGATGCCGTTGCCGCCACCGGCCCAGCTTGGTTTGTGCGCGTTCCGTACGATGTTGGCTCTTCGAGTATTTACTCCACGACAGTGACATGGGACGTCAACGGCGTGCCGCAAGCCCCCGGAGCTTGGCAGCCGATCAACAATGCAGGCATTGCCTACGAAGCCGTTCCAACAGGCGACATACCGCAGCCTGCCACTGGATCTACGATATTCAAAATAGTAGACCCAAAAGCTGGACTCTCCGCTACAGTAATCCGTAACGGTATTCTTTGGACCTCTCACACGGTCGGTGTTGGTGGTTCCGCCCGGAGCGGCTGCCAGTGGCTGAATTTCTCAATCAGTGGAACGACGCTCACCTTTGGAGCTTCGAGCACCGTCTCTCATTCTACTCGCTGGTATTATTATCCTTCGCTGATGGTCAACGCGCGCGGCGAGATGCTGATGGGCTTTGCTGGCTCCAGCTCCGCAGAGAACGTGGGAGTTTGGTACGTAACTCGTACGGCTGGTGGCTCCTTGGGGACGGTGCAGTCTCCCAAGGCTGGTGAAAATGCAATCTTTACCGTAACAAATCCAGGGGATTACAGCAGCACTACCTTGGACCCGAACGATGGAGTAACATTCTGGACAATTCAGGAATATGCAAATCAGGTAGCGGTACCGTCCGGCCCCCCGTGGGGCACATGGATCATCGCAATCAGTCCATATTAGCCGATGAGAAATATACGTTCACTCTTTTGTATTCACGGCTTCTACTGGTTTATTTTGATTAGCCACGGATCTACGAACAGCCTGCCGAATGTCACCATTGTATTTCCACCCGACAATGTCCGGGTACGTTGGTTGACCGGAGTCGCTCTAAGGGCGGACGCCAGTGCCTTGGTCGGAACTATTCAGGAAGTGCAATTCTTTTCCGATACCAATTTCATCGGAAGTGCGAGTTTTCCGCCATACACTAATTTGTTCAGTGCTTGGCCTGAAGGCATTCTGACGCTTACGGCTGTGGCCATCGACAATGCCGGCGCTCGAGCTACCTCCGCACCGGTGCATGTGATCGCCCAACAGCCTCCAACCACGTCGCGGCTGATCATCACCTCGCCTGCCAATCACGCGATATTGCCAGCACTCGTACCCTTTACCATCGAAGCCAATCTCGTAACTACCGACGGCCGCGAATGGCCGGCGGCTTTCTTCAATGGAACAAATCTCATCGGAGAGGTGGCAGAGCCGCCGTATCGCCTCACGGTGAGTAATTTGCTGGCCGGCGATTATACCTTCCGCGTCCATGTGGACACCGGCGGCCGGTATGCCCCTTTCTACACCAACGATTTTAATCCGATTACAATTCATGTTGCTCCACTGCTTTTGCAATCGCCATCTTTGACGCAAACGAATGGACTTCAGTTTGAAGTGGCGGGCGACATTGTCCTGAAGACTAACCTTATTGAAGCATCGCTGGACTTATTGAACTGGCTACCGCTACAAACGAATGTGCCAAACGAAAATAGTTTCCTTTTCCTCGACACCGAGGCGACAAATTACTCGCGGCGCTTTTATCGCGTGCGCTTGGGGCCGTAGCGCAGTTTTAGCTGTTTCGCAGAGCAAGTTTATCAAACCAGCTTCGGCACGAAAGGCTTGACTGTGAAAGCGGGCGCAAAATTGATCAGCGAAGGCACGCCCACGGCGCTCAATTGTCTCACGCGTTTCATATCTGGCCAGCGCTATTGCTGTCTGCGCCCGGGGCCGTGCGCAGGCAAACAATCCTGGCCGCGGGGAATCCGTTCACAGAATTCTTCGCGTCAGGCAAGAACTGGTCTCGTTGCTTTTCCGAATTCCCATCACAACGAACCGGAATAACTCGATTCACCAGTTCGGGTATTCCAGCTTCACATTTTCACCGCACCAGCCGCACGCGATACCAACGCCCGCGCAGTTGATTGGTGGCCGCGAACGTCGTGTCGTCGAAAAATTCCAGCGCCCCTTTCGCGCGACGCGGGAAATTCGTCGAAACCAATTCGACAAAATTCGTGAACGGGTAGTCGGCGATTTCGAGCTGGTAGCTGCGCCCGGCAACGGCGGACCACGTGATGCGATTGGCGCCGCGCCCGAGCACTTGCAATTGCACGCGCAGCACGGAGGCCGGGTCACGCGGGTTGGTGCCCGCGAGGAATTCCATCGCGTTGGAAAAGCCGTCGTGATCCGGATCGCCGCCCGCGCCATCATCACCGGCAGCCGAGAGCGGATTCAATCCATGCGCGACTTCCCAGCCGTCGGGCAAACCGTCGCCGTCCGTATCGGCGTTGTTCACATCGGTGCCAAGAGCCAATTCTTGTTCGACGTTCAGGCCGTCGTCATCGGCGTCGGGATCAGCCGCAAGTTGCACCGAAACACCTTCCAGCACGACTGGTCCGATTCCTGAGCCGATCATCCGATTGCCGAGAAAACCATCGTCGAGCAAGCGTGTTTGCTGATCGAGGTTCGTGTTGAAAGTCTCGCCGCCCACGACTGCGCCGAGTTTGATGCTGTCACCGGGGCGCGCGCCGCCGAGTTCGCGCAGCGGGATGGCGAGTTCGATGAAGTTGGCGTTTTCCTCGCCGGTGATGCTGGTGATTTGCGGCGAGGAATGATGTTGCTGGAGGAGAATGCCCGGCACATCCGGAATCGCCGCGTCGAGTTTGAACACGCCCTGGCCGATGTTCACCGCGAGGTTGCTCCGCCTGAAATTGCGAAACTGTCCGTCGGCCAGTTCGTCGCCGAGGAGGCAGCCGATGGCGGGCGCGAAGTTGGTGAACGAAAGGTTGGCCAGGAAGTCGAGTCCATCGGCCCCCTGCCCTGCCGGATCGACGATGCCATTGCCGACGTTGAGCAAATTCGTAACGCCAGACAGGCGGGGCGATTCAATGAAGAGGAAGATATTATTGTTCGCGTAGATCATCGTTTGCTCGAACCCGACGTAAAGATTGGTGCGGTCATTGTTCACAAACACACGACCGAGGTTGGAGAATTTTCCGCTGAACGTGGGAATGGGTGAACCCGCGAAATCGAATCGCTGATAAAACGTATTTCCCTGAAAATCATCGGCCGGCCTCGTGTTGATGTCCGGCGTGTGCCAGCTCGCGCGGTAAATTTGCGACGGCGGCACCGCGCGCTGGATGGTCATCGTGTCAAAGACTTCGCCAAATTGATCGATGGCCTCGGCCCGCAAAGTGTCGCCTTCGATTTCGACTCGCAGGCATTCATAGCGAAACCAGATCATTGAACTGGCGGCATCCAGAGCCGTGAAACCGTAAAGCCCAGCGCCCCCGCCGCCGCTCGTGATGGCGTGGACGCCGTTCGTCGGATTAAATCGTTCGTAGAGATGTTCGTGGCCGTTGAGCACAAGTTGCACGCCGTACCGGCTGAACACGGGCAACAGCGTGTCGCGAATGTCGAGGTTGTCGCGAGTGCCGTTCAAATCCAAATCGTCGAAACGATGGGCCGACGAGGAATTCATCGCGATATGGAACAACGCGATTTTCCATGGCTTGGCCGTGCGCGCGAGGTCGTTCGTCAGCCATTGATATTGCGCGTCGCCGACGGTCAGCCGGTATTGGTTCTGGAACGGCACGAACAGCACGACGAAATGCGCGTCGCCGTGGTCAAACGAGTAGTAGTGCTTCGGACTCGTGCCCGCGAGGAAATGGTCGCTGGCCGGAATGTTGTTTGTCGGCAGATAAAACGTGTTCAGATACGACTCGACGCCCGAATAGAGATCATGATTGCCGAGCGCGAAGTAATACGGAGTGCTCCGCATGTGCGCGCCGTAAATACTCAGGCAGCGCGTGTCGATGACGCCGTTGGTGAAACTCGGATAAATGATATCGCCCGCGTGCAACACGAGATCTGGCTGCGCGTCTGCCACAACGCGCGCCACGCGCAATTGTTCAATCCGCCCAGAGCCGGTGTCACCGAGCATCATGAACCGCACGCCGCCGGAATTTTTCAGCGTGCGAAAGGAGGCGACGGAGGACACTGCGGCGTTGGTGCCATCGCCGCTGCGGACGTGGTAATAGTAGAGGGAATCCGGCGCCAGGTTCCGCAACGTTACGACGTGAGTGGTGACCAGATTGGTGTCGCCCACAATGTTCCTCAAATCCGGCGTGAGACCAAATTCCACTTGCGTGTCCGCGGCGACGGGAGTCTTCCAGATGATCTGGATTTGATTCGTGCTGGCATTTTGCACGAACGGTCCGCGTTGAAAATTTGCCAGCAACTCCGGCACGATGACGAAGCCGAAAGGATAGTTGAAATTGTTGTGCCCTTGAATCGCCAACACATTTTCGCCTGGCACGAGCAGGCCGGCAAAATAGCTAACATCGATTTCCTCGGCGTCGCCCGCGAAATGATTCGTCCTCACTGGCGCGTCGAAGGGCACGTCCGAGCCGACTGCGCCGGGTAGATTTCGGCGCGCGATCTCCACTCCGTTCAAATAGGCGACGAAGCCGTCCTCGTAATCCATCCGCAACACGAGCCATTTGATCGCGGCTGGATCCGTCACGAGAAATTTCCGCCGCATGAACACCGAGGCATAATTGAAACCCACATCCGGCAGCCCGGTGGCGGCCGATAGCGTCCCGTAGCCAGGCCCGCCGAAGCCGATGCCCGCTGGGCCGGAAAGCCATTGCGAATCATCAAAACCGCGCTGCCTCCAAAGCGCGCGCGAATTGGATGCCTCGGCCACGCCTTTCGCGTACTTCCATTCGTCACCCACGCGGACGAGCGAGACGTCATCCGCAACGAGTAAGCGCGCGCAAGTCAGCAGCATGAGAATGGCGACCTGAAACTTTCGCTGCAACACGAAGCGACGGTACGCAAACATTCTGAAATTGCGAACTCGATTTCGCCGGCTTCACGCTTGCCCGTACAAACGCCCACTTGAAGCCCACCTCATCATCCAGCATTGCCGGCAATTGGTCTTGCCAATGACGACGCCAATTTTCTACCGTCCCAGCGTGGAATCGACGCAACTTTCGCAATATGTGCCGGTGCTTTTGCTCGGCTTGGTCGCCATCGGGTTCGCCGGCGGGACACTGCTCGTTTCGGTGCTCGTCGGCTCTGCCAGCAAGCGATCCAAGACTAAGGACACCGCCTACGAATGCGGCATGTTGCCCATCGGCGAAGGCAGCACGCGCATGTCGGTGAAGTTTTATCTCGTCGCGATGCTGTTCATCCTCTTCGACATCGAGGTCGTGTTTCTCTATCCGTGGGCGGTGGTCTATCGGGAGATGCTCGCGACCAACGCCAACTTGATTTTGGGAGCGATGCTTTCTTTCCTCGGCATTTTGTTCGTCGGCTACCTATACGCGCTCAAGAAAAACGCGTTCGACTGGAAGAAGTAGCGCTCAGAGCTTCGGCACTAAAGGCCGAACCCGCAGCATGTCTTCAGTGGAATTTTCTTTATGATCAAATTTGGAACCTCCGGCTGGCGCGGGTTGATCGCCCGCGACTTCACGTTCGACAACGTCCGCCTCGCTTCGCAAGGCATCGCGCTGTATCTCCAGACAGAATTGAAAAATCCCAAGTCCGCGATTCGCGGACGCAAGCCCGTCGTCATCCTCGGCCACGACACGCGCTTTCTCGGCCACGAATTCACGCTCGCCGCCGCCGAAGTGTTGACGGCGAACGGTCTTACGCCGCTGATGTGCGGGCGCGACGCGCCCACGCCTGTCATCGCGCACGCGATTCGTTCGCGACGCGCCATCGGCGGCATCAACATGACGGCCAGTCACAATCCCGCCGAGTATCAAGGGCTAAAATTTTCGACCAGCAATGGAGCCGCCGCGCCGCCCGAAGTCACGAAACAGATCGAAGCGAACATCGTGCAACTCGCGGCGCAGAATTGGAGTTTCAAGGCGGCGGTCGTCGGAAATTTCAAGTGCAATTCCTTCGATCCGCAGCCCGACTATTTCAAACAACTTCGCAAGTTGATCAACTTCGACGTCATCCGAAAGGCGAAGATGAAAATCGCCATCGAGTTGATGTACGGCACTGGTCGCGGCTACCTCGACACGCTGCTCGCCAACGCGGGCGCGAAGCTGACTTTGTTCAATGACGAGGTCAACCCGCTCTTCGGCGGGCATCATCCCGAACCCAACGCTGAGGGCATGAGCGCCGTGCGCGACTGCATTCGTAGCGGCAAAGCGAGTCTCGGCCTCGGCCTCGACGGCGATGCGGATCGTTTCGGCATCGTGGACAAAAGCGGCGTCTGGCTCACGCCGAATCAAATTCTCACGCTCGCGCTCTATCATTTGAAAAAGAATCGCGGCTGGACCGGCGCCGTCGTACGCACCGTGCCGACGAGCCATCAAGTGGATGCCGTTGCCGAATTGCTCGGTGTGCGCGTGCATGAAACGCCCGTGGGCTTCAAATTCATCGGCGCGTTAATGGAGAGCGAACCGATCATCGTCGGCGGCGAGGAATCCGGCGGCCTGAGCGTCAAGGGCCACGTGCCGGAGAAAGACGGCATCCTCGCCTGCCTTCTCATGGCGGAACTCGTCGCCACGGAGAACAAATCGCTGGGGCAAATTCTCAAGCATCTCGAAAAGCAGACGGGCGAGTTTCACACCGACCGCATCAACGTCGCGATTCCGGCGGACAAGAAGGAAGCGCTGTTGAAGCGGCTTGCCGCCGGACTCGACAAAATCGGCGCGTTCAAAGTCGAAAAATTCATCACAACGGATGGCTTCAAGTTTTTGCTGCCGAATCGCGAATGGGTCGCCTTCCGCGCCAGCGGTACCGAGCCGTTGATTCGTTGTTACGTCGAGGCGAAATCAGCGGCGCAGTTGAAAAAACTGCGTGCGTCGTGCGTGAAGTTGCTCCAAAGCTGACACCGGCGATGGCTCACGCGGTCAATCACTTGGGCCAACCAATCGGCCTGCCCCTCAACGGCTGGACTCCGCCCCCCGCCCCGCCGCGAGAACCGATGGCCGGTCGCTGCTGCCGGTTGGAGCCACTCGATGTCGAGCGGCACGCCGCCGATCTTTTTGCCGCATACTCACTTGATGGCGGAGGCGGGATCTGGACTTATCTGCCGTGCGGACCATTTGAAAATTTCGCCGCCTATCGTGCCTGGCTGGTAGCGGAGGCGCTTGGAAACGATCCGCTTTTTTTTACGACCATTGATCGCGCGACCGACAAAGCGGTTGGCGTGATCAGCTATCTGCGCATCGCTCCGGCCAGCGGCTCCATCGAAGTCGGGCATGTCAATTTTTCACCTTTCCTCAGCCGGACGCCGGCGGCCACGGAAGCACAATACTTGATGATGAAGCGGGCGTTCGAGCTTGGTTACCGACGCTACGAGTGGAAGTGCGATTCACTCAACGCGCCGTCGCGCGCCGCCGCGCAGCGCCTGGGCTTTTCGTTTGAGGGCGTGTTCCGGCAGGCCATCGTCTATAAAGAGCGAAGCCGCGACACTGCCTGGTATTCCGTCATCGACTCCGAGTGGCCGGCGCTGGAGCGCGCGTTCGTCACCTGGCTTGATCTGGAAAATTTTGACGCCGAAGGAAGACAACGGAAAAGGCTGTCGGATTTAACGCGGCCCATTCTCAAGCAGATCGGCTAAACCACCGTGCGGAAGGCAAATCGCTGGCGCGGACTTCCCCCTTCATGGCACCAGTAGCAAGCGATAGTATTTCTGCGCGCCCACGCCGCCGGTCTTTGAACCGTCATCCGCGAAGCTGAAATTTCCGTCCGTCGAAGTAATCGTGTTCGGGAGCGTAATCCAAACGGGCGGCAAATTCGTGGCGTATTGAATTTGAAATTTATCCGATGCGAGCGCGTGCCACTTCAAACTGAAACCACCCGGCGCGAACGTCAGCCCGGCCGTATCAATCGTGATGGCTGCGGGTGCCGGCGAAGAAGTTGAGCCAGCGTCGGCGATTTCAACGACCTCAAAGAACCGGAAGCTCGTGGTCAGATCCAGGCAGAATTGCATCGTCGAAGTTGTCGCCTGGTTGGTAGTCGAAATCACGGACCAGTCCGTGTCACCCAGCGTGACTTTGGCCCGGGCGTAATAACGCCGCCCCGCAACCGAATCCCAATGCAGGCAGACTTGCGAATTTGTGAAACTCAGCGTCGGGCGAATGAAGGCATTCGTGGTGGTAGTCGATGGTGGCGCAGGAGGCGGCGTATTCGTTGAACCGGCACCGACTTGCACGACCCGGAAAAACTGGTAGCCGCTCGTGAGGTTCACGCAGAAGCTTGACCTGGCTGTCGTCGTCGCGGTGGCGGCACTGAGGGAACTCCAGGCCGCGTCGGTGATGTTTGATTTGCCTTCGACCAAGTAACCGCGTCCGGCGATGGAATCCCAAGCCACGCAAGCCTGCGTGTTCGAGATGACGAGCGACGAATTGACAATCGAGTCCGTCGTGACCGCGGGTGGCGGTATGTTGGTCGAGTTGGAGCCGAGCTGAACAACCCGGAAGAAGTGGCGCGGCGTCGAGAGATCCAGACAGAAAGTCACGCGCGTGGTGGTCGCGGTATTTGTCGGCGAGATGGCGAGCCAGGCGGCGTCGGTAAGATTTGTTTTTGCTTCGACAAAATATTGCCGGCCGATGGTTTCGTCCCAACTGAGGCAGATTTGGTTGTTCGTGACCGCGAGCGATGGGTTGATGAACGTGTTGGTCCCGCTCGCTGGTGGAGGCGGAGACGGAGGCGCGCCTTCGATGAATTCCAAGACACGGAAGAAGCGATAGCCGCTCGATAAATCAACACAGTAGGACAATCGCTGCGTCCCGCCCGCCGGTGAATTGAGAATCTTCTGCAGCGGCGACAAGACCGCCCAGGCGAGATCTTCGACGTTTTTCTTGCCTTCGAGCAGATAGCTGCGACCGACGACCGCGTTCCAACTCAGGCACGCCTGCTTGTTCGTCAAGCTGAGGCTCGCGGCGATGATGTTGGTCCCGGCGGTGGCGGGCGGCGGCGGATTCGTGCGGCCGAGTTGCACGATGCGGAAGAAGCGATACGGTGTCGTGATCGGCACGCAGTAGCTCAGATTCGTGGTGATCGCTGTGATCGTGCCGCTCAGGTTCGTCCAACCGCTGGTGTCAATGAGTTGTCGCGCTTCCACCTGGTAATCGCGAGCGATGATCGCGGGCCAGTTCAGACAAACCTGGTTGTTCGTGACGACGATGTTGGGCTCGATGATAGTATTGGTGCCCGGCGGCAATGTAATCAAACCCGGCGATTCCGTCGCGGTAACCAGGTATGTAATAGGAACGCCGCGAAATTGATTCGTCTCGCGGTTGAAGACGCCGAGATACCAGGTGCCGGGCGAAAGATTGCGGCCTATGGAAAGCCCGACAAGTTCGTTGGTGTTGCGCCCGTTGTTGCTGCTCAATTGGAATTTCGTATCCGTCGGCAACCCCGGAGCTTTGGACACGACGAGATCGACGTTGCCATTGAAGGGCGCCACGACGAACTCAACTTTGACATTCTCCAGCCGGTACGTGTCATTCGTGAAAACCTCAAAGGAGTAATAATCAATTTCCGGCGGCGAACCGTCCGTGTTGCCGGGCGCGGTGTTCGTAAACGTCAGACCGTTGGTCAGCGGAGTGATCACCAGTTTCGGGTCGAGTGTGCAGGCCCGCAGATCGAACGAGATCGCGTTCGTTTCCTTGTTGAGCACCGCGAGATACCAGTCTCCGTTGATGGTCGGATAAAAATCCACGTTCGTCCGGATGACAATTTTTCCCGAACCGGGCAGCGCGAGCGACGCCGGAGCTTTGCGGAAAAACGAATTCTTTGTCGGCAGTTCATTGTTCCCCAGCCACAACTCGGCTTCGCCAGTGAAATTGGAGATCGTGAATTTGGCCGCGGCATTCGTCTGGTCGATCGTGAAGACGAAATAGTTTGTGATCATCGCCCCCGGCGGCACCGTGAAGCTCAACGGTTCGCAATTGGTCAGGCGAACAAGGTTGACGGCGTTCGTGAGTTGCGTGGCGACCACGGAATAATCCACCGGTGCGCCGCCGGGGTGGTACACGCCGAGATAATAATCGCCCGGCTCCAACGGCTTCGGCGTGTTCGTAATCGTCAGCGTGATCCGCTCGGCGTTGGTGCTGGCATTGGTGCTGCGGAAATTGAAGAAATTCGTGGTGGGCAGCGGGAAGCCCTGATTGACGTAAAGATCAACATTGCCGTTGGTCGGGAACAATTCAAAAGTGGCCTCGTAGGCCGTGGGCAGAATTGTGAATTGATAGTAATCAAACTTGCCGCCGCCCTTGATCGTGTTGTCGTGGGGAATTTTGTTGGTCAACACAATGAGCGTTTCGTC
Source organism: Verrucomicrobiota bacterium (assembly GCA_016195385.1). GTDB lineage: Bacteria > Verrucomicrobiota > Verrucomicrobiia > Limisphaerales > JACPZS01 > JACPZS01. Next base: position 13,711 of record JACPZS010000039.1, read on the forward strand.
GATGCGGTCAAAGCCGAGGCAGAGCGTGAAATCATTCGTCTCGCCAGGGTTGAAATTCGCCACGCCCAGATAATAGCGCTGGCCCGGCTGCAATTGCGGCGTCGGAAAGGTCGCCAGCGTCGCGCCGCTCGGATCAAACGCTGTCGCCCCGTTCGTCGAAAGCAGCAACACTTCACCGTCACCCGGCCCATTGAAGTCCACGGCGAAATCGCTCGTCCCGGCTGTCGGCGCCGCATTCTGATTGAAGTACAGCACGAGATCGCCGGTGCCCGTGAGTATGTTGGTTGCCTGCGTCGCCGCCTGCGGCACCTCGACGATGAAGTACTTAATCTCGTCGCCACTGACCTGGCCGGAAAAACACGCGCCATTGACGAGCGTCACCGCCGGCTTGGTTTCCTCGGCGAAGATGAACTCCAACTGCCAGTTCAATAATTTCCCGGCGAATTCGCTGCGCGTGTCGGCGATCTCCAGCCGCCAATTGCCGATCGCGCGTTCGCCCTTCAACAAATCGAGCGACTCCTCCGGTTGATAAAAAATTGTGCTGCCCCCCGTTTCGACCAACTCAAACGTGTCCAGCAACAAACCGGCGTGGCTGAACAGCGGCCGGATCTCGACCAGGGTGCCACTGCGATCCGCGGTGAAAGTGTGGGCCGCCTTTTGCCATTGGCTCGAAGCGGTGACGAAGCGCTTGAGTTGATCATCCAGGTAAAGTTGCAGGTTCACCGTGCCGCTCACCGAAGAGCGAAGCGCGAATCGCAGCGTGTATTGTTTGCCGGCCACGGTCGGGAACACCCGCCGGATGTAGGAGCGATTCAGGCTGAGCACGTTCGTGCCCGAGTCCGCCGCCCCGCCCAGGTTGAGCACCGCCGCGCGATTCGTCACCACGAACCATCCGTCCACCGTCTGCCCGGCGGGATAGACAATGGCGGGAACCCCCTCGAATCCGCTGACGAAGTTGGTGATGACCACCGCGTTCGTCGCGTACGGCGGCACGGCAAATTTGAAGAGACCGGTGGACAACTCTGGCCGTTCCGTGAACCCCGTGTACGTAAGATTGCTTTCGAGCGAACCGGAACCGAAGTTTGCCGCCTGCAAGCCGCCGCGATCCTCCGCCAGCAAAATGCGCGTGCCTTGCGGGCTGATGAGATGCAGGGCCAGATCGGAAAGCCGCGGATGATCAATCCGCACCGCCACGTTGACATCCGCCACGACGCGGTCGATTGGCACTGTGATGATCGACTCGGTGAACGCGTCGTCGAGCAAGGGCACTTCGCCTTCCGAAGCGAACGATGCGTCCGCCACGGTACCGATGTCGCGACCGATGGAGAAACGGAGCTTGAAATTCACGTCCACCGAATTGGGGTTGAAGATGCCGAGGAAGTAGCGGCCCGCGTTGAGCGGCGGAATGTCTCCCGTCGTGATCGTCAGGTTGCCGCCCGTCGGCGGGATGATGGCGAACTTGTCGTAAGTCGTTTGATCCGGCAGATCGGTGCGCCGGAAATACGCATCCAGCGAAAGCGACGGCGTGAAGTTGAACAATGTCGCCATCAGGTTCGTCGCGTCCACCGGCACATCCACGAAGTAATAGGCGAAGCGATGCGCACGCACCGTGCCGCTGATCAGGTTCGTGCCGGGCGACGGTGTAAGGACGACATTGAAATTATTGAGCCGGCCCGTGCCGCCGACTGCGTTGTCCACGAGCGTCATCAACCACAAACCACTTCCGTCTTCACCGATGAAATTGTTAAGGCTGCCGGGGCCGTCGGAGGGTTGATCGCCCAGGTTAACGGCGTCGCCCAATTCGTTGTCGTCGAAACCAAAACTGTAGAAACCGTTCAACGGTGGCGGCTCGATCAAATGGTGATTCAACAACACGGCGAACTGGTTGTTGTGGCTGAGGTTCGCCAGCAAATCTCCGAGGCTTTCGTGGGTCAGCGACAATTCCGCGACAGCTTTCTGCACTTGAATCGGCCGCGTCGCGATCCCGAACACGAGCGCCGCGCCGGGCTGCTGCGGCGAACCATCCGAGACTTGCGCGCTCAACGGAAATCCCTGCACGATCAGGTTGCCATTTTCCTCGCGGTTGAAAGGCGTGTTGCTCGACAACGTCACAAAGCCATACTCGCCACCCTGTTGATCCTCGGCCTTCACGCCCACATAGAACACCTCGCCATCGAACGAGTTTGTGAAGAAGACGACTTCCGTGCCGCCGCGTTTGGTCGAAGCCGTGATGCTGGCTCCGGTAAAATTCAGCGTCGTGATCGGCGTGCCGCGCGAAACGTAAAGGTCGATGTCCGCATCGACGTTGCGCGGGTTGCCGATGTTCGGAGGATTGAAGGTGATGAACGCGACATTGGTGCCATTCGTAAGGGAGACTGAGTTGGTGAGGTTGAAACTGTTTGTGAAAACGTAGAAATTCCACTGGCTCGGCGTCCCGTTGGTGCCACCGAGCAACGGCGAATTCGCGCCGACGCGTTCGTGCAAAAGCGGCACGCCGTTGCTGACAATGGAAAGCGTTGGGGTTGTCAACGGGATGGCGGCAAGCGGCGCGAACGTGAACGCGTTCGTGACCGTGCCATCGCCAGACGAAACCACGAGCGCAAAATCTTGCGCGATGCCGTCGGGATGCTGCGTGACCGCATTCACATTGACGCGGCGCGCGAACACGGTGACGGAAAAATTCGTGCCGACCGGCGCGTTCAAGTAAACATTTTCCACGTTGTTCACCGGGTCGCTCGCGGTCACGCTTCCGGGCTGAACGGATTCAGGAAAACTGGGCGCGGTGAAGTCCGCGCCCGCCGGGATGTTGTTGCCGTAGTAAACGACCTGGTTGGTGGTCGCATCGAGATTGGTGACGATCAAATCGAGGTCGTTGACGAGTTTGACCGCCGCGTTGGGATTGCCGGGCGGGTCGGTCCACACCAGCGTCACGCGCAACGGTTGCTGTTGCGCTTCCTCGGAGAGTTGCAGGTTCCAGGTCAAACTCTGGCCGGTCACGAGCGCGTTGGTCACGCTTTGATCCACAAACCGGAGGGGCGAAGCGTCCGTGTTGCCGCTCTGCAACGCGGCCGGCAGGCTGTTTGCAATGTTCACGACGCCCCAGCCCTGATGGTTCAGCAGCGCGTTGACGTTGAAATCGTAGAGCGGCCCGACGGATCGCGCGCCGTTGATTAAAAGCGCTTTCATCAGCGCCGGGCTGTAGCTGACCTTTTGTTTTTCAAAAAATTCCTGCATCAGCGCGAGCAAGCCGGAGACGACCGGCGCGGCCATGCTCGTCCCGGAGTCGTAGCGATAATACGGCCCCAGCCCGTCGTCGGCCTGCTTGAGCGCCTTGAAATACGCTTCGTCCAGATTGGTGCGCGTTACGAATGCCTGCACATCGTAAAACACCGGATGCGCGGTGGGATTGAACACGCGGTAGTTCCAGAATCCCGGCGTCAGTTGCACGTCCACGCTCGGGACTTGGATTTGGTTGGTGCCGACCGTGGTGAATATGTTGGTATCGGGAAAATCATCCAAGCGCGCATACAGCGGCAATTGCGGAAACGGCGTCGCTGAACGCGGGTTGGGCACGAGCACGATCCGCAGCTCGCTGGCGTCATCGGGGACGAGCACTTGATGCACGCCACTGAGCTGGCCGGGATCCACCGTTTCGTCGCTTACGGTCTGAATATCTACCTGTGTGAAATTTGTGGGGTCGGTCCAATCCTTGGATCGCGTCGAAATGGTAAATGAACCCGGCGCGACAACGTCCGGTTTGAAGCGACCGAACTGCCCTTCCAATCCCACACCCACATTGCCGCGACTGGAAAAGGAAGCCACCTGATGATCGCTGTCCGTTGCCGCGAGGAAAAAAAAGTTGGTCGATACGTTCGTCACCAAATCGCCCGGGAGATCCGAATTCGCGACCACGTTCGTCACGATGATAAAGTTCGTCATCATTCGGACGCTTTCGATGGCACCAACAGAAATGACGTTTTTGGCGGTGGCCGGCGACACAATGCTGTTAGCTTCGCCGCCCAGCCCGTCGTCCGTGAGCGAACCGTTGTTGCCGGCGGCGAAAACGTAGAGCGTCGGCTGCGCACCGGTGACGGCCGGCAGGGCATCGCGCACCGCCGCATCGTAACTCGCGGCCGAACTGTTGTAGTCGTTCACGGCGGGGTAGCCCCAACTGTTGTTCGAGATGAGCGGACGCGCCGGAAACTGGCGCTGGTTTTCCCCGGCGGCGGCTTCCTGCAAAAACGAATCCGACACCAGCGGCCCCGTGTTCAAATCAATCGGCAGGGCGAACAATTTCGCGGCGGGCGCCAGGCCGCGAAAATCCGCGTTGGTCAGCGAGCCTTGCGCATTCGTCACGGTGGCTGAACTTTTCCCGCTGCTGGCAATGGTGCCGGCGACGTGCGTGCCGTGGCCGTCAAAATCCTGGAGCGTCTGAGGATCCGACGCCGTGACACGCCCCGTAAGATCCGGATGCGTTTGATCGACACCCGTGTCGTTGATGTTCACCAGCACGCCCGCACCCGTCAGCCCGAGGTAATTGTTGGTCGCCGTGCTGAACGTATCCGGCGACACGCCGACGCGCACGCGCGCGTGGTCGTTGAGCGGCGCGCGTTGATGGAAAGTTTCGAGTCCCTGGACACTGGACAAATTCGCCAGCGCGACCAGCGAATCTGCAGCCGGTTGGATGATTAACTGCGGTCCGAAAGGCGAACGATCTTCGCCGATGACTTCCGCGCCCAGTTTGCGCACCGCCGCCAACGTCTCGCCAGCGTCATCGGGAAAAGAAGTGACGATCAGTCGTGCCGCTGCCGGTAGAAACTTTTGATCGACCGCGACCGCGAGCAGTTGTTCGTCGAGTTTGTAGTATGGCTCGTACGGCAGGACGGCCTGCGTGCGGGGAGACTGGGCGATCTGCCGCGCGCCGGCGCCGTCCATGCGGACAAGATACGCGTTGTTCGGAATGTAGGAAACAATCGTCGCGCCCGCCTGGCGGAGGTTCGAACGAAACGTGTCATCGAGGTTGCCCTTCGCCTGCACGATGTAGCTGCCGGGATCTTCCGGCGCGCGGAGGTGCTTAGGAACGTTCAACGGCGGCACACCCGCAGTCTCGATGAAAGCGTTGCGCAAGAGCACCGCGCGATCGCTGCGCGTCAACTCCGCGATTGGACGGGCCGTGTTGGTGAGTCGGTGGCCGGTGGGTCTTGCGGGAGCCGGGTTGGAGGAATGGAAGAGTGATTGTGACGTGAGCAGCCCCTGACGCAACGCCGCCGCGAGATTCGGGTTTAAACCGGAAACTCGGGACGGCACAATCGCCTCCGCCAACGCGGTTGCCGCCCGCCGCTGCGTGGCGCGATGCCACAACACAGCCCCGGCTCCACACAGGAGCAGGCTCAACAAAATCCAAGTTCTGGCTCGCACACGCATACGTCAGTGACCACGGAGACCCGCCGGAAAGGAGATGGTTCTAATCGTGGTCATCGCAAAGCTCAAAGATAAAAGTTTAGACCGCCCTGTTTCATGATTCGCATGTTCACGAGGTTGAATGGCGATCCAGAGATGAACCAGGCGATCCTCACTCGGCGGGCAGGACGTTGTAGCTTTCCACCACCGCGTTCGCGCCCGTCAGCACGCCGATGCGATTGGTCAGGCCATCCATGCGGATCATCGTTTTGATGGCCGCTTCGCCGGTGATTTGGTAATTGGTGCAAAGCTGGAAGAACGGCCCCGGCTGCACAACGCGCGAGTTTTGCGCCGGCTGGAGCGTCTGGCCGTACGCGTAAATCACCACACGCGGATCATCCTGCTTGAGCAACGACAAAATCTGCTGCGGGATCGCTTCGACCGCGCGGTCGTCCAAACCAACTTGCACTTGCAACGGAATCGCGGTGTTGAGGAATGGAGAATTGACCGTCAGTTCCGGCGTGGAAAGCACGCTGCCGAGGTGCGCGAATACGCCGCCGGGCTGCTGCTGGCGCGCGTTCATGACGCCGCCGACGATGTGCTGCAATTGCGGCGAATCCGGTTGCGCGACGAAGTTCGTAAAATGCCGGAAGCTGGTCAGTTTGATCGACTTGTTCGGAATGTCGTTCGTCAGCACGGCCACGCCGCTCAACGCCGCCGACCACGCGCCGATGTTCGTCTGGTTGACGGACAACAAACCGCGCGCCGCGTTGTCGTTGATCGCGGTCGTGAACAAGTCGGCCAAAATCCAATCGTTCGTCGGATGTGTCCAGCCGTACGTCGGCGTGAAGCGATTGAAATAGGCGCTCGACCCCGCCCACTGATCCCATTCGTTTTGAGTCACGACCGGCGATTTTAAATAAACCGTCTGCCACGGCGTGCCGCGGTGAACGCGCCCCAACATGCCGAGCGTCGCCAGTTTGTTCGTTGGAAAATCCCAATCGTCCGAACTGCGCACACCGGGATCTTTGACGGCCATGTTGAACGCGTTCGGATCGCTGCTCGCCGTTTTGTTCGTGTTACCGCCCCAGGGATTGTAGCGAATGTTCACAACTCCCAGGTTAAAATCCGTGTTCGTGACGCCAAGTGAATTTGAATTCGGCAGCACGAGAATGTTGTTGGTGCGGGTCAAGTCGGTCAAATCTTCCAGCGCATAATGCACGAGGGGATCGTTCGCCTGCCACGTCGCATACTGCGACAAACGGCGCGTCGGCGTGTAGGGTGCCTGCATGCTGAAGCCGAATTCGTGCAGGTTCGTCGAAGGCACGCGCCCCATGAATTCGTTGAAGCGTTGGATGGATTTCTGTTTGTCCCGGCCTTGTGCGCCTTGCGAAGTAAAGCTGTTCCAATCCGCGTCTTGGTCGCCAAGCGAAGCGAGGATTTGATTCTGGAGGCCAATCGGCGTTCGTTTCACCGTGTTCGTGTCCCAGAATTTACCGTCGCCAAAATTCGGATTGCCCATCAACTCGCGCGTGATGTTGATGCGGCTGACGAGGCCGGTGAGGTTTACGAAATCCACGACGCGACCGCTGCTCGAGTCGAGCAGGATGTATTGGAGCCGGTTGCTGATCGCCAGCGTCCACTGCGGCATGATGAAGTTCGTTGGGTTGTTATTGGGGTTGGTAACCTCGAAAATGAGATTCGTGTTGTACGGAGTAAACCGTGGCGGCACGGCGCGTGAAATGTATGCCGCGTTGTCGAGCACGATGCGGTTGTTCAGCAACGGCAGCTTGAACGACGCCCGATCGCGGGCTGCTTTCCAAGTGTTGCCGCTAATCAACATATTGGTGCCGATGGTGAAATTGTTGGTGCCCGTGGGCAGCACGGGCCGGTTGAATTGGTCCAGCACAGCCATCGTGACGCGGTTCGTGACCATCATGCGCAGCGGACGCGTGAAGACCTGGTTGTACGAATTCCAAGCTTCGACGCCAAACAAGTTGGAGATGCCGACGACGAAGAGTTGATTCGTCTGGAACGGGTATTGATCCAGCGCGGTGCGCTTGCGCAGTTCGAGGCGACGCGTTGCCTGGACGGTCGTCTGCATCGCGAACTCGTTGAAGCTCGGATAGCCTTTCTTCGCGCCGATGATGAGCGGCACGCCATACACGTTCACGTTTTGGCCCCGGATGGCAGGCCGATCCGCCGGCACGCTCAGATCGCGCCACGGATTGGTGAGAAACGCCGAGCCAGTTTCCTCCACCCAACCGGTGATGTAGTTCGTCCGGCCATCCGCCGAAACGCCGAACACCGGCCGGAACACCGTCGGCAAATCGGGATCGCCCGGGCTGGCGAGTTTGCGCGTGCTGCTCGCGTCGTAAATGTTCGCCGACAACTGCAAGAGACGGTGCACCTCTTTCGTGAAATAATTCGTCGGGTAAATCATCATGTTCGTCATGCCGAACGGATGTCCGTACGTTTCGAGCAGTTTTTGTGAAGTGAAGCGGAAGAAATTCGAGCCGCCGATGTTGGCCTTGGTGATTGGATCGATGTTCCAAGGAATAAGATTGGTGACCGATGTCGTGATGTTGTTGAAGTTCAGGTTGAGTTTGCCCTCGCTGGCTGGAAGCGAGTCTTGCCCGAGTTGCGACAGCAGCCGGTATATCGTGTAACGGTCGTAAGTGCTGTTCGCGCGGGAAGCCAGTTTGATGCGGTCGGTGAACCGTCTAAACGAATTGTTGCCCTGTTCGCCCAACGAAAACATTTCCTGGGTGTCGTAGTAAGAACGCGGGTTGTCGCTGCCCGGCCACGGCTTGCGCGCCCGGCTCAAATCGGTTTGCAATCCGTCCGTGTAGAGATCCATCACTCCATTCGTCTTCACGAAATTCTCACCGTTCGGGCCGAAGAGATCGAAGAAGTTGCTCAGGTTGCTGAAATTGTTGTTGTAGCGGTATTGCAGCAGCGCCGTGGCGTCATCGAACGCCAGCCCGCGGCTGGTCACGTTCAGATTGGTCACGTATTGATACTGGTTGACCGGCCAGATGTTCGTGTTGAGGTCGCGCAACAGACCGGCCAGGTTCAACTCCCACGAGCCGACACCCTGATCGCGGTAGTAAAGATTTGCATCCGGATTTCCTGACAGGCGCTTGGCCTGGTTGTGGATGAAGTTGAGGTCCAGATTTTTCCCGACCGGCACGCAGAGAAACGCGTAGCGGCCGACGAACAGGTTCGAGCCGGAGTGCGGTCGATCCGGATGCTGCAAAACGCCGATCCATTCCGGATCGCCCCAGTGGAAATTCGCCTGTCCAGTGAGGCGTCCGTTGTTGTCAACCTCACGCACGAGACCATTCGTTTCCACGAAACCATTGCGGTTGAAATCGAGGTAAAACCGGAAGTCGTTGGCGAAATCGCGGCGGCCGGGAGTGTTGGTCTGGACGTAAACGGGCGCACGGGGATCGTAGAGCAGGTTGGCGATGTTGCGGATTTGATCGTTTGCGTTAAGCGTCAGCCCGTTGGGATACGTGTAGCTGACGTTGCGTAGATCATTTCCCAACCCCGCGCTAAACCCCGCCGGATTGATGAAATTTGTCGAGACGCAAAAATCGTGCGCGAGCAGATTGGAAGTCGTGACGATGCGAGCCGCCCACTCGGATTGCGCGCGCGCGATGGCGGCTTCGGCCATAAGCCGCGCGGTGGTCTGGTCGCGCGTCACCGCCACGGAAGCCCGCTCGCGCCGGCTCACGGCCAGAAAGGCGACCGACATCAGCACGACAACCGACAACATGATCAGGGTCGTGACGAGCGCAACGCCGCGTTGTGATTGACGATTCATCGGGAAGCAGTGCGAATGGGAATCCGCTCACGAAAGAGGTGTACCTTGCCGGCCTGTCGGGCGAGGAAATTCGCCGCCACGCTGCCGGACATCGCCTTGTATTGATTCACGACGTACGGTTCGAGAATTCCCAGCTCGACCTCAACGTACGGCGGCAGGCTGTTGCTGAGGAAATAGTAGGTGCCATTGGCAAAATACCGGTACGTAAGCGGCGAATTCGTGGCGACCATCAGGTTGCCATTGCGGTCATACGGCAGGATGGTCAATGAAACCACGCCATCAATGACTGGCTGATAATTGATGACCTCGCTCGAATCCCGGTTGATCAACTTCGCCATGATGCGGAACGGCACCGCCGACGCGACAGTGTTGGTCGTGAAACGCCCCAGAGAACCGACCGGACTGCCGGATTGAATGGGAAAAACTTTATAGCCGGAAGCCGTCCAGTTATTATTGAATTTGGTGAGGAATAAAAAATCATGCAGCCGGTTCGTGCGCTGCGGATTGGGGAATGACGCATCGCCGGGCAGGCTCTGATAGAACGGAGCCGTGTTGGTATTCAACTGCGCGTAGAAATTTGGCACGCCAGCCCCGCGCGCCGCGCTCATCTGTTCCAGATCACGTTTGATGAGTTCCATTGCCGCACGGCCCGATTCCAGCACGTCCGTCTGGCTCACGCTGCCGCGCAACGCCTTTTGCGTATGATCAAACATCGCGTAAAGCGCGATAATGATCACCGTCATGATCGAAACCGCCGTCAGCAATTCGATCAGCGAAAACGCCCGGCGGGCGCGCGAAGACGGAATGAATTTGGACGGTTGCATTTTCAGTGGAATACCATGGGCTGAAAGTAGAAGAAACGATTGGCCTTGTTCGTCACTACTTCGATCTGCCCGCTGACGAGCGTGCTGAATACGCGCCGGCTGTTGCCGAGGCGGACGGTCAAGTCGTTTGGCTTCGGCGGCAAAACCGGCCAGCGAAACGTAAGCCGCAACTCGTGCAGGTTGTCGCCCAAGGCGAGCGCCCGTTGAAGCTCGGCTTTCGCCAGGCCGTTCGTGGGCGCGGGCGTGGCCGGGATCACTTCGGACGTGACTTGGTAATGAAAAACAAAGTCCCGGTCGCGCGGAATGGCCGGCGGTTTGTCCACCGCTGAACCGGTGATGGCGCGGATGACGGCGGTGACGGTGTTGGTGATCGTTGTTTTTCCGGTAGTGTCGTATTTGGGTGTCGAGAGTTGGCCAATGATTTCGGCGGAGGTTAAATTGGCGTAGCGTCTTGTCCCTGTCGCTCCACCTGTTCGCTGGATAGACACAAAATCAACGTAGTTCGACAAATCAGTCGCGCCCTTCAAGCCGTTGCGAATCGCCTCCAGCAGATATGTCCCGTCCTGGTTGATAATGGTGTCTTCGCGATTATCCCGCTGGACCTGGTGGCCGGTGGGCAACACGCCCAGAATCGCCACCAGCGCGAAGGAGACGACCGCGATGCTCAACGCGATCTCGATCATCGTGAACGCGGATTCGTGAGCGCGCGGACTGCCAGTTTGGGCGAACTTCGACGGCTGACCCGCGCAAGCAAACCCGCGCGGCAGCGCAAAAGTTTTGGTTGTAGGCGGGAAGATCATGAGCGTGGCTCGTAAATGGATTAACGTCTCACCGGATGTCTGGCTGGAAGCCCCGGGCACGCCCCGTCAGCGCGCTCACGCGAATCCAGTTGTTTGAAAAATTGCCTCGCGGCGTTTCCTGCGCATCGACGGTGCCGTTATTCGTGTTGTAGAAAATGCTGCCTTTGGCGAGCGGGATGATTTCGTCGTGCTTGCCGATGTTGGCGTCGCGCGCGGCCGGAGTTTCGAGCTGGCCCTGCGCATTGAACGCGAGGTAGCGGTAAGGAATGTTGTTTGAAACCAGGAGAGTCGCATTCTTCGGACCGGCGAAATAGGAGACGTTCGTTACCGGCAGAGCGCGAAAGAAATCATTCGTCAGCAACAACGACGACAGGCCGTACTTGAACTCCGGAATGAAGACGCCATCGGGCAAATGCCGCCATTCCGTCAAATACCGTGGCCGCACCATGCCGGGCTGCTCGCCCACGGAACGTCTGGTGAAGAGCGCGTAGGAAGTCAGTTGATGGTTGTAGAGTTTGGTAACGCGTAACTGGGCGACTTCCGGCGGGACGAACAGAACGAAAACCGTCGTGCGCTCGTTCATCGCGCGTTGGCGGGCAAGCGTGAGATCGTCGATCAACTGGCGTTTGGCGATGTCCACGGCATTGCCGCCCATCAAGCCGCGCAGCGCAGGCAGACCAATCGCCGCCAGCAGCCCAATGATTCCGATCACTACCAACAACTCGATCAAGCTGAAGGCGAACGGACGACCGAAGCCGCGCGACGATGACCGCGATGACGGGTGTTCACGCATGACGCGCTATTTCCAACTGAGGATGTTGTCTTTGTTCACGCCTTGATCGGCGGGAATGGAGGCGTCAGCCATTCCATCCGGCCCAAGCGACCAAACCATCACGGTGGTACGCGCTTCGTAGGAATTGGGGTCGTTGGGCGCTTTTGACAAACCGTTCAAAGGGCTGCCGCTTTTCAGCGTCACATTCGGACTGCGATAAAACCCGTCGCGACACTGGTTGTCGTAGTTCAAATCGACGGTGACGATGTACGGATTTCCCCACGGATCCCGAAACACGCCGTTCGGGTTGATGCCCGGCAGCATCGCCTCTTTGCGCGGATCGCCGACGTCTTTGGCGTTCAGAAAAACTTCCCGCTGGGGATTTTGCGAGTGACCAGAGTTGACCGTGTTGTCGCCGTTTCGGAAGACCTCCAAATCGCGCAAAATCGCAATCAACTCGGCATTGCTCGCCTGGTAGCCGTTGTTGCCCACGTTGCCGATGCGCGGCAGCACGCCTTTGTTTTTGTTTTTGCCGGCGAGCAGTTGAAAGCCCGTGCCGCCACGATTGTGTACCGTACCGTAGGTAAAGTCAGGGCAACTGCTATCGTTCAACGATTGGCGAGCCGCCTTGCCTGAAGGATAGCGGCTGTATTTGGCGTTGTACGCGTTGATGGCACCCGCGATGTCGGCGATTTCTTTCTTGGCAATCGCGATTTTAGCCTTTTGCTTGGCTCCGGATATCGCCGGCAGCAACATGCTGGCAAGGATGCCGATGATCGAAATCACGACCAGTAATTCAATGAGCGTGAACCCGGGACAGAAGCGCCGGGGTCGAGTAGAGGTTTGCATAGTGAGGTTGATTTTTGCAAAACGTCGATACGTTTGGGAAGCCGTGACTTTAGCTTTTTTCTTGCTTGGGCTGGAGACGCATTTGATCCGCGCGGCGCCGGTAAAAAATAATTTCCGCGTGAATGACGAACTCGTTTTCACCGCCAGCAAACCGCCATCCGCGCGACGCGGAGCGAAGCCCAGCGAATTGCGCGCCGAACCGGCCACGATGCGCGGCATCCACTCGTGCGTGATCCAACTCACTGGCAGGCGGTGAATCGTCTCAAGTTGATTTGGTCGCGAGGTCATAAATCACTCCTTCCAGTTTCCGATTAGTTTCACCTGATTCTTGCCGATCGGGACTTCGGCCCAGAGGTCGAACGAGTTGGGGTTGTTGGTCGGGTTGGTCGAAACGTAGCGCCAGGGGTTGACCCGCTGATTGCCGGCGCCGGGAACTACGGCCGGATCGCTTGGCCGCAAATCCACCGGAACCACCAGCAATTGAACCTGCACACCGTTGATTTGGACAGCCTTGGTTTGACTGCTTTTCCAGTTCGCGATGAAAGGCTTTAACTCTTTTGCTTCCACAGCCGCGTTGACGAATCCTGCGCGGCCAAAAAATGTTTGCACCTCGGAACTCTTGAGCGAGATCCCATTGCCGGCTTGGAATGACTTGGCGACGTTATCGACTACGGTTCCACTAAGTTCGTAGTAGAGCGGGTTGAGCGCCGGATTAACATTCGTGCCGCTCAAGCTATCCGGCGGATAGAAGCCGAAATGAGTTTTGAAACTATCGATTGCCGTGATGTATTGATTTAGTTCAGCCCGGATCCGCGATTCCCGCGATCGGGCGGAAGCCACCGACGATAACCCGACCACCAAACTCGCCAGCACACCGATGATGGCGATGACAACCAACAACTCAATGAGCGAAAATGCGGCTCTTTGCCCGCAATAAGTCTTTGCCGTCCAAGTCTTCATGAGTTCAAGAAATCGATCATTCCAAAAATTCAACGCTCGCGCAGTTCATTTTCCATCCGTTCGCTGATCCATTGTTTGATCATGCTTTGGTAATTCAGGTAGCGCGACCGGGCCAATCGTTTTATCCGGGAGAGCATGCGTGGATCGATCCGCAGCGTGATGGTAATGGATTCCGATGATTCCCCGCTTTCCGCCACTGCGGATTCCATCACGCGAACATCGACCCGGCTCTCCAACCAAAAGGCCGCCTCGGCCTCCTCGTTGTCGAAGAGCGGGACTTCGTCCCAATTCGCGATTGAGTTCATACGGTGTCAATGTTGCAAGCGTCGGTTTCATCTGCCTACGGGGACAAGGTTTGGTTCAGCCGGCGCTGATACAGAAACGTTTCTTCAGGCTCGAAAACTCTGGCGGCAATTACGCGGATACATTTTCCATTGGTGCGATACACGCTAAAAATCCCAATGCCATTAACTGCCTTGCCAAGGTTGAAAAACCTGGCCTGAACTGAGAATCGCGAAGAATCGGGCATCAACTTTACCGCGAATGGATCCTCAAACGACTCTTCAATGTCCCGCTGCGTCAAAGAACCACTGCATTCAAACGGCGGTTTGTTCCAATCAAACTCCATACTGAGCTTAACTGTAAATCAAAAGCGAATGCAATGTAACTACATTGTATTTACAAGTGTCGGTTTCCATTGTCAAACATTTTTCACAAACTTCAAAGAAAAAATGGCCACTGGCTTGCGCCGGTGGCCATGCTAGATCTGCAACCGGCTATTCGCCACCGGAACCGCCACCTTCTTTCGAGGTATCGCCAACACCTTCGATAAGTTTGATTAGCGGCAGAAACAAGGCGATGACAATACTCCCAACAATGATTGCGAGGAAAACGATCATGATCGGTTCAAGCAGCGAGGTCATGGCGGAAACAGCATTATCCACCTCGTCGTCGTAGTTGTCCGCGATCTTCATCAACATTTCCGGGAGCGCACCCGTCTGCTCGCCAACGTCCACCATGCTGATCACCATGGGAGGAAACACACCAGATGCCTCCAGCGGAGCGGTAATTGTTTCACCCTCTTTTACACTTTCATGAATCATGGAAACGGCATTGCTGACAATGACATTCCCAGCCGTTTCTTTGACAATGGTCAGCGCTTGCAAAATCGGAACGCCGCTGCTGACCAGCGTCCCCAATGTTCTGGTAAAGCGAGAGATGGCTACTTTTTCAAAAACCGGCCCAAGCACCGGCATTTTCAGTTTGAATTTGTCAAAAAGGCGTCGTCCGAACTTGGTCCTTACGAAAATCTTCAACGCAATGATGAATCCTATAAAGCAGCCCATGGAAGCCAAAATATTGTTGGCAATCGCATCGCTGATGGCCAGAACGAACTCCGTGAAAGCCGGAAGCCCTTTGCCCTCCAACATATCCGCAAAAATAGTCTTAAACTTCGGCACCACGAAGACCATCAACACGGCAAGAATAATCACGGCCACCGTCATGACCGCCACGGGATAGAACATGGCCGCGATGACTTTTCCTTTAATCTTCTGCGCCTTCTCCATGAACTCAGAAAGACGGTTCAAGACGACTTCCAAAACACCGCCCAACTCGCCGGCCTTGACCATGTTCACGAAAAGGCGGTTGAAGATCTTGGGATGCTGCGCCAGAGCTTCGGAAAAAGTGCTCCCACCTTCAATCGCCGTTGCCAAATCGCCCAGTACTCGTTTGAGCGTAGGGTTTCGTTCCTGTTTCGCCAGCACGCGCAATCCCCGGAGTAAAGGCAACCCAGCATCGACGAGCGTCGCCAACTGGCGCGTGAAGGTCGTCAAGACTTTTGACTTTACCTTGCCGCCCAGTCCAGGGATTTTGATATTGATCTGACCCTTTTTCTTTTTAGCCCCTGATTGTGCAGGCGCTTTGGACTTCGATCCGCCTTTCTCTTTAGTCTTGTCGGCTTCGACAACTTTGGTCGGGAAAAGCCCCATTTCCTTGACGCGGTTGATCGCCTCGTTTTGGCTGCCGACCTCCAGCGTGCCCTTGGTTTCTTTGCCACGGGAATCCATGGCCACGTAATTAAATTTGGGCATAAAGAACCTTTGGTTCAGGTGTATTTGACCACTTCTTCGATCGTTGTTTCGCCATCAAAAATTCCGCGCAACCCATCTTCCCGCAGCGTGATCATGCCCAGTTCGACTGCCTTCTGGCGCAAAACCACCGTCGGCGCACGTTCATTGATTAGAGTGCGGATCGGCTCGGAAATCACGAGCAATTCAAAAATTCCTTTCCGGCCCCGATAGCCGGTGTCGTTGCATGTGGCGCAGCCGCGGCCGTAATAGAAAACTTTGTCGCCGATATCGTGCGGGGAGAGGTTCAACAGCGACAACTGATTCTCGGTGGGTTCAAACGGGGTCCGACACTTCTTGCAAGTGGTGCGCACAAGCCGCTGGGCGAGCACGGCCATCAAAGTTGAGGAGATCAGGAAAGGCTCCACGCCCATGTCCACCAAGCGGGTCACGGCGCCCGTGGCGTCGTTCGTATGGAGCGTGCTCAAAACCAGGTGGCCCGTGAGCGATGCTTGTATGGCAATTTGGGAAGTTTCCAAATCGCGCATTTCACCAACCATGATCACATCAGGATCTTGCCGCAGGAATGACCGCAGCGCCTTGCCGAAGGTCAGGCCGACACCTTCGTTGATCGCCACCTGCATGATTCCTTCGATGTCGTATTCGACGGGATCTTCCGCGGTGAGCAATTTGGAATCGATCGTGTTAATGCGCCGCAAGGCCGAGTAGAGCGTTGTGGTTTTCCCCGAGCCAGTTGGACCCGTGACCACGAAAATTCCGTTTGGCTGGAGAATTGCCTCTACAGCGTAGTCAAAAACATGTTTGGGCAATCCGAGTGCTTCGAGTTCCAACTTGGTGGCCGTGCGATCCAGCACACGCAACACGACTGATTCGCCAAATTGCGTCGGCAGCGTCGAAACACGCAGATCGATTTGCCGGCCGGCGAGGTTCATCGCAATGCGGCCGTCCTGGGGCAGGCGGCGCTCCGAGATGTCGAGGTTGGCCATGACCTTGAGACGCGAAGTTACCGGCAGGGAAAGGTGTTTGGGAGGCGGCGACATTTCGTACAGCGCTCCATCCACGCGGTAGCGGATTTTGAACTCGTCCTCGAAGGGTTCAAAATGGATGTCGCTCGCCCGATCTTGAATCGCTTGATAAAGGACGAGATTTACGAATCGAATGATCGGGGTTTCGTTGGCCAAATCCGTCAGGTCAACCGTCGTCCCGCTCGATGCGGCCTGCGTGACTTCCTGAGCGATGTCTTCGTCGGCACCCAGTTGCTTCAGGATGTCTGAAACGGTGTCGCTCTCCTGGCCATAGTGCTTGTTGATGGCTTTTTCGATCTGCGCGGGATCCATCACTACCAACTGAATTTCCTTGCCGATGGTTGCACGCAATTCATCCATCGCCGGCAGATTGAGCGGATCGGCCATCGCAATTTGAATGACACCGCCGGAGGCTTCTACCGGCAGGCATTGGTGCATCCGTGCGACTTCCGACGGAACTTCGGCGATCAGTTCGGGCGTCAGTTCTTTGTCGCGCAAATCAACAACCTCCGTTCCCAAATGGTCAGCCTCGATTTGCAGGATGGTGTCCAGATCGAGCAACTGAAAATCCTGCAGCACCTGGATGATTGGTTTGCCGCTGCGCGCCAGTTCCTGCGAGACTTCTTCAAATTGCAGGTCGTCGATCAGGCTGCGCTCCTTGATGAGCGAAAGCAAGGGATTGGAAACGTAATCAGACATAGTTAAATCAACGCTCGGCCGCGAGCGCCTTCTCCGACTCAAGCTCCTGCAGCTTCTGCAAAATGGTCGTCGGATCTTGCGACTTGGTGATGACTTCCTCTTGGGATATTAAGCCCATTTGGTATTTTTCGATCAAGAAGGAATCCAGCGAAACCATGCCGTACTTGGCCCCAGTCTGAATGTCCGAATTGATGCGAAACGTTTTGTTATCACGGATCAGCGCGGCGACGGAAGGCGTGTTGACCATGATTTCAAACACGGCGACGCGGCCCGGTTTGTCGCAACGCGGGAGCAGCAACTGCGAGATGATTGCCTGGGTTACGGTTGAAAGCTGAATACGAATTTGCTCCTGCTGGTTGGTCGGGAAGGCGTTTACCACACGGTCGATGGTCTTGGCGGCGCCAGTCGTATGCAAGGTGCCGAACACCAAGTGGCCCGTCTCGGCGGCGGTGATGGCTGCGTCAATGGTTTCCAAATCGCGCATTTCGCCGACGAGAATGATGTCCGGATCCTGCCGCAGCGCGCGGCGGATCGCTTCCGCAAAGTTCGGCACATCGACGTTGACCTCCCGTTGCGTAACTACGGCCTTCTTGTGCTTGTGGTAGTATTCGATCGGGTCTTCAATCGTGATGATGTGCGCGTCATCGCGCTCTTCGTTGATGATGTTGATCATCGACGCCAGCGTCGTCGTCTTTCCGGAACCGGTCGGTCCGGTGACAAGCACCAGCCCGCGCGGCTTGTATAAAAGCTCCCGCGCCGACGGCGGCAGACCGATTTGCTCCATCGTGAGCAGTTTGGTGGGAATCTGCCGTAGCACGAGACCGAAGTTTCCCCTCTCCTTGAACACGCTGACCCGGAAACGCGCCAGTTCGCCAAACGCAAATCCAAAGTCAGCGCCGCCGCGCTCGCGCACTTGTCGGATCTGTTCCTCGGACGTGATGCTGCGCATCAACTCCTCCGTGTCCTCCGGCTTCAGCGACGGGCCTTCCACGCGATGGAGCACGCCATGCAAACGGATCACCGGAGGAACGTTGACGCGGATGTGCAGGTCGGCGGCGCCTTCGGAGACGACGAGCTGCAGGAGGTCTGACATTGAATACGACATAGGGATTAGTTATGGGCGGGCGGACATGAGAAAGCAACTTTGCTTTGTGCGGAAGTAGGCGGGCCGTGGCGCATATCGGTCGGAAGCAGCGGCATTGTGAGTAGGAGCTTTCAACGGCGCGCTTATTCCGCGTCTCCCACCGTGGCGCGGATGACTTCTTCCGGCGTTGTAAGCCCGGCGAGCACTTTGCGGGCGCCATCCTCGCGCAATGAACGCATGCCCATCTCCCGCGCGCGGATGCGCAGCACTGAGGACGACACTTTTTCGTAGATGAGCTTGCGCGCATCGTCATCGATCACGAAGATCTCGAAAATACCAAACCGCCCGCGGTTGCCCGTGTTGTTGCAGTTCGCGCATCCTTTGCCGCGCATGAATGTCGCGTTGCCGACGTTGTGCGGGTCGATGCTCAACGCCCGCAATTCACCTTCGGTAGGGGAATACGGCACGGCACACTTGCGGCAGATTTTCCGCACGAGACGCTGGGCCATCAATGCGCGCGTCGAGGAAGCCACGAGGAACGGTTTCACGCCGATGTCGATCAAACGCGTCACCGCGCTGGGCGCGTCGTTCGTGTGCAGCGTGGAGAAAACGAGGTGCCCGGTCAGTGATGCGTTGATGGCGATAGTGGCTGTTTCCAAGTCGCGAATTTCCCCCAGCATGATCACGTTCGGCGCCTGGCGGAGCATTGAACGGAGCGCCGCCCCGAACGTGAACCCGATGATTTCGCTGACTTGCACCTGATTGATGCCGGCCAGTTGATATTCCACCGGGTCTTCCACGGTGATGATCTTGCGGTCGGGTCGATTGATGTAATTCAGACACGAGTAAAGCGTCGTTGTTTTTCCCGAACCGGTCGGCCCGGTAACAAGCAAGATTCCGTCAGGCAAACCGATCAGTCGCTCGAACGTCTGCTGGTCATCCGTAAAAAATCCCAGTTCCGCCAAGCCGAGGCGCAATCCTTCTTTGTCAAGAATACGCATCACGATGCTTTCGCCGTGATTCGTCGGGAGGCAGGACACGCGCAAGTCAATCGTCTTGCCGCCGACGTTCGTTTGGATGCGTCCGTCCTGCGGGATGCGCTTTTCCGCGATCGACATGTTCGACTGGATTTTCAGGCGGCTGATGATGGACGCTTGCAGGCGTTTGGGCGGGTTTTTCATCTCGTGCAACACGCCGTCAATGCGATAGCGCACGCGAAAAGTTTTCTCCATCGGCTCCAGGTGAATGTCCGAGGCGCGCAATTTAAACGCATCGACAATCAAGCCGTTGACCAGTTTGATGATCGGCGCATCGGCATCGACGGTCTGACCGTCATCCACCGTCACCCCTGTGCCCACCGTGCCGATCTGGACCTCTCCCTCCGTGATGTCCTGAATCATCTTCCCAACGGAATCATCCTTCGCACCGTAGTAGCGATTGATGGCGGTCTCGATGTCATCCTTGGTGGCCACGCGAATCTCGACTTCCTTGCCGAGCACATGCTTCAAACCATCAATGGTGTCCAAATCGGACGGATCGGCAATCGCGATGATAACGCGATCTTGTTCCACGGCCACTGGGACGACGTTATACTTCTTGGCCACGTGGCGCGGCACGGCGGCAATGACGTCGTCGGCCAGTTTCACGCCGGTCAACTCAACCATTTCCGCGCCAAAATTTGCGGCCTTGGCGCGGGTCACATCCACTGCGGTCAAAATGCCCTTGGCGATAAGTGTGTCGAGCACGCCCTCGCCGGTCTCATCGGCTTCGCCACGCACCGAAGCCACCTGCTCATGGGTGAGCACGCCGATGTCGATCAGGCCATCTATCAAATAATCGTCCGTTGACGCCACAGTTTGCCTTTCGTTTCCGTCAGGAAATTTGCACTAGGAAATCGGGAAAATAGTACCGGTCATCGCCTCGTTGTCAAACGCGGACGCGAAGATTCTCACCGTCCGTGGAATTTTTCTCCGACAAACCAATTGAATTCATACTGTTACCTGACAAACTCCAAGCCATTACGTTATGGCTGAAAATTCAAACTCGCCGGGCCTGGCCTGGCTCTATTTCTCGCTCCTCACGGTTTTCTCGTGGGGCGTTTATGGTGTCATTCTGCACAAAGGTCGGAGCCTCATGCCGGACGTTTCGCCCCCCGGGCCGGAGGTGGCCAACGCAGGACTAAAAGCGTTTCTGTTCGTCGGCGTGGCGTATTTTGTCGTCGCCGTCCTTGGCCCCATCGTCGTGCTCATGCAGCGCGGCACGAACTGGAGCCTCACTGGCAACGGCGTCACATGGAGCTTCATCGCGGGCGTGGCCGGCGCGCTGGGCGCGTTCACGCTGGTGCTCGCGCTGGGTGCCGCCGCAGCGATTTACAAGGCCGCCGCACCAGCGGCCGTGATGCCGATTGTGTTCGCGGGCGCGCCCATCGTGAACACCATCACCGCGCTGCTGCTGCATCCTCCCAAAAACGGCTTCAAATCCCTGCCCTGGCAATTCCTGCTCGGCTGCGCGCTCGCGGCGTGCGGTGCCTTTCTCGTGGCCAAATTCGCGCCCACCAACGTCGGTGCTCCGCCAAAACACGCCGCCACCACCACGCCAGCCAAGTAAGCGCGATGTTAGACGGCGTTCGCATCTCGCATGAATCGGAGCGCATCACACTGGAAAGTTGGTTTGTATGTCGCAGGAGTCGTCGCTGCGGCGTGGTTGTGGTTCTGGATTCTCAAGCTGGGCCTTCGGCTGGGCGAGTGGGCGGCCATTACGGTGCTGATGTGGATTCCCGGACTGTTGTCGATTCTCTTTCGCGTGGTGTTCAAGGAGGGTTTCGGTGATGTCGGGTGGAGGGTTGGCAAGGCGCGGTTCTGGTTGTGGGCTTACCTTGGGCCACTGGGCTTGGCCTCGTTCTCCATCATGCTGGCTCTGCTTTTCGGGAGAGTGACACTGGCTCCTCATTTACAGGATCAAACAATGCTGGACGCTTTATTCTTCAAGCTTTCCTGGCCGATGCGCGATTCATCCACCGCCGGCTTGCTGTGGCAGCGATTTCTTTCGGTCGCTTTGATTGGCATAGTGCCAGGATTCTTTTGCGCTTTCGGCGAGGAGTTGGGCTGGCGCGGTTATCTGCTGCCCCGACTGATGCAGGCTGGCTGGCCATATCCACTGTTGCTCAGCGGTCTTGTCTGGGGCATTTGGCATTTTCCATTCATCATGTTGACTGGCTACGCACACGGGGCCGTGGCTTTATCTCTCCTCATGTTTACGTTGCTGACCGTTTTGGTTGGAGTCTTCATCGGTTGGCTGCGTCTGGCGTCAGGCAGCATTTTCGTTGCGGCGATGGCGCACGCGTCCTTCAATGCGTTTGTTCAGAGTTTCTTCGGTGCTTCTTTTGATGCGGATAAAGCATGGTTTTTGATTGGCGATTACGGAGTTTTGACGCTTATCCCTTACGGATTGCTGGGCGCATGGCTTTACTGGTCGAGGAGAGTTGAGGCGGTGTCGGTGGAGCATGCGGTGGCACCATGAAGACTTCACTTGCTGCGCTCCGAACCGCCGACTGGCTCTACCTTCAACTGGCATGGACAATTTAATTATCAAAATTTCGCCCCACATTCACGGCCCGGTGGCCGTTGAGCTTAGGCCGATCCGTGATCAGCCGGAAGCAGGACGAAGATTTTTCCACAGCAGATTTGCTGTAGTTCATTTCGTCTGAAACGAAAATGCCCGCCATCGCCGAACAGCTTGCGCAACTGCAAACTCTGCTCGCCTCACTTCGAGCGAACCCATTTTACAGACGCAAGCTGACAGGCACGGGCGTGCTTGATGGCACAACGAGCGTCCAGGATTTCACCGCGCGCTGCCCGTTCACAACCAAAGCCGAGCTGCTCGCCGACCAAGCGGCGCACCTGCCTTATGGCACGAATCTCACCTTCGCGCGCGAATGCTACACGCGCTGCCATCAAACCAGCGGCAGCGGTGGCGCGCCGTTGCGCTGGCTCGACACACCCGAAAGCTGGGATTGGATGCTGGGCAATTGGGAGCAAATTTACGGAGCCGCCGGTGTGACACGCGCCGACCGGATTTTTTTTGCGTTCTCCTTCGGTCCGTTCCTCGGGTTCTGGACGGCGTTTGAAGCCGCGCTGAAGTTGGGCTGCCTCTGTTTGCCCGGGGGCGGACTCGGCAGCGCGGCCCGACTGCGGGCGATGATCGAAAATGAAGCCACTGTCCTTTGCTGCACGCCCACGTACGCCATCCGTCTCGCCGAAGTTGCTCGCGAAGAAAAAATCGATCCGACGACGCTTCGCATTAAGAAGATCATCGTCGCCGGCGAACCGGGCGGCAGCGTGCCTGCGGTGCGCGCGCGGATTGAACAACTCTGGCCCGGCGCGCGCGTGTGGGATCACCACGGCATGACGGAAGTCGGCCCCGTCACTTACGAATGCCCCGCCCGACCGGGCGTGCTGCATGTCATCGAGAATTCTTACCTCGCTGAAATCGTTCATCCCGCGACGGGCCAGCCGGCCGCCGTCGGCGAAACTGGTGAACTGATTTTGACGACCCTCGGTCGCATCGGCTCGCCCTTGCTTCGTTATCGTACGGGCGACCTGGTAAAAGCCGCTTCCCGTACTGATGTACCATGCGTCTGCGGCCGGCACGAACTCGCACTCGAAGGCGGGATTCTTGCGCGCACCGATGACATGCTCGTCGTGCGCGGCGTGAACATTTACCCGGCCGCCGTCGAGGAAATCATCCACCGCACCGGACAGGTCGCCGAATACCAGGTCGAGGTGCGCACGCAAGCCGCGCTCACTGAATTGCTCGTGCGCGTCGAACCACGCGCCGCGAGCGTGGACGCCGTCGCGCTGGCGCAAGAACTTGCCCGAGATTTTCAAATCGCCTTCGCGCTCCGCATCCCCGTCGAAGTTGTAGCCCCCGGCTCATTGCCGCGTTTCGAGATGAAAGCCAGGCGATGGCTTCGAATCGGAGCTCGTTAAAGTTGCGCGGGAAGCTTGAGCCGCAAATCGTCACGCATTCCGTGCCGACACACCGCGACTGGAAAAACGAACGCCCTCAGCGCCGCGACCCATTATTTCTCGTCGCTAAATTTTCACCTTGAATTGTTCGTTGCGCCGGAGCGAAGCCGCAAACGCCGCCATGAGTTCGGGAATTTTTTCCAAATCCTTCAGGCTGACCAACTCGACCGGCGAGTGCATGTAACGGTTGGGCAGGCTGAGGAGCGCGCTGGGAATCCCGCCGCGCGTCCAGAAAATTACGTCGGTGTCCGTGCCACTGGTCGCGGACATCGCCTCGTGCTGCAACGTGATCTTTTTTTGCTTCGCCAATATTTCCAGCCGACTGACCACTTCGCGATGATTGCAAGCGCCGTGCGTCAGCGTCGGCCCGCGCCCGATCTTGATGTCCCCGTGTTGCGCCTTGCTGACGGTCGGATAGTCGGTGGCATGCGTTACATCCACGACGAGCGCGACATCCGGCTTGAGCGAGTAGGCGATCTGCCGCGCGCCGAACAGGCCGACTTCCTCCATGATGTTCGAGACGGCGCAAACTTCGCACCGCAGCTTCGTCTTCGCCTCGCGCAAAAGGCGCAGTGTCTCGGCCACGGCGAACGTGCCGATGCGGTTGTCGAATGCCCGCGCAATCGCAAGATCATCGCGCAGTAATTCAAACTGGTCGTTCAGCGTGATTGGATCGCCGACCTGAATCAATTTCTCCGCCTCCTTGCGGCTGCCCACGCCGATGTCGATGAAAATTTCGTGAATCTTCGGCGGCTTGGGATCACTCTCTTGCTTGGTCAAGTGCGGCGCGACATTGCCGACGACGCCTTTCACGGGACCGCGCGTCGTGTGAATCAAAACGCGCTGCGCTTTCGTGATCGCCGCGTCCACTCCGCCGAGCTTGCGCACGTACACAAAGCCGTCGTCGTCGATGTAATTCACGGCCATCGCGATTTCGTCGGCGTGGGCGGCGAGCATGAGGCGCGGGCCGCCGCCTTTGTTCAGTAGGGCGACGGCGTTGCCGTAGGCGTCGGAAAAAGTTTCGTCCGCGAATGGCGCGACGTAATCGAGCCACACACGTTGCCCGCGCGCTTCGTGGCCGGACGGGCTGGGAGTGTTGACCAGTTTTTCCAGGAACTTGAGTGATTCAGTGCGCATGGAGGAAATTTAGGCGAGTTAACCGGAGGCTCCAAGCGCAAACGGCAAACCTGCTCTTTGCGGTCAGCGCTCAAAGTCCTTTGAGGCGGAAAAACTGCGGTTGATTCGTCGCACGAATCGTCACCAGGTTTTGACTGGCGGCGATGACGGGCGTCGCGTCGGCGTTCGTCCACTGGACCGGCGACGTGAGCGAAGCAGCGACTTGAAGAATGAAGGCCTTGCTCGTAAGCGGCCAGGAAACCTGGAACTCGTTGAGGATGTCGGCGCGGATCGAAAGCGCCGGCGGCGTCTGCAATCGCCAGTTCAAAATCACCTCGCCCATCGGCGGCGCATCGCGGTTCACGTCCGGAAAAATCTTGCCATCCACCGCGATGAAATAAGTTGCGTTCACAAGCGCGGAAAACTCAAGTCGGCTGTTCAAGTTGGTTGCCGTGTCGTCGTTGGCGGCGATCAAATTCAGCGCTGCAACATTCGTCCCCACATAGATCGCCAGCAATGTATCGAACGCCGTGCCCGCCGTGTCAAAGGTCGCGGCCCCGCTTTGCGGACACACCCAGCGAAACCAAATCGATGCGCCGCCGGCGTTGCCCGCGTGGCGCGGTTCGCCGGGCTGTTTGGTCGCGTTGCGGTTGTTGTTCGTTGCCGAACCGATCGCGCCCGTGATCAATCGGGCCTGCGCGAAATCATCGTTGAGCGGACTTGTGCGAAAGCTCCACGAAAAATCATCGACGGGCGTGCCTTGAGCGACGCGATTGAGATTTCCGTCGAGAGTTGCGCCGGTCACATCCGTGGCAGCGCCTGAAATTTTTACGGTGTAGTCCATCGCTGGCGCCAGCGGTGCGGCGGGTGTAAATTTCATTGTTTGATCGCCGTTCGTCCAAGCGAACGCTCCACTGACGGCTGGCGAGATCGTAAACGCATCTTCGGCGCTCGCGCGATCCATCGGCTGCGTGAACGTGACGCTCACAACCGAATTCAGCGGCGTGCGGTTGCCGTTCGGTTCCACGAAATTTACGAACACCGGACTGTTCGAAGCCACCGTTAAATTCGCAAGCGCACGGGCGATGTTCAACCGGCCGTTGGCAATCACACGGTTCGTCCAGGCCGGAATCAAATCCACGGAACCCAGCAGCGCCGCTTTCAATTCCGCCGCGGACAAGTCGGGCGCGAACCCCGCGAGCAGTGCTGCCGCGCCCGCGACGTGCGGCGTGGCCGCCGACGTGCCGCTGAAAATGGAATACGCGCCCTGGCCCAGACCCGTCGTCCAAACGTTCACCCCCGGCGCCGCGAGGTGGACCGCGGTACGACCAAAATTGGAAAATGCGGCGACCGAGTCGTCCGTGTTCGCTGCGGCCACGCTGATGATGCTGGGCGAGTTCCACGACGCCGGAAAAAAGCGCGTAACGTCGTTGTCTCTGCTGCTGTTGCCTGCTGCGAAGATGTTCAAAATACCGAGCGCGCCGGCGGCATCAATGGCATCCTTCACCGCCGCGCCATTCTCGTCGCCGCCATAGCTGTTGTTCGTCACGCGAATGTTTACGCCGCGCTGCTTCATCGCGATGACATATTCAAAACACTCGACGAGATCGGCGTCATAGCCAAATCCATCCGGCCCGGAGTATTTCAGCGCCATGAGTTTCACTGACCAGTTGATCCCCGCGATGCCTTTGCCGTTGTTGCCCACCGCGCCGATGATGCCCGCGCACGCCGTGCCGTGGCCGCCGTCGTCAAGCGGATCGGCATCGTGGTTGTGCGCGTCGATGCCAAACACATCGTCCACGTAGCCGTTGCCGTCGTCGTCAATGCCGTTGCCGGGAATTTCGCCGGAGTTGCGCCACATGTTCGTGGCCAGATCTTCGTGCGGATAATAAATGCCCGAATCGATTACAGCGACGACTACATTGGAAGTCCCGGTAAATTTGTTCCACGCACTGGGCGCGCCGATGCGCGTCAGATTGATCTGTGATGAAAAATTCGGATCGTTTGGCGTCGCCAAAAGCCGGCGGCGATGATTTGGTTCCACGTCCAACACGCCACCGATTTGTTGGTACTCCGCCAAGGCTTGCAGCACAGACTTCGACGCGGGCAGGCGGACGAGTTGCCAGCCCGTCTGCGGATAAGTGCGGATGACTTGCGCGCCGACCCGCGCGTGCGGCGAGATGGAAGAACTCAACGCCGGGCTGGTGCGCAGCTTCACCAGCAGTTCCCCTTCGGCAAATTTTGCCGAATCGAGTCCGAACGCGCGCAACGGGCAGACCAAGATCGCCAACGACGCGACAACTCCAAGAAATCGTCGCACTCTGAACTTGTTTGCACGTTCGTTTCGTTTCAACATCGCGTCACGATAGACCGGACGAGTTTTTGTGAGAAGCCGATTCATTTTCATCGGGAGATTTTGGCGACAGACAGTTGCGCTGGCGGTGGCTTGCTTGCGTTTCTGTACCGAGTGCCAGGCGGCGGAACTCGCGTCCACCAACGCCACGCCTGCGACCGCGGAAAAAGAATTCTGGTCGCTTGCGCCCTTGGAAAATTTCACGCCACCGCGTCCACACGACGCGCAGTCCAAGGCCTGGGCACGCACGCCGGTCGATTTGTTCATCCTCGACAAACTAGCCGCGAAAAATCTTCAGCCCAATCCGCCCGCCGACAAACGCACGCTGCTCCGTCGCATCCATTTCGATCTCATCGGCCTGCCCCCGACGCCGGAAGAAATGCGCGAATTTCTGCGCGACTCGTCGCCACACGCGTACGAGAAAGTCGTCGATCGATTGCTGGCCAGTCCGCGTTACGGCGAACGTTGGGCGCGGCACTGGATGGATGTCGCGCATTACGCCGAGACGCACGGTCATGATCAGGATCGTCCGCGCACCAACGCCTGGCCTTACCGCGATTACTTGATTCGTTCGTTCAACGAAGACAAGCCCTACGCCCGCTTCGTCGAAGAACAAATCGCCGGTGACGTTTTGTTTCCGCGCGATCCGCAGGGCATCGTCGCCACCGGTTTCCTCGCGACCGGGCCGTGGGACGAAAGTTCGCTGCGCGACATTCGCGAAGACACCATCGACCGCCAGGTCGCGCGCTACCTCGACCGCGATGACATCGTGACCACCGTGATGTCCACGTTCACGAGCACGACGGTGCATTGCGCGCGCTGTCACGATCACAAATTCGACCCGATCAAACAGTCTGATTACTACGCGCTGCAAGCGGTCTTCGCGGCCACGGACAAAGGCGAGCGGCAATTCGATCTCGATCCGGAAACGAATCTCATCCGGCAACGCTTGCTCAAGCAACGCCGTGCCACAGAGAATCGAACGAAGGAGATGGTGACCGAGTTTTTGTCGGCGGGCAGCCAAGCAGAGACGGCAGCGTGGGAGGCAGGCCTAAAATCGAAGCCATCCATCTGGACTGCGCTCAAACCACAGCAAATCGTTTCCGAGGGCGGCGCGACGTTGACGAAGTTGCCGGACCAGTCGGTGTTGTCCAGCGGCACGCGACCCGAAGTTGATGTTTACACCTTTGTTGCGACAACGACGCTGACGAACATCACGGCGATTCGACTCGAAGTCCTGGCGGACGAAAGTCTGCCGCACCAAGGCCCGGGTCGGCAGGACAACGGCAATCTTCACCTCTCCGAGATTTCGTTGAACGCCGCGCCGCTGGCTGACGCGACGGCGACGAATGCGAGGGTTGTTCTGAAAAATGCGTCCGCAGATTTCAGTCAAACGGAATGGGGCATCGAGAGGGCCATCGATGGAAAGACCAACACCGCGTGGGGCATTTACCCCAAGGTGGGCGAATCCCATTTCGGCGTGTTCGAGACGAAAGAAAACCTCGGCTTCGTGCGCGGCGCGCGGCTGACCTTCGCGCTCGAACAACGCCACGGCGGCGGGCATCTCATCGGACGCTTCCGGATTTCGATCACAACCGCCGAGCGGCCCGTGCGCGCGAATCCATTTCCAGAAAACATCACGACGATTCTCGCGTTGCCTTCGTCGCAGCGCAGCGATGAACAGCGCGTCGAATTGGCGGCGTTTGCGCGCAAAGAAAAAATTGAACAGCAACTCAAAGTTTTGCCGCCGCCGCGATTGGTTTATGCGGGCGCGAGCGAGTTCGTGCCCGATGCCAGTTTCGTTCCTGCCAAAGCGCCGCGCCCGGTTCATGTGCTCAAACGTGGTGACATCAACAAGCCGGGTGATGAAGCCACACCCGGAGCGCTGCCCTTGGTCCGTGGCTTGGATTCGCGATTCAATTTACCCGAGGCTCTGGACGAAGGTGCCCGCCGCGCCGCGCTCGCGAAGTGGATCACCGACCCGCGCAATGTTCTGACCTGGCGCTCGATTGTGAATCGCGTCTGGCAATACCACTTCGGCCGTGGCCTCGTCGATTCACCGAATGATTTTGGCCGCATGGGCGCGCGACCCACGCACCCCGAATTGCTCGACTGGCTCGCCGTGAAATTTCAGCAAAGCGGCGGCTCCTTCAAACAACTTCACAAGCTCATCGTGACAAGCGCCGTATATCGCCAGTCCTCGCAAACGACGGAGACTTTGGTTGACCGAAAATCCAAGCCGGGGCCCGACCGTGCCGCCATCGACGCCGACAACTCATTGCTCTGGCGCATGAATCGCGCGCGGCTCGACGCCGAATCCGTGCGCGACGCCGTGCTTCAAATCACCGGCAAGCTCGATCTCACGATGGGCGGGCCATCCGTCAAACAATTCATGATGTCGCCGGGCATTCATGTGACGCCGGTCGTGGACTACAACAAGTTCGACGTGGACAGCCCGGAAAGCTGCCGCCGCAGCGTCTATCGCTTCATCTTCCGCACGCTACCCGACCCGTTCATGGACTCGCTCGACTGCGCCGACTCGTCGCAGCTAACCGCCAAGCGCAACGTTTCGATGACCTCCCTGCAGGCGCTCGCGATGTTGAACAACCACTTCATGGTGCGTCAGAGCGAACACTTTGCCGCGCATATCAGTGGTGTGGCGAAAAATCTTCCCGGCCAGATCAAAGCTATTTACGAACTCGCGTTGCACCGACCGCCCACGGCGAATGAACTCAAAGAGCTTGCCGCGTACGCCACGAAGCACGGTCTCGCCAACGCCTGCCGGCTCATCCTCAACAGCAACGAGTTCATGTTTGTGAATTGAACCCCCTCAGGGAGGTAGAAAAATGCTTCAAGGTAAAAACAAGGGTGTATTTTTAATTGGAGTCTTCGGCCCCGCATCTCTCTTGCCAGCTTGGAACGTTGTTCTGTTGCTTTCGACTGGCCGCAGAGAAGGAAGACAATTCGCCGCCATGAATCTACTGCTTTTGCTGATTATAGCTTTCCCCTTCGTTTTGCTGCTCAACCGCTGGGTTTATTTGAGATCGTGGGAGCGAAAGAGCCGCCTTTTTGCCGCTGGCCTGCTCGCGCCTGCGTTGGTAGCTTTGGTTGAATTTTTATACGTTTTTTCGTATCGGTAATTTATGGCCAACATGCGCTCTCGCTTCATCCCCAATCCGACCCCGTGTGGGCGCACGCGCCGCGAGTTTCTGTGGGAGGTCGGCGCCGGGTTTGCCGGACTCGGCTTGATTGATTTGCTTTCACGCGATGGGTTTTTTTCCGCCAGCGCCGCCGAAGTTTCCAAGAAGAATTCAGCTTCGCCGCTCGCGCCCAAGCCGGCGCATTTTCCGACGCGCGCCAAGCATTGCATTTTTCTCTTCATGAATGGCGCGCCGAGCCAGGTCGATACGTTCGACCCCAAGCCGGCGCTGACGAAGTTTCACGGCTCGCCGTACACCGGAAAACTGAAAGTGGGTTCCAATGGAAGGCCGATTGGCTACTTGATGCAATCACCGTTCGAATTCAAAAAGCATGGGCAAGGTGGCCTGGACATCAGCAGCCTTTTTCCGCACACGGCCAGACACGCCGACCGCCTCTGCGTGTTGCGCTCGCTCTATACGGACACGGCGGCGCACGCTTCGGGCTGTTTGCAGATGAACACGGGCAACGTGCAAATAGGCAAGCCGAGTCTCGGCGCGTGGTTGAGTTACGGGCTGGGCACACTCAACGACAATCTGCCCAGCTTCGTGGTGATGACCGATCCGCGCGGCGGGCCGATTGGCAGCGCGTCAAACTGGACGGCTGGTTTCATGCCCGCGCCGTTTCAAGGCACGCTGTTTCGCAGCAAAGGTTCGCCGCTGCTTGATCTCGCCACGCCCGCCGGCGTCGGCCCGCGCACGCAGCGCCGCTCGCTAGATGTGCTGGAGCAGTTGAATCGCGAACATCTCAAATCGCACCCGAACGACTCGGAGTTGCTCGCGCGCATCATGTCGTACGAACTCGCCTACCAGATGCAGACCAGCGCGGCGCAAGTCGTCGATGTGAACGATGAGTCGCCGCAGACGCGCTCGCTCTACGGACTCGACGACAAGTTGACGGCCGACTTCGGCGCGAAGTGTCTGATCGCCCGGCGGCTCATCGAAAAAGGCGTTCGCTTTGTGCAGCTTTATTCCGGCGGCGGCCACATCGAAGACACGTGGGACGGCCACAATGATTGCATCAACAATCACAAACTCCACGCGGGCGAAACCGACAAACCCATCGCCGCGCTACTCACCGATCTCAAACGCACGGGCCTGCTTGATGAAACGCTCGTGGTCTGGGGTGGCGAATTTGGCCGCACGCCCACGAGTGAAGGCGTGGGCAAACCGGGACGCGATCACAACTGGCTCGGCTTTTCAATGTGGCTGGCGGGCGCGGGCGTGCGCGGCGGCCAATGGATCGGCGCGACGGATGAGCTGGGTTTTGAAGCGGTCGAGGAACGCGCGCATGTTTCCGATCTGCACGCGACGATTTTGCACTTGATGGGACTGGAGCACGAACGGCTGACTTATTTTTATCAAGGATTCGATCAACGCCTGACCGGCACGCGCGGCGAAGTGATCAAAAAAGTGCTGGCTTGAGCAGGGGCGCGCGGCGCGAAGCTCACGCTGCCGGGCGGGCTTGCAGGGAACGAGCCATTCAGCGTAGCGTTCGCGTCACAGCATGACTCGATAATTTACTACTATGAAACGCACCTCTCGAATTTTCATTTTGCTCGCGTCGTTCGCTCTTGTGGTTGGCGTGACCGCTGCGGAACATTCCGGCTTCACGCGCACGGAAGACGTCATCTACGGCCGCAAGTTCGGCACGGCGCTCACGCTCGATGTGTTTCAGCCGGAGAAAACCAACGGCCACGGAATTTTCTTCATGGTGAGCGGCGGATTTTTTTCGAGCCACGAAGGAATCAACGCGAACTTTTACAAACCTTTTCTCGATCGCGGCTACACCGTGTTCGCCGTCGTGCATGGCTCGCAGCCCAAGTTCACCATTCCGGAAATCACGCAAGACATCCATCGCGCCGTGCGCTTCGTGCGACACAACGCGGCAAAGTACGGCGTTGATCCGAATCACTTCGGCATCACCGGCGCAAGCGCGGGCGGCCATCTCTCCCTCACGATGGGCACGCAGGGCGTGAAGGGAGATGCGGCAGCGAAGGATGCCATCGACCGCGAAAGCAGCGCGATGCAGGCGGTCGCGTGCTTTTTTCCGCCGACTGATTTTTTGAACTACGGCCAGCCCGGTGAAGACGCGGTCGGAGTGGGAATTCTCAAAGACTTCAAACCCGCATTTGGCCCGCGTTCGGACACGGCGGAGGAGCGGCAAAAATACGGAAAGGAAATCTCGCCCTTCTATTTCATCACCTCGAACACGCCGCCAACGCTCATCATGCACGGCGATGCGGACAAACTGGTGCCGATTCAACAAGCGGAAGTTTTTGTAAAGCGCGCCAAGGAATCAGGCGTGACCGCGCGTCTGGCTGTGAAGGAAGGCAAGCAACATGGCTGGGCGAATATCGGCGAGGATTTGACGCTGTTCGCCGATTGGTTCGACGAGCATTTGCGCGGATTGAAGCACTGAGGCTGATTTAGGATTTGCCGTAACGCCATCGACCACGGAGAGGAAACCATCCGGTGCAACCTTAAATCCTCATGGCCTGCTCCAACTCCGCCACGCGCTTTTTCACCAGCGGCCCCAGCCGGTGTTTCGCGAGATAAACTCGCGCCGTGCTCACACCTATCGTCCGCGCCACTTCACGCGGTGAAAGCCCGCGCAGCACGTGCAGTTCGAACATCTGACAGTCCTTCAAATTCGCCTCCGCCTTCACACGAGTCAGTGCCGCCGCTAGGACCGTGCATTGCCAATCTTCATTCCACGCCGTTTCAAGTTTTTCAACGGTCGAATCGGCGACGCGTTCCACCGTCGCTGTCCGTGAAGTTCCATCGTTCGCTGGCGCGGCCCCATCGCCCGCCTTGGCCGGTGAACTGTGGATGAGTTTGCCTTCCCACGACTGCCGTTTGCGAAGCTGGTCCTGAACGCGCCACATCGTCTGATTCAGCAGCCACGTCTTGAAGGCGCACTTCGCCGGATCGTAACGAAACTCCGGCAGCTTGCGCGCCACGCCGATCACGGTTTCCTGCACGACTTCCTCCGCCTCGGTCTCCGTGCAACCGGCTTTGAGCGCGAAGCGGAAAATCAATTCGCGATACCGCGCAAAAAACTCGCGCCAACTCGCTTGATCTTCGCAATCCTTCAACCGCTCGAGCAAACTCGCGCGCGTCGCCAGCGAATCATCCTGCCGCTCCGAAATCACGTCGGCCATCATACCCGTTCAACGCGCTGGATGCAGGAAATCTTTCAAACGCAGCAGAAAACCGCCTTTGACTCCAGCCCCCCAATTTCGTTGGCCGTGGACCCTGGTGGTGATTGACAGAGCTTCGCGGTAAGCCAATCTTACCACATGACAGCGAGCATTTCGACAAAAGGCCAGATTGTTCTCCCGAAGCAATTGCGTGAGTTGGACAAGATTCAACCGGCGGATGATTTCCATGTTACCCGTTTAGGCCCCGGAAAGTATCTCTATCAGCGGATTCAAAAGCCGCGCCAGCAAAACGCGACACTAACCATTGGCAAAGACGGGCTGCCCATCTTTCGAGTTCCGAAGGGCGCTCCGAGGTTAACGACCGAAGAAGTCAAACGATTGGAAGCTGAGTTGCCGTGACTCGCCTGCTCGACACCAATGTGCTCATTGCCCTGACGTGGCCGAACCACACCGAGCACCGCAAAACCAGACAATGGTTTCGAGGAGTGGACAGTTTTGCGACCTGCCCGATCACTCAACTTGGCTTCTGCCGTATCTCCACGCACTTGAAGTACGCGGCCAGCCCGGATGATGCGTTGGCCGCCATTCGTGCGTGGATTGGGCATGTTAACCACGAATTCTGGCCGGACGATGTTAGGATGGATGACGCCCGGCTACCCAAGATTCGCGGCCACCAACAGTTCACGGACGCTTATCTCTTCGCCCTAGCCCGCAAACACTGCGGAAAGTTGGCCAGCTTGGATCTCGGCTTTCGCAGCCTGGCCACTGCCGCACCCGCTCATTTGGAACTCATTTAGCGGCGCAACCACGCCGCTTCCGCCCACGCCGCCCATTTTCATGTGTCGCAGCGGATACTTGGCGGGTTTCTCGGATTGGTAGTTCCACAAACGTTGGAGTCGCCGGCGGTGTTTTCAGAGAACTCCTCTGAAGTGATAGATTTTCCGAAACCCGTCCGTTTAACGGTTATGAAACGCATCGGAACATTCGCAACTTCTGGCCACCGCTCAACGAAGAGGGGAATCACCATTTCATTGACTGCAAGAACGATTTCAGTCGCCGGGCAACTTTTCGCCGCGGCGGAATCAATTCTGCGACCTGTCGGGCGAAATTATTCGGCGGTTGCACAAACTTCTTCGACCAGCGCGCAAACCCTCGCTGCGACTACAACGCCCCTTGCAACGTCTGCGAGAACTTTTGCAGCCATTGAACAATCTCTTGCGACGGTTGCCAGAACTCTATCAGCGTCCGCAATAACTCTGGCGACCGTCAAAACAATTCTAGCAAAGCCCGCGAGAACTATTTCGGCGGTCCAAACAACTCTTGCAGCGGCTGCGAGAACTATTTTGACCGCCGCTACAACTGTTTTAGCCCCTAAAACAACCCTCGCAACGGCTCAATAAACTGTTTTAACCGCTGAAATAACCCTCTCAACCATTGAAAATGGCCTAAAAACTCAAAAAACAGCAAAAAAGCCCGAAAAGCACCCAGACTTAGCACCCCAGATCCCAGACCCAAAACCCGAAACCCGAAACCCTAACAAGTTTATGCCCAAAGCCTACTTCATCCCGCCCGACGATGCCGGCAAATGCACCTGGCTCAGTAACTTCGCCGCCAAACTGCCCACTCACGCCCCGCTCGTCGGCGTCACTCCGGCGGAAGTCGCTGCCGTCCAGTCCGACAACCTCATGTTCGCCTACGCCTGCGACGCCACCAACCAGTTCAAGCAATGCGCCCAGGAATGGGTCGCCTTCAAAAACGCGCTGCGCAACGGTTCCGCCGTGGGCAGCCTGCCCGTCGCGCCCGCGCTCGCTGGCCCGCCGGCTCTCGTGCCGGCGGATATTTTCGGGCGCAACTCCGCGCTCGGCTCGCGCCTCAAGAAACACGCGGCCTACACCGACGCGATGGGCCAGGACCTGGGCTTGATTGGCGCGGAGCAAACCACCGATCTCGTCAACCTCAAGCCGGGCTTGAAAGTGCAGATGCAGGCGGGGCGGCCAAACATTCTGTGGACGAAGCAGGGGATGGACGGCTTGGAGATTTGGGTGGATCGCGGCACAGGCACGTTTGCATTCCTCGCGATTGACACCGTGCCAGATTATCTGGACACGGCCGCGTTGCCCGCCGCTGGCGCGAGTGCGGTGTGGAAATACAAGGCGATCTATCGTCTGCACGACGAACAGGTTGGCCAGTGGAGTGACATCCTCAGCGTCAGTGTGATGGGATGAACAACCGAACCGGCAAACCGACGGGAGGGCCGCTGTCCCCAGCGGCCCTGATCAAACGAAAGGCGAGCCTGTGCGGCAATTGCGGACGCACCGGAGGGAAAGATCAGAGCAACCGAGTTCGACGGCTTTCTCTTCGGGACACGAATTTCACCGATGACTGAGGATTCAATCCGTGAGAATCCGTGCAATTCGTGTCCAGTTAATTTTGCGCCGTAGCACAAGAACGATTTATGAACTCAACTCGAACCCAAGACGGACAAAGGAACGGCTTCACGCTCATCGAACTGCTCGTCGTCATCGCCATCATCGCGATTTTGGCGTCAATGCTTCTCCCGGCGCTCGCGAAGGCCAAATCGAAAGCGCAATCTATAAAGTGCTTGGGCAATTTGCGACAGCTAGGCTTGGCATGGCACCTGTACACGCTCGATCACGACGACGCAATGCCTCCCAATTTTGAAGGCCCGGATAGCGGAGGACTGAGTCGAGGCCTGCCGGGTTCGTGGGTTCTTGGTAATGCACAATCAGACACGACGACCAGCAATGTTCAGGGCGGCGTTCTCTACATTTATGTCAATAGCAGTGCTGTGTATCGATGCCCGGCAGACCGGTCCAGCGTCAGGGCTGTTCCAAGCCTCGTCCGTACACGCAGCTACTCGCTCAATGGCTGGTTGAACGATGACGAAACTCGTTTGGGATACCCGCCCGAATTGTTCAAGCCCTACCTCAAGACAAAGTCCGCGCAACTGCTCAAGCCTGTGCAAGTCTTCACGTTCATTGATGAACATGAGCAAAGTATCGACGATGGTTCCTTTATCACGGTTTTCCCAGCAGTCGCAGCACCGGGCAACCAAGGCGATTGGATCAGCTTGCCTTCAGACCGGCACGACCAAGGATGCAGCGTTGGATTCGCAGATGGTCATGCCGAGCACAAGCGATGGAAAGCTCCCAAACGGTTCGAAATCCCAAGGCGCCCTCCCGTCGGGGAAGATTTGAAGGATCTTCGTCAAATGCTTGAGTGGATCCAGCAGGAATAAGGGCTTACTGTCGCTTGCTCCTCGCTGCCCGCGTCGTCTCGAATACCTTTGTCATCGATCTCACAGTCAGCGATATGAAATTGCAAAACTACTTTCTCACACTGTTGCTTATTTTTGTGGTTTGCCCCGGCGACACCACTGCTCAGGCGCAAGCTTCCGTCGCTGTAGCGGCGTGGGGAAACAACGATAGTGGCCAAACGACCGTGCCCGTCGCGGCGCAAAGTGGTGTGATGGCAATTGCAGCCGGAGCGCGTCACACCGTGGCCTTAAAGAGCGACGGCTCGGTCGTAGCGTGGGGACGTAACGACAGCGGCCAAGCGACAGTGCCCGTCGTGGCGCAAAGCGGGGTCACAGCGATTGCAGCAGGAGGCAACCACACCGTGGCCTTAAAGAACGACGGCTCGGTTGTGGCGTGGGGATGGAACGAAAACGGCCAAACGACCGTGCCCGTCGCGGCACAGAGTGGCGTTATAGCGATTGCAGCAGGAGACGCTCACAGCGTGGCCTTAAAGAGCGACGGCACCGTCGTGGCGTGGGGAGACAACAATTCAGGCCAGGTTACAGCAGCTCCAACAACGAACGCTCCCTCTGCGACAGCAAGTCCAGTCACACTGAACGGCCAAGTCTTGAGCGGGGTGAAGGCGATTGCGGCCGGAGGTTATCACACCGTCGCCCTAAAAAGCGACGGCTCAGTGGTAGCTTGGGGACAAAACGACTCCGGCCAGGTCAATGGAACCACGTCACGGTCGTTTGCGATAGCGAATCCAGTCAGACTGCGTGGGCAGACCTTGGACACGGTGTTATTGAGTGGAGTGATTGCGATTGCGGCTGGCGAATGGCACACTGTCGCCTTGAGGAACGACGGCTCAGTAGTGGCTTGGGGACACAACAGTTACGATGAAACAACAGTACCCGTCACGGCACAAAGCGGAGTGGTGGCGATTGCGGCAGGCGGTTCCTACACAGTGGTTTTGAAGAGCGACGGAACAATTGTCGCATGGGGATATAATGAAAACGGCCAAATGATGGTGCCTATGGCGGCGCAGGGTAGAGTGACGGCGCTTGCTGCAGGCTGGTCTCACGTTGCGGCGCTCGTCATTCCAACTGCTCCCACCATCAACGTGTCTCCTGTGAGCTTGGCTGTAAGCGCGTGGCAAAGCCCCAGCTTTACCGTGACGGCCACCGGTTTCCCCCTTTACTACCGGTGGCGTAAAGACGGCGTAAATCTTGTGGGTGCGATGAACGCCACTTACCGCCTGCCGTTCGCGCAGACGAATCATGCAGGCGAATATACCGTGGTGGTGAGCAATCCCGCCGGGAGTGTGACCAGCACCCCTCCGGCGGTGCTGACCGTGAACGCGAGCATTTCTCCAGGCACAGTCGTGGCGTGGGGAGAAAATGCTTCAGGCCAATTGGACGTACCAGTCGCGGCACAGAGCGGAGTGACGGCCATTTCGGCGGGAGGGATCCACTACTACGGCGATCGGTCGATTGGTTACAGCTTGGCCTTGAAGAACGACGGCTCAGTGGTGGCGTGGGGAACCACCAATAATGCCTCGACCGGTCCAGACTTCCGCCAGTCGCAAGTGCCCGCTGCGGCCCAAAGCGGGGTGACGGCCATCTCGGCGGCAGACTTTCATGCCGCAGTTTTGAAGAATGACGGCACGGTGGTGGCATGGGGGGACAACCGTGCCGGCCAAGTGACAGGAATTCCAACATTCGACCAAGCAGGCGAGCCATATTTTCCGATAGCAAGTCCCGTCACACTGAACGGCCAAGTGTTGAGAGGCGTGACGGCGATTGCGGCAGCAGGGCTTCACACGTTCGGCCTGGGCGGTTGGGGGCATACAGTGGCCCTGAAAAAGGACGGAACGGTCGTTGCTTGGGGCCACAACGGCGGCGGACAGGTCACAGGAACTCCGACGACCAACGACCCTCCGGCTGCGATCGCAAGTCCCGTCATATTGGACGGGCAGGTGTTGAGTAATATCACCGCGATCTCGGCGAGAGCAATTCACACTGTGGCATTGAAGAACGGCGGCACGGTGGTGGCTTGGGGCTTCAACACGCACGGACAAGTCACTGGAACTCCATCAACCAACAATGGAGCTGAAGTTGCAATCGCAAATCCAGTCATACTGGATGGCCAAGTCCTGAACGGCGTGAAAGAGATTTCGGCTGGAGCGTATCACACCGTGGCCTTGAAGTACGATGGCACAGTGGTGGCTTGGGGAGCCAACTTCTATGGCCAAGTGACAGGGACCCCAACGACTAACGAACCTTACTCCGCTATCGCAAGTCCAGTCACACTGGAAGGTCAGGTCTTGACCGGCGTGAAAACGATCGCGGCAGGTGGTTATTACACCGCGGCCTTGAAGAACGACGGCACGGTCGTGGCGTGGGGAGACAATGGTGTGGGCGAGATCACAGGGGCTACAACAACGAACAACTTTGGGGGTTGGGGGAGTGCAATAGCGAATCCAGTCACACTAAGAGGTCAAGTCTTGAGCGGCGTGACGGCAATCGCGGCGAGTTACATTCACACCGTGGCTCTTCTCGGCAATGTCCCGCTGCTGCCCTCTCTAAATACTATGACCAGCGGCAATGAAATCATCATCTCCTGGCCCACGAATGCCGTCGGGTTCAGACTGCAAGCAACGACCAGTTTGGTTCCACTGGTCAATTGGATCGATTACGCCAGTCCTTCTGCGGTTCATGGTGGGCAATTCACCGTCACAAATAGTCTTTCCGGCGACGCACGTTTTTTTCGGCTACTGAAGCGGTAATTGATTCAATATGGAGAATCTCAGAACTGGTCTATGCACCATGTAAAGTCAGGCAACAATACCGCGCTCATTTTTTGTGCCACAGTGATTTCAGCAGTTCTTCGAATCGCGTGTCCGACCGAAGACCGTCAAAGCTTGCGTCCGTGTATATCGCAATTGCGAAATCTGCTGGCACCTTTTCTTTCGCAAGCCGCAAGTATTCGATCGCTTTGTTCGGCTGATTTAGATGGGCGTGGATCGTTGCCAAACTCAAAAAGTTTTGGTTGTCGGCTTTGGAATTTTCCATTTCAAGTCGCCGTTGCCAATAACCTTCACGCCCTCCTTGCTTGAAAGCAGTTTCCAAAGCATCGAATTCTGCTTTCACCTGCTTCGGATTTTCGCCGCTCTCCAATGCCGACTGTCTTCCTAAGCGGATGGAATTTGTATAGTCGCCTTTCGCTAGATAAAATTGGGACTGCGCGTAATGCGGCGAGTCAACGCCATCCTTGAGCCAAGACTTCGAATTGTCGTACAATTCGATGGCGCGGTCATATTCTCGGCACCAACCATAAACAAATCCCGAGTAAATTGTGCGAAGCTTTGAAGGAGTATGTCGGCCAACGTCGATGGCCTTCCTCAACTCCGCCAGCGCTTCCTTGGTGCGGCCCAGGGAGGCAAAATTCAGAGCAGCAACTAAAAGGACTTGTTCTGAATCC
Source organism: Verrucomicrobiota bacterium (assembly GCA_016195385.1). Classification (GTDB taxonomy): domain Bacteria; phylum Verrucomicrobiota; class Verrucomicrobiia; order Limisphaerales; family JACPZS01; genus JACPZS01. Next base: position 53,640 of record JACPZS010000039.1, read on the forward strand.
GGACTTAATTTGATTGCGAGTCTGTTTTCTCTTTCGGCGGCTACAAAATCCAAAGCGAATACGTTAGCCGCCGCGAATGCGGAGCGGGCAAGACCGGATCGCGGATCCAGCAGCACGGCTTTTTTTGCCGCCTCTTGTCCATTCCGGTTGCTCGTCTGACTTGGAATCGAAAACCATGCGTCCGCCAATTGGGCATACGCGTCAGCAAACATGGGATCCCACTCGGTTGCTTTTTCAAAATGCTTGATCGCCTCTGCTGCATTGAGATTGAGATGTAATTCGTCGTATCCCCTAACGTACTCCACGTTGGCTTCGACAACGGGTGATCTCTTGAAATCGGACGAGCGTGGTGCCCGAAAGGTCAGCGAATAGACGATCGCCGATACTACCGCGAGGCCGGCCAATGCCGCCGCAAGTTTCGTCGCAAGATGTTTAGTTCGCTGCCAGGCCCGCCGCTGTTTCACCGAGCGGCCAGCGTTCAGCAGTTCCAAGTCGGCGTGCAGTTCTTCGGCGTTCGTGTAGCGGTCCCGCGCATTGGAAGCACACGCTTTGACGATGATTTCGTTCAATTCGAGCAAGGCATCACGCTCCGGCACGTCGGGCCAGCCGAGCGGGAGGTCGGGAAAGTCGCGACGGTCGCGGCCCATCGCGGCTTCGTAGAGTACCTTGCCCAGCGCGTAGAGATCGGCTTGCGGCGTGCCGGGGCCTTCGGGCGCGAGGTAGCCTTCGGTGCCGACTATCGAGCGTGCGTCGTCGCCGGTGGCCGCGTGCGTCACGAGGCCGATGTCCGCCAGCTTGGGCCGTCCGCCGACGAAGATGATGTTCGACGGTTTCACGTCGCGATGCACGAGTCCTTGCGCGTGCAGGTGCGCGAGCGCGTGCGTTAGCGAGAGGCCGATTTCGATGACGCGCACGACGGACAGGCGGCCACGCTGCTTCAAGTCATGGCGGAGAGTGTGGGGGACGTACAATGACGAATCACGAACATTGAATGATGAAGGAAGTCCGAAGTCCAAAGCTCGAAGATTGCTATTTGTAGTTGCGTGTTCGGCATTGGAGATTTGGGTTTCTTTCGGATTTCGACCTTCGTCATTCGGGTTTGGCACCGTGTCGGCCAGTTCCATCACATAGTAGAAGTGGCTGTCGTCAGGCGCGCGGCCGACGTGGAGGATGGCGACCTGGCTGGGATCGGAGCGGGAGATGGGTTCGTAGCGGCGTATGCCGGCGAATTCACGCTCGAACGGGCGCGGGTCGTCGCCGAACACGTCGCGCCGGACAATTTTCACCGCGCGAAATTCGCCGAGGACGGTTCGCGCGAGCCAGACTTCGCCGTACGCGCCGACACCGATGCAGCGGATCAAAGCGTGATCCGGGACTTGCGGTGGAACTCGCCCGGCAAATGAAGCAACGTCTGGCGGTGCCTCCAGTGGTTTCATGCACGCTCACCTTATTTTTCCGGCGGCTTGTTTGCGAGCACAAACGCGATACGCCTACAAAGGCTTTGGCGATAAGATTTTTCCCGCCGCTTGCCTGACCAATTCCATCAACTCAGTCGGCCGCACAACGGTGGCGTTGCCGCCCCAACTCAGGATCCAGCGCTGCACTTCCAGCAGGCCAGAGAGTTTCAACGTGAGTTCCACGCCGCCGTCCTTGAGTTCGCGCAGCCGCTGCGAGGCGTGCCATTTTTTTTCGCGGATGAAATCAGCCACGCTCGCGTCGAAGCGGATGACAACTTCGTGTTCTTCCTGGCCGGAGTGAACCCCAAAACTGTCGCGAAGCTGGCGCTCCAAAGAAAATTTTTCGGGCCGCGAGAATTTCTCCCCCGTTGGCTCGACCGCCAGAATGCGCGCCGGCACAAAGGTTCGAATGGCTTTGCGCAAATGATCAAACGCGAAAAGGAACCACTCGCCATTGATGTTGGCCAGGTGATAAGGATCGACGATGCGGTCCTCGGTCTCGCGCCGGCCGGGTTTGCGATAGATCAACTTTAGCTGCTGCCGGCGAACGGTGGCTTTGGCGAGTGCATCAAAGTTCTGTAGATTCAGAATTGGCTCGGCGCTTGTGCGAAAACTGATCGTCTTTTCCCAGTCCGAGAGATTCAACGAAATGGTGTCAGGCAACGACGCGGCCATTTTTTTGAAGGCACTGAGCAGCGGCTTTTCAAAATTGGTGCCGCGATATTGTTGGAGCGCTTTTTCCGCGACGAGCAGCGCGAAGAGTTCGCCTTCGGTGATTTGCAGCGTCGGAAAGGAACTGACTTCCTGCGTGTAGAAATAGCCGTTGCGCCGTGAATCAAACTCGACGGGCAATTGGAGCCGGTCGCGCATGAATTCGAGGTCGCGATGGATGGACTTGGTGCTGACTTCGAGTTCGCGCGCCAGCGTCACCGCGTTCGGATTGCCGCCCGCCTGGACGGCTTGATGAATGCGGAGCATCCGCTCCAAGGGGGGGCGGGTGAGTGGAAGCGATCCGGCTGTTGGCGCTCGCTTCTTCATGCGAGGCGAGGGGACGCGCAACGGCTAGTTGCCGAGTTTGAGCAGGAGTTCGTCGTTGGTCTTGTGCTTCTTGAGCGCGGCCAGCAACGTCTCCATCGCTTCGACGGGATTGAGATCGACCATCATCCGGCGAAGTTTGCGAATGGCTTCGAGATTTTTGGGCGCGAAGAGTTTTTCTTCTTTGCGCGTGCCGCTCTTCGGGATGTCGATGGCGGGGAACAAACGTCGATCCGACAGCTTGCGGTCAAGGATCAACTCCATGTTGCCGGTGCCTTTGAACTCCTGAAAAATCAGTTCGTCCATGCGCGACCCGGTATCCACCAACGCGGTGGCGAGAATCGTGAGCGAACCGCCCTCCTCGACTTTGCGCGCCGAGGCGAACATTTTGCGCGGGATTTCCAGTGCGCGCGCGTCCACACCGCCAGTCATCGTACGGCCGCTGCCGCCGTGAACGCTGTTGTAGGCGCGGGCGACGCGCGTGATGGAGTCGAGCAAAATAAAAACGTCTTTGCCGCATTCCACCATGCGGCGGCAGCGCTCGATCATGAAGCGCGAAAGGCGAACGTGCGTTTCCAGATCCTGATCGTTGGATGACGCGACGACTTCGGCTTTCACGGAACGTTGGAAATCGGTGACTTCCTCCGGGCGTTCGTCGATGAGCAGAACCATGACGTAAACGTCCGGATGATTCGCGGTCACCGCGTTGGCGATCTGTTTGAGAATGGTGGTCTTGCCGGTGCGCGGCGGCGCGACGATGAGGCCGCGGGTGCCTTTGCCGATGGGCGTGACGAGGTCGATGACGCGCGTTTCCAAAATGTCGGGCGCGGTTTCGAGATTGAATTTCTGAATCGGGTCGATGGTGGTGAGATTTTCAAACCGCGTCGAGCGCGTGTAGTCCTCAAACGCCATGTCGTTGACCTTCTCGACTTCTTTCAGTTGCGGACTGCTGCCGCGATGCGGCGGTTGGAGCGTACCGCCGACCAGGCAGCCTTCGCGCAGGAAGCAGCGCTTGATCGTGTCCGGCGTGACAAAAATATCGGTCGGTTTTGGCTGGAAACGAGTTTCGGGCGAGCGCAGGAAGCCAAAACCCTTTTCGGAAATTTCCAGATAGCCCGAACCGTAATTGGGCGTTCCACCATTGTTGCTATTACTCATAATATATCGAACTTGACGAAATCATTGCCGGACTGAAATCAGAAGCGGCCCGGAAAAAAGCTCAACGAGCTTTGAAAGTTTTTGGGAAAACCGGTGACTCGAACGTTACGAAACCCAACTCCGCACACCGTTGTTTCATCCGCCTTTCGGACGAACGACAGGCCATTTCTAAGAGCAAACCGCCGGGAACGCAATAAATAATTTTTCCGGGCTGTGCCGTTTTCAAAAGCGGCAGTAATTTTTTCACCACAAATTCCGGGTCGCGGCTCGCTCAACGTGTGTCCGTCCGCAATGAAAGCGGTTCCGTTCCAGCCGAACTGTTGGCGCGAGGACCCGACGCCGACGGGCAGCCGTGTTCGCTGGCGAGCGCGCAAACCCGTCGATGCAGTTCGCCGGCGAGTTCCTTGCGACCAACTCCAACTGGCGCCAGCGCCTCGCCATAGGCGACGAACGCGCGAATTCGTTTTTTGGAAAACAGATTGAGCAAGTGCGGCCCAAAGGTCATGTCCCCCCAGTAACACACCTCCTCTTCGACCGAGCCGTCCTCGATCACGTAACTGATCCGCGCAGGTGACACCCGCCAGCCGTTGGCAGCGGCCGGCTCCAGCAGCGAAGAACGGAAAGGCAGAACTTGCCGTCCATCGCTGCTCGTGCCTTCGGGAAAAATCGCCACCACCGCTCCCTGCGCAATCAAGGGAACAAAAGCCTCCGCCACCCGCGCCACGTCCGATCTTTGCTCGCGCCGCAAAAACAAAGTTCCCGCGCACGCGGTCAACGGGCCGATGATCGGCCACTGGCGGACATCAGCTTTGGAGACGAACACCACCGGCTGCCGTTGGCCGAGCACCATGATGTCCAGGTAACTGAGATGGTTACAGACGAGCATTCCCTCCGCAGGCGGCTCGCCGGCGTAAGTGACCGTGACGTTCAGCCCGCGCAAAATCCGCGCCGAGGAGCGCCCCAGCCAAGCCGTGCGTTCATGCAGCAAAGCGGAGCGGTTGCGCACCCAGATGAGAAAAAAATAATCCAGCGCGGCCACGCCCAGCGCGCCGCAAAGTTGCAGACATCGAAACCCAACGCGGAACGGATAACGGCGAAGCCCACTCATCGCCGGTCGTAAAAAACCGTCGCACAAGCCTTGCGAAAGTAACCGGCCAGAAGTTTCATTCCGATGCGCAATGAATTAACTCAGATAACGTTCGACGATGCGCGGCGGAAGCGATTGCAAGTCGAGCAAGGTAAGGAAATCAATCGTCTTAAATTCACGGTCGATGGCTGGAGGCCCGCAGATTTTAGCACCGATGGAAAGATACGCGGATAAAAGTTTCGGGACTTTAGGCGCCAGCGGCGCCAGGCGCTCCAACGGGCAGGCAAATTCCGTCCGCGGCCGCGTCCGCAATTCTTCAGGCGCAAGCCGGGTACGCGAGAGTTCGGCGAACATCGACGCGCCCACAAGGGGATCTTGCGACGTCAGCGAACTGCAACCAATCAAGTAGCGTCCGCCACGTTCACGGGCGTAGGCGGCGATGCCCTTCCACAACAAGCCGAGCACGGCGAGGTTGCGGTGCTCGCTGTGAACACAAGCGCGGCCGAGTTCGATCAATTCGCCACGAATCGGCTCGAACGGAGCGAAGTCAAATTCCTGCGAACTGTAGTAGCCGCGTTTGGCAGCGGCCGTCCGCCCCGTTTGCAAGCGATAAGTCCCCACGATTTCGTGCGTGGGCAGGTGTTCGACCAGAAGGTGTTCGCAAACTTCATCGAACGGATCGGCGTCCAGGCATGTGGCGAAGGATTGTTCCAGGCCCTCGTTCAATTCGATGTTGAAGACCAGAAAGCGGAGCGACTGCGCCGCGCGCACTTCATCCGGGCGGCTGGCCAAGCGGCTCGCGTAAAGCTGTGGCGTGCCGGCCCGCGCCAGGATGCGATCCCCCACGCTTGACTCCGGCATCACAATTGGATTGGTCTTCATGGCGGCCGGATTATTCACGGCCATTGATTTCGATTGCTTGAATTGATCGACCGGACCACGCGTTAAGTTCAGCCATGCCCCGGGCCATCGCTCCGACATATCTCGCGACCACGACTCGGAATCAAGCCCGGATTTGCATCCGGCGTGACAGCCGCGTGAAATTTTGGTTCCGCCGTGGCTTCGGAAACGCAGCCACATACGAGTCGGACGAAGCCTTCGCCACGCAGACGCGCGTGTCGTTATCGCGGTTCAACGATCCAGGCTCTCACGCACGGTCTGCGCGAGCTTCATGGGATCGTACGGCTTCTGGAGAAAATTGAAGCCTTCGCGCAAAGTAAGATCCTGCCCCGCCATTTCGGCGCTGTAACCGCTGCTGTAAATGATTTTTAGGCCCGGTTTTTTGGCGGTCAGGTGCTCGGCCAATTCGCGGCCGCTGATGCCTTCGGGCATCACCATGTCGGTCAGGAGCAAGTCCACGCGGCCTTCCAGTTTTTCCCACAGTTTGAGCGCGGCCACGCCGGAGCCGGCAACCTCGACTTGATAGCCGAAACGACTGAGAATCTGGCGTACGAGGGCACACAGCGCCGGTTCATCCTCGACGACAAGCACGCGTTCGTTGCCACCGCGGACTGCGGCCGCACTTCTGGGGATGGGCTTGGGCGGCACGATGCGATCGGCCACCGGCAAAAATATCTTGAACGTCGCGCCGTGGCCGAGTTCGCTCGCCACTTCGATCCAGCCTTCGTGCTGGCGCACGATGCCGTACACCGTGGCCAGGCCCAGCCCGGTGCCTTTGCCCACATCCTTGGTCGTGAAGAACGGTTCAAAAAGGCGGTGCAGATTTTCGCGGGCGATCCCGCAGCCGGTGTCCTCGACACAAAGCCGGACAAATTGTCCGGGCCGGGCGAGGGGGTTCTGCGCCACGTATGCTTCGTCGATCGTCTGCGTCGTGGCGGTGATGTTGAGCCGGCCGCCCTTGGGCATGGCGTCGCGCGCGTTGACGGCCAGGTTTAACAGGATTTGCTCCATCATCCCTTGATCCGCGTGAATCGGCGGCAAGTCGCTGGCGTACTCGAATTGCAGTGTGATATCTTCGCCGAGAATCCGCGCCAGCATTTTGGTCAACTGGGTGATGACTTCGTGGAGTTCGAGTGTCCGCGGTTGCATGACCTGCTTGCGACTGAAGGTCAGCAATTGGCGCGTCAAATTGGAGGCCCGCTCCGTCGCGTCGGCCATCTGGCGGATGGATTCGATCTGTTCGGGCCGCAATTGCTTGTCATGCAGCAGCAGACCCGCGTGGCCGGTGATGACCGTAAGGACGTTGTTGAAGTCGTGCGCCAGTCCAGCCGCGAGCTGGCCGATGGATTCCATCTTCTGCGCCTGCCGCAATTGCGCCTCGATGTTCAGGCGTTCGGTAATTTCGACCGCGTAGCAGTGGACGGCGGGAATGGCCGGCACCGGGAAGAACGACCACGAGAGCGTCCGCAGGCCGAAGGCGGTGTTGAGTTGGAGCCGCGGCTGGTTGGTCGTCAGGCACTCATTCACAATTTGCGGCGTGCCAGGCGGCAGAATGTCGCGCATGTTGCCTTTGCCCAAATCATGCGCCATCGCCCGCGCGGCGGCATTGAAATAGGCGAGTTTCCCTTCCGGCGTAAACTCGATCACCATGTTTGGATTGTAACGGGGAAAAGCCGCGAGCGATTCGATCTCAGCCGCGCTTTTTTTCCGTTCCAGGGCGTTGACGAAAATTTCGCCGACGAACCGCAGCAATGTCACTTCCTCCTCCGACCAGCGCCGCTCTTGTCGCATGGCATCGAATCCAAAAAATCCAACCGGAGACTTGCCGTAAACCATCGGCACGAGGAGCAGCGATTTGAGGCCGCCGCTCTCCATCAAAAAGCGCTCCGCGCCGGCCTCCGGCGGCAAGTCTTCAATGCTCGACACTTGGATCGGTACAAGCCTCGGAATCTGTTCCTTGAACCACGGAAACTTGTTGAGCGAAAGATTTTGAAAAGCGTCCCGGCGGGAGGAAATCCCTGCGGCACACCATTCATGTGTTCGGGAAGTCGAGGCTCCTTCGGCCGTGTACAAAAACACGTAGCTGCGCTCGAGCTGGCTGAATTCCGCCAGCCGCTGCAAGGCCTGGTGGATGCCGGCATCGATCTCCTCCGCGGCGATGTTGATGAAATGGGACGAGATGTCGGCGATCAACCTTTCGAGCTGCACGCGCAATTGAAGGGATTTCTCAGCGCGGCGCCGTTCCGTCAGGTCGTTGACAATCGAGAAAATCAGTTTGCGGCCATTGACTTCCAGCGGGCCGGTGTGGAGTTCCACTTCGCGCACTTCGCCGGAGGCCAGGCGGTGGCGGACTTCAAAATGATGATCATGCTGCTCGGCCGCGCGCTGAAGTAATTCCCGCACCCGCTCAGGCGAAGCAGAGTTGATGTGAAAAATCTCCATCCCCTTGAGCTGCGCCAGATCGTAGCCGTAGAAGCGGCTGGCCGCGCTGTTCGCGTCCACGATGCGGCCGCTGGCCGGATCCAACAGGAGCTTTATCGCCTGGTTCGTTTCAAACATGGCGCGATACAATTCGCTGGTCTCTCGCAGCGCGGTCTCGGCCAGTTTGCGATCCGTGATGTCCGTCACCGCGCCGACGGTGCCGACAATTTCGCCGTTCTCATCTCGCAACGGTGAGGCGTGGACTTGCGCCCAGAATGACCCGCCATTGCGGCAGAGCGTCAAAGTTTCGTAGGCTTCACTCTGCCCTTGCGCGCGCTGCTGATCACGCTGCAGAGCGAGCGACCACTCCTCGCGCCGCAACAATAATTCATAAGCCCGCGCCCCCAGGAATTCTTGCCGCGAAAATCCGGTCAACTCGCAAAGGCGCGAATTCACGTAGAGCACGACGTCGTCAAGGTCCGTGATCAACAGGCCTTCGGCCAAATTCTCGACCACGGATTGCAGGCGCGCGAGGTTATGTAAGAACTGTTGCACGAGTTAAAGCCTTGAAGCACCGGCGGCTCATTTCACAAAAAAACAGCAGTCTCCAGAAAATTTATCTCGTTGAGAGATCTGTTCCGCGAAGGAACGTCTTTTTCAACCAGCCTGACCCATTGCGTTGACAAATGAATCCACGATCGCCTGGCGCGAAATTCTGCGAACTTGAAGGGAGCCTTCGCCGGCACGGCGCGGCGAAGGTTGACCGTGCTGGTTTCGGCGGCTTGCCGCGCCTCGCAACCTCTCAGCGTCGGAATTGCACGGCACCCGTCGCCGGAAGCTCATGCGCGCACGGGGCATTCGTCGGCGCGTCCGGGCGAATTTCATTCGACGAAACCAGACCGTTCGCCAAGAGGTAGGCCTCGACCTCGTCGCCGCTGATGTCCGGAAGCATCCGCCCGTTGACTTCGACACACGGACTGAGCATCTGCCCGCTCTTCTCGATCATTTCCTGTCGCTGCTGCGGATTGTTAATGATGTCGCGATCTTCAAATGGCAGGTCGTATTTGCGCATGATGGCGCGCACGCCCTGGCTCCAGCCACACGTTGGTTTCAAATAAGCGATTATTTTCGGTTTAGTCATAGTTTCAAATCTGACTGCCACCCTGCCAAAAAATCATAACTCCGCAACCTTTTCCTTTTTCGTTCGCTCCGTTCAGCCGCATCTGGTCGCATCCACAAATTGACGTTTTTGCGCGAAGCACCGCGCTCGGAGCCGGCGCGTTGGGACGATGCTCCTCGGCGGAGCCGGGCCGGAACTGCCGGCCCGCTTTTGCTTCATGGGCGACCGGTGATTTAGCGCCGTTGCGTTTCGCGACCGAAACGGTAAAATCTGTTTCCAGATGAAGACAATTTTCCCGTTGCTTGGCGCGTGGTGCGTGGGGATCACGGCGCTGTTCAGTGCCGAGAGCCATTCGCCGACACCACTTCCGCAGGCCCATTCCCACAACGACTACGAACAAAAGCGTCCGTTGTTCGATGCGCTCGCCCATGGCTTTTGCCACATCGAGGCGGACGTCCACCTCGTCGATGGCAAGTTGCTCGTGGCGCACGATCGATCCCAGGTCCAGAGCGGGAAAACACTGCAAGCGCTGTATCTCGATCCGTTGCGTGAGCAGGTCCGAAAAAATGGCGGACGGGTTTACCGCGACGGCCCGCCGGTCACGTTGCTGATCGACGTGAAGTCCGAAGCTGAACCGACCTACACAGCGCTGCTCACCGTGCTAAAGGATTATCGCGAGCTGCTAACCTCCTTTCAAAAATCAAAAACAGAAATCCGCGCCATCACGGCCATCATTTCCGGCAATCGCGCCCGCGAGGCCATGGCTGCCGAAAGCAGCCGCATCGCCGCCTACGATGGACGGTTGGAAGATTTGGATGCTCCCGACTCGGTTGGCTTCATCCCGTGGATTAGCAGTGACTGGTCGAGCGTCTCCCGCTGGCGCGGAACCGGTGAATTTCCTGACCAAGACAAACGCAAGCTCCGCGAAATCGTGGCGAAGGCCCACGCGCACGGACGCCAAGTGCGCTTCTGGGGCACGCCGGACAAACCCGTTGTCTGGCGCGAGTTGCTCGACGCCGGCGTGGACATTCTCATCGCCGATGACTTGCCCGTGTTGAAGGATTTTTTGCTCGGCCAGCAAAAGGCAGCGCCAGCCAAGTGAGTGCGCCACACGGTTGATGCAAGTACGGGTGCGCGAATCATGCTGCGGATTCCAGCCAATAATTTCCAGAAATGTCTTTCGGTTGATTGCCGCGGCCAAAAAATATTTGCGAACTTGTGACTTGCGTTGACTTGCGCTGCCGCCGGCTTCATATTTTTTTTGCAATGAATTTCGATATTTCACACGTACTGAACCAGTGGCCCTACGAGCCGGGCGATGTGCAAGTCCGCCGGTTCCGGGGCAAGGATGGAGATGAGAAAATCCAACTGCGCGTGGACTTGGGAATGTTGCAGATGAACGCCGAGGGCCGGCCCGATGGCAAGCGGCCATTCGGCCACGAGTCTTTGCTTGAACACCATCTGGCCCGCCGGCAGCGCCATCTGGAGGCGAACCCCGGCGATCCGGATGGCTTCGCGCTGACGGCAGAAGATTGTGGCAAGCTCCAGCAGGAGGCGATTCAGTATTACCACCGCTACATCTGCCTGTTTCAGCTCAACGATTTTGGCGGCGTGCTGCGCGATACGCGCCGCAACCTCGCGGTATTCGATTTTGTCGCCGAGCATGCGCAAAGCGACGAACTGGCCTGGGGCCTCCAGCAGTTCAAGCCGCAATTGTTGATGATGCAAACGCGCGCGCACGGCGCGATGGCGCTGGAAAACAAGCGGCACGACGATGCCGTCGAGCTCATCCAAGCTGGCCTGGAGTCCATCCGGGAATTTTACCGCGACCATGCACGGCTCGATTTGCTGGAGCAGAGCGGCGAGATCCATTTGCTCGAAAACTGGCTGGCCGAAATCCGAGAGCAGCGCCCGTTGTCGGAGCGCGAAAAACTGGAGCGCGCCCTGAGCGAAGCCGTCGGCCGGGAAGATTACGAACAGGCGGCCGCGATGCGCGACGCCTTGCGCAACCTGCGGCCCTCTTCCCCCAAGCGATGAACCTCTCCGAGCGGCTCGCGCAGGACATCAAGACGGCGATGCTGGCCAAGGACGCGGAGCGCTTGTCCGCCTTGCGGATGCTCAAATCCGCCGCCGGATATCTCCAGATCGAGAAAAAAACCGAGACTCTTTCCGACGCCGAATTCGTCACGCTGGTGCAGCGCGAAGTCAAAAAGCGGCGCGATTCCATCGAGCAGTTTGAAAAAGGCGGCCGACCGGAACTCGCGGCGAAGGAACAAGCGGAAGTGGTCGTGCTCGAAGCATATCTTCCGCAACCGTTTTCCGCCGATGAACTCGAACAACTCGTGCGCGCCACCATCCAGGAAACCGACGCAACCAGCAAGAAGGACATGGGCGCGGTGATCAAGGCGGTGCAAGCGAAGTCAGCCGGTCGCGCGGACGGCAAAACGATCAGCACAGCGGTCGGAAAATTGCTGCCTTAGCGCGCACGACCGCGCATCACACGGCCAACGCGCCGCGCGTGCGCTTCACCAAATCGTTTTCCTTGTCTGCGGATCCGTGGAGATAAAACATGCTGGCCACCAGAAAGTGCGCACGCACGGCGGTCGAAACGTGCCCGTAATCTTCCAGCACTGCCGCGCTGAATTTGTAATCGTGCGGGTTGTCCCCTTTCAAAAATATCAGCCGCCGCGCGGTGTCCAGGAGCGCTTTTGCGTCCGGATTTTCTTTCAGGTAAGCCAGCGTCCGTCGTGCCGCGCCCAATTTGTCGTGACTAACCGTGGCGAAAATTTCTCCGATGGCGTCGGCACCCGAGCTTTTGGTTTGGAACGGCTCAAATTCATCAATGCGGAGGGCGGATTTCTTCGCGTTCGACGCGCTGCGGAACAGCGGAACGAACGCGGCATTTTGCAGAAGCAGCAGGCGGCGCGTGGTGTCGTCTTTGGAAGTTTGGAAGGCGAAGTGAAACGCGTTGGTAGAAGTAACCGCGTGCAGCGAGATGATGCCGGGGTCGCGCATCAACAATTCGCCCGCGCTCGCAAACAGTGCATCCCAGATCGGTTGCGGCGAGCAGCCGCGATTGAGCAGTGCGACGACTTGATCGCAAGCGTCGTTTTCCGAACCAGCGCGCAGAATTTGGAGTAATTCGGTCGTGGCGGCGGCGTCCAATTTTCCAGTGAGCCAGTCGTTGCGAATCTTCGCCGCGAGTTCGCGATTGCGTTTGAAAGAACGATCCTCCGGCGCGGCGCGTCCGGCGGGATTTTCTCCATTGTAGTCCAGCAACGCGTAAGCGAGCGAGCGCAGCACCGGCTCGGCGTGCTGCCAGCCGATGTGCTGGAGCGTGCGCCAACTGTTTGCGACGTAGATCGCCTTGTGGCCGATTTCGCGGAAGTCCCGCGCGCCGAATCGGCAGAATGTTTCAAAGACTTCCCCCGGCGGCGCGGAGCGGGCCAGCCCAACGACGGCGGCATCGGCACCCGCCACATCCCAAGCCTCCATCGCTTTGACGAACGCCGCTTTCGCCTTGTCCGCCGACGGGACGGTGGTTTCCTCCACGGGGCCGAGATGCCAGTTGCCTTCGCGGGCGTTGCGCGCCTGCGAATCTTTGAAGTAATCCAGCGCCCAGAAAATCGGCAGCCAGCGATCCGTCTCCGGCGACGCGAGGCTGGCCAGGTGCGCGGAGTTGACGACGAGGACCGCGTGAAATTTGAAGCCGACCGGACGGGGTTGGACGTTGCGCACGCCAGCGAGCAGAAGCGCCGACAAAACTTCGCGGTAACTCAAGCCGCGCTGGATGCGCCGGCCAACTTCTTCGAGCAGGCGTTCACGCGGAGTTTCTTCGAGCAGGCGAACAAGCGGCTCGATTTCGGGACGAAATTGCACGAACCGGGTTTCGAGCCGGGCCTCGGCCGCAGTGACGCGCGGCAGCCGCGCGAGAAAATCCAAACCACCGAGCGCACCGAGCGCACCCGTCGCCGCGGTTTGGAAAAATTGTCGGCGAGGAATCGGCGCGGGCATGGGAAAAAGTTAATTTTTGCGCCGCGGCACAATGCGGATCCAGTCGAATTTCCCGACCGCCTCAGCAGTTCCGCCAGCAGTCAGCGCGACGCGCACGCCGCGGTCCGCCGGCGGGAGGAAATCCCCCGCGACGGTGACGGCGGCTCCCATGTTGTTCCAATCGCGCGAATTGAGGCTGTATTCAAACTGGTAGCGGCGGCCTCCTGTGACGGTCATACGCAAAAAGACTTCCGGTGCGTTGGGGAAATCCCGGGTGATGAGGTTTTCGTGATTTCCTTTTTGCCGCCGCCAGAGCACGAGTTTCCCGCCACCGGCAGCCAGGCCGAGGGCGTTTTCGCGATCACCAAACGCAGCCAGGCAGCCGCGGGCGACAGAACAATCCGGCCGGAACCGGAGCTGATTATCTGGTAATTGGGTTCGCTGGCCGAAGGCCACTGCCATTCGGGACGCAGATTGCTGAGCGTGAAATCGTCGAAAAAAGTGTTCTCCCCATGCAAGCTGGGGACACCGAGCGGGGCCATGGTTCGTTTGCTGGGGCCTTTGCCGTGGTTGATGGCCGGCCAATCGCTGCTCCAAGTGACCGCGTCCAACATCGTCTGGCGACCGACGTAAATCGAATCTGTGGCGCTGTATGCGTGATAGAGCAGATACTGATGTCCTTCGGCATCGGCCACGATGCTGCCGTGCCCGGGACATTTCCATGTGTCATTGCCGGCGAGGATCGGGTTGGCCGGATTTTTTTCCCACGATCCGAGCAAATTTTTCGCGCGGGCAACCCCCAACGCATAATTGCAGTTGGTGTTGCAACAGCCATTGCCGGAGTAAAAGAGATAGAACCACTCGCGGTGGCGCAACACAAACGGTCCTTCCACGCTGTCGCCTTCCCACGGAGCGTCGTTGCGGATGAGTTCCTTCCTCTCGCCGACCAGTTGCGTGCCGTCGTCGTTTAGTTTTTGGGCCCAGATGACCGCGGGCTTTTTACGGCTATCGCCGTCCTCTTTCCAGATCAAATGAGGATCGCCGGCTTCGTCCAGCGTCATGTCGGGATCGATGGAACCCATTTCCTGGCTGACCAGTGGGCCGTGGTCCGTGTACGGGCCGCCGGGCCGGGCCGCGCTCGCCACGGCAATCGTAAGCGGGCCGTCTTTTTTCCGGGCGACATAATAAACCAGGTAACGACGACGAAATTCCGTCAATTCGGGTGCCGCGTAATTGCCAACCGACCACTCCGGACGTTTCGTGAAAACCGCGCCCTCGATTTTCCAATTCACCAGATCGCGGGAACGCAGCAGCGGAAAAATGGGCGCCCATTCGGAGGTGGTGGCCGTCGCCCAGAAATCGTCGCCGGCGCGGATCACGGACGGATCCGGAAAATCGCCGCCCAGCACCGGATTGGCATAGGTCGCTTCCTTGGGCTTGGCGGGCGCGGAACAGGCCAGCAGGCCGAACAGCATAATGCCCATGCCCCAAAAATTTTGCCGCTGTCGGAGTCGCAACTTGTTCATGCTTTTATTGGCCAGTCCGTTCACTGCGAGCCGGTTCCAGCCTGCGCGGAGTCTTGCGCACGGATGCCGGAGTAGGCAAGGAAGTTTGCGCCGCGCAGTTCATCGTCCGGCCGCGCCGTCGCGAACTTTCGACGCAAAATTTGTCTCGTCGAGCGCGCGTTTCACCGCCGGAGAGGCCGCGAGCACTTCGGCAAGCGGAACGACGGGCAACCGGCGCCTTTGATACCACGCGACGGCAAACAAATCGACCAGGCCGCGGCCCAGCCGGTTCCACACGCCGTATTTGGAAACGCCCGCCACGCGCGGGCGATGGTGGACGGGCACTTCGACCATGCGCGAACCGTTTCCATGCACCAATATCGGCAGAAAGCGGTGCAGGCCGTTGAAAGGAAAAACTCCGTTCAACGCCGAACGTCGAAAAGCCCGCAACGAACAACCCGTATCGCGGAAATCGACGCCCAACACCGCGCGCCGCGCCCACCGCGCAACCTCCGAGGAAGCGAGACGTAGAAAATTGTCCTGCCGCGCCAAGCGCACACCCATGACAAAATCCGCCGACGCCAGTTCGCGCAGCAGCTTCGGCAAATCGGCGGGATCGTTTTGCAAATCACCATCCAGCGTCGCGATCACTTCCGCATCCGTCGCCTGCATTCCGCTCCACAACGCGGCGCTTTGCCCCGCATTGCGCGCGTGGCGCAGACCGCGCACCCGGCCGTCCGCCGCGTGCGCGGCCACGATTTCGATCCATGTCTCATCGCGGCTCGCGTCGTCCACAAAGATTAGTTCCCAAAGGCGCGGCTCGCCGGCGAGCGCCGCGGTCACTTCGCACGCGAGGCGCTGGATGTTCGCCGCTTCGTTGAACACCGGCACGATGATGGAGATGGCGACTGACACGCCGGGAGACTAGGAACCGCCCGCGTTTTGGAAAACAGAAAATTGTCCTCCCTCAAACTTTTTTGCCCAAAGCCGATGATCCTTCAGCGGACAAGGTTGTCGTTGCCGGCGCTAATCGTGAATTGAATCACGCCTGCGCCCAAAACACTGTTCGCGATCGTCAACGCCCGCATGGGGCCGAAATATGAAAATCCTGGTCGCCGATGATGACGCCGTTTGCCGCCATGTGCTGGAACTTGTCCTGCGCAATTTTGGTCACGACCTCGTGTCCTGCGGCGATGGCGACGAAGCCTGGCGCGTGCTCCAGCAACCCGACGCGCCTCCGCTCGCCATTCTGGATTGGATCATGCCCGACGATTATATTCCCAAGCCGTTTGATTACGAGGAGCTCCGGGTGCGCGTGCAGGTGGGGGAACGCATCGTCAAATTACAACAAGCACTCGCCCAGCGCGTCGCAGAACTACAGCGCGCAGTGACACGAGTCAGCCAGGTGCAGCCGATCATCCCGATTTGCAAATTTTGCAAAAAAGTTCATGCCGATGAGAACCACTGGGATGAAGTCGAGAACTTCCTCGCGCGCCATTCCCAGTCCAAATTCTGCGAGGGCGTTTGCCCCGACTGCCTTGAAGTGGGTTTGCAACTGGAAAAAGACGCCGTGTAGCGGAAAACTCCGGACGAAGTTTCCGTCCCGTCAAGTGGCGTCAGTCCACGCCGGCTTCACAACTCCACGACTTTGGCAGTGACCAAATAGAAACCTGTCTGCGTGGTCGGCTCCACAAAAAGACTCGCGCTCGCGGCGCTCGTTGCGCTGAACACATTTTGATCCAGCGCGCCCTCGGAAGTGAGCGCGAAAGGAACCGGCGACGAAGCCTGGTCCAGTGTTGCGCGGAACTGGACTTCATAATCAACATTGCGGAACGAACGAAAATCAAGCCGTACGCGCGGCTTCGCGCTCCCGGGAACACTCGTGGCTGTAACTGTGTACGCCATGCTTGAGATTTGGATCGTCAGCGTGTCGTTGCCATCGAAAGCAATCGGAAATTTGGACAAAGCCGAGGGAGCCGGCCCGCCGAGTCGCTTCCCGTCAATCGCGTAGCGTGAACCGTGGCACGGACAGTGGATTTCGTTTGTTGAAGAGTCCAGCGGATCCACCGTGCAACCTTGATGCGTGCAGCGGGAGCTGAGGGCAAAAAACGTGTTATTCGGCCCGCGGCTAACAATGATGGGATAGAAATTACCATCGGGCATGAGTCCGCCGCCGCCGCCGCGCAAGGGGTTTATGCCGATGCGAGCCGACCCCGACTCAGTTTGCAGCGCAGGAAAATCCGTCAACTTGAGCCGCAGGACACCGGTGGAAGGAGCGGATTGAAGGGCAACTTCGCCGGCAATGAGGTTGGTCCATGACTGGCCGAGCAGGCTGGAGTACGCGGTGGCAAAGGCAAACGTTTTTACAAAATGGCGACGGTCAATGGAGTTGGCGAGTTTCATATCTTCTTCGGGACACTTAGTCGGTGTTCAGCAAAATAGTTCAATCACCACCCATGACGGCGGGCAGTGCGAATTTGTTACACACACCTTTTGATGCTGCAAACGGCCTTTGGTTCCGTTCGAGCTGAAGATTTCAGCGCCGCATGAGTTGCTCAACTTCGTCGGCTTCGAGGGGAATGTCCGCCAGGAGATCCACATTACCGCCCGCTTGCACGAGGATGTCGTTCTCCAGACGGACGGCAAAACCCTCTTCCTTGATGTAGATCGCCGGCTCAACGGTGAGCAGCCAGCCCGCCTGGATGGGTTCGACCGTCAGCCCCACATCATGAACATCCAGCCCGAGCGGATGCCCGACACCGTGCATGAAGTATTTTTTGAACGCAGGCTTGTCTGGATCCTGTTTTTTGATCTCCGACATTTTGAGCAAGCCGAGATCAACAAGCTCTTTTTCGACGAATTGCTCGGCTTCTTTTTGCCAATCCTTCGGAAATTTGCCGGGCACTGCTGCTGCGCTCGTGGCGCGCAGCACCCGCAACACGGCGTTGTAAACCTGCCGCTGCCGGCGGGTGAAACGTCCGCTCACGGGAATCGTGCGCGTCAGGTCGGCGTTGTAATTCGCATACGAAGCACCGACATCAAGCAAGAGCAAGTCGCCCTTGCGGCAAGGTTGATCGTTCTCGATGTAATGCAGCACGCAGGCGTTCGCGCCGCTCGCAATGATCGGCGTGTAGGCGAACCCGCCGCCGCGCCGGATGAACTCGTGCGCGAATTCGGCTTCGATTTCCATTTCGTTCACACCGGGCCGGACGAATTTGCACACGCGCTCGAAGCCCGCCTTGGTAATGAAGCACGCCGCGCGGAGCAACTCAATCTCCAGCGGCGACTTCACCGCGCGCAGCCGGTGCATGATGCGGGCGAGCCGTTGGAAATCGTGCAACGGATAACGCTTGAGCGTGTCGGCGACGAAACGGGCTTCGCGCGTTTCGACTTCGATGACCGCGCGTTTGTGCTCATTGCTGTTCAAATAAACATGCCCGCACTCGCACATCAGCCGGTGGAAGATGGGGCGGAACTCCGTCAGCCATTCCACACGCTGGATGCCCGTGACTTTGCGCGCTTCCTCTTTGGCCAGTTTGTGTCCTTCCCAAGTCGCAATGAGATCGCTCGTTTCACGGAGAAAAAGGATTTCGCGGAACTTTTCGTCGTGAGCCTCGGGATACAGCAACAAAATTGTTTCCTCCTGCGCCACGCCGGTCAGGTAAAACAGATCCGAGCTTTGTCGAAGCGGCAGCGTGGCGTCGGCATTCGTCGGCAAAAGATCATTGGCGTTGATCACGGCGAGCGAATTGGGGAGCAGTAGTTTCGCGAGGTTCGCGCGGTTTTGGACAAAGAGCTGTGAATCGATGGAACGGTAGCGCATGGGGATTTTTATAGCGGGAGCGTTCGCCAAATCCAAGCAGAACCCCATTCGCTCGAAGGCGCGCGGTTTTTCTGCTTGGTGATGGCGCGGGAGTTCGGTTCAAATGCGCGCCAAGTTTATGAATGAAAACCTGAACGGCAAAGTGGCGCTCATCACGGGCGCCAGCAAAGGATTGGGGCGCGCGATGGCGCTGGCCCTCGGCGGGGCGGGCGCGCAACTCGCCTTGGTTTCCCGCAATCAGCAACTGTTGGCGGAAACGGCCGCCGCCGCGCGCGCGCTCGGCGCAACCGCCGAAATTTTTCCCGCCGATGTCACCGATGAAGATCAAGTGCGGAAATTAGCCGGCGAGGTTTCAGCGCGCTTCGGTCACGTGCAGATTTTGATCAACAACGCCGGCGTCAACGTGCGCAAACCGATCACGGAATTCACGCTCGGGGAATGGAATCACGTCATCGGCACCAACTTGACCGGCGTCTTCCTGATGTGCCGCGCCATCGTGCCGCTCATGAAAGGCCAGGGCTACGGCCGCATCCTTAACCTCACCTCGATCATGAGCCACGTCGCGCTGCCGGGGCGCACCGCATACGCCGCGAGCAAGACCGCGTTGCTCGGCCTGACGCGCGCCCTGGCTTTGGAACTCGCGCCGGACAAAATTACCGTCAACGGCATCAGCCCCGGTCCCATCGCCACGGAAATGAACGCGCCCATCCTCCAAAATCCCGAACTCAATCAGCAGTTCATCGCCAAACTGCCGATTGGCCGTTGGGGCCGCGAAGAGGAAATCGGCCAGCTCGCGCTCTATCTCTGCTCGGACGCCGCTGGCTTCATCACCGGCACCGACGTGTTGATCGACGGTGGCTGGACCGCGCAGTAACGGGGTAAACAAATTTCAGCGCGGCACGCCACTTGTGCTATACTTCGCGCGCCTCATGACGAAGCCCGGTGAATTACTCTGCCGATGAATACTCAATTTGGACAAAACGCGCGACGCGAAGCGCACCCGATTATCCCCGGCCAGGCCGATGAACTGACTTCCCCACCAACACGCAACCTAGCTAGGCCGGCGACGTTCGCGTCGTTCACCACGCGCAGTGCCTTCATCATTTTTCGGTTGACGCTTCTGTTGCTGCTTGGACGCGACGACCTTCACGCTGATGCCGTTCCGACGTCCGCCGACGTGCCGGCTCCCGTTCCCGTCACGAACGCAACTTCCAATGTATGGCTGTCACCGTATTCGGATCGCGTGCTCGTGATTTACAATGCGGACCTTCCCGCGTCGTTTGGCGTGGCGGACTATTATGCAAGCCGGCGTGGCATTCCGCGAAATCACTTGCTTGGCATCCATCCGACTTCCATCGCCGGCTACGAAGATAACTATCCTTACTCGGCGGCGCTGACGGAAATCGTCGCGCCGATCACGAACGCGCTGACACGGATCGGCCCGGAAAAGATTCTCTATTTTGTCTTCACCTACGGCACGCCGTACTCGGTTTTCAACGACGTCTGGAAATACCCGCGCGCAGGTTCAATCAAGGGTGCCAGCCTCGATTCGTATCTTTCCGATCCCTATGACGAAGCCTTCTCAGGAACGAACATCGGCGCGGGACAGAACACCCGCTTCTACGCTAATCCGTACGCGCCGGGGACCAACGCCACGCCGCACGCCGTGCCCGGTGGCATTGATGGGCCGATCAACGCAATCGACACGGATCGAAATCCAGTCGTCGTCACGAATGTTGTCACTTACCCGCCATTTGAACCTTTGGCCGCCTTCCGCGCCCGCACCGGCAAAAGAGTCTATGCCGTTTTCCGACTCGATGGCTCCACGCCCGCCATCGCGCGGCAACAAGTTGACAAAGCCATTCAAGCCGAGCAGGCCGGCGGCCTTGATCGACTCGGCGGCACATTTTATTTCGATCGCAAGAGCACGGATAAACTTCTGCAAACGCCGCCGCCCAGCGATCCGTGGATTTACGATCGCTACGTGGAATGGACCCTTTTCAGAACCACCCAAATGGCCATCGCCGCCGGGTTTCCGTGGCAGCAGGAAAGCACCTTTCGCCGCATTGGCGAGCCGGCTTCAGATATTCCGCAGGCCCCTCACGCCATTTTTTACGCCGGTACTTATGGTTGGTACAACACCGAAGACGTGAACTCCAATCCCCAGCCCGATCCGTGGACCTGGCTGCCCGGTGCCATCGGCATGGAATGGAAAAGCGAGGGGCTTTTTGGCGGGCCACGTGGCGACAACAATCCGCCGAATGGTTCCGATCTGGATCCAGGTTGGGGGACGGGGGCCATCGCCGCCGGGATCACGGCGACCTTGGGCGGGATCGCCGAACCGTTGGATGAAGGCGTGCCCCGGCCGGATGCCATTCTCCGGAACCTGCTCGAAGGCGCGAACATCGGCGACGCTTTCTTCCGCGATGCTTGGTACCTCGGCTGGCAAATGCTCAACGTCGGCGATCCTCTTTACGTTCCATTCCCCGGCGGCCGCGCGCCGTTCAACACCGCCAGCCCGCCCGCGCCGCGCATTTTTTTCACGCCGCCAATGGCGGACACGAGCTTCACTCCGCCCGCCACGATTCGTCTGCAAGCCGTTGTGCCATCTTCGGCCAAAACGCCGTTGCAAGTTGAATTTTTTCTCGCCACCAACTCACTCGCCAAGCTGGCGTCCGAACCGTTCAGCGCGACGTTGACCAATCTCGACTTCCCGCCAGGAGTCTATTCGTTGACTGCAACCGCCACGTATGCGGATGGCACACATTCTACTTCCGAGCCGGTCAGCGTCAGTTTTTCCACAAACGGCACACCTGCGCAGATCGAATTGGCCGTGAGCGACCTGACGCCGCTGGTTTCCTCGCCGCTGACGATCACCGTTTTGTCTCGAATCACGGACAACAACATTCAGCCCATCGACATTTTCGCGGGCACCAACCTGCTCGGCCGCGCCACCGAACCGCCGTTCTCCATCACGGTCAGCAATCTGCCCGCGGGCGATTTGCTGCTCTCCGCCAAGACTCAAGACCTCCAAGGCCGGCCGATTTTTTCGCCGTCTCTGACGCTGCAGGTGCTGCGCACGCGAATCATCGGCCAAAAATTCTTCAACCAGTCGCAATTTCGTCTCAGCTTGGAAAGTGTCGGTATCGGAACCACGAACGTCATTCAGGTTTCCACCAATCTGGTTGATTGGATTTCCATTGGAACCAACACCGCTCCCGCGAACAAAGTCGAATTCATTGATCCCGACGCTCAGAATTTCGAGCAACGCTTCTACCGCATCCTGTCCCCGCTTTGACAACCGCTCTCGTCGTCGCGAGTTGACGGGCAACGCCGCCGCGTCCGCAAAGCATTTGGCCGCTTGCCAAGGGGCGCGACGGTTTGTTTAATCGCCGCCGTGTTACAACAGCAAACCCTGCGACAGCCCGCCGCCTTCGCGGGCATCGGCCTGCACAGCGGAAACCGGGTCAGCATGAATTTCCTGCCTGCCGCGCCAAACACGGGGCTGCGTTTCCGCCGGGTTGATCTCGAGGGTAAACCGGAAATCGAGGCGCTCGCCGAAAACGTCGCCGACACCAATCGCTCGACGACACTTTCCAAGGGCAACGCGAAAATTCACACGGTCGAACATGTGCTCGCGACTTTCGCCGGCAGCGGCATCGACAACGCGATCATTGAACTCGATGCCAACGAGCCGCCCATCGCCGACGGCAGCTCGCGCGCTTACTGCCAGATGGTGGAACAGGCCGGCATCGTCCCGCAGTCCGAGTTGCGCGAGCCGTATCGCATCGACGAGCCGATCGAATTGGAATTCGGTGACACCATCATCTCCATTTTTCCACACGACAGTTTCAAACTGACCTGCACCAGCGCCGACAAAGCTGGCCGTTACACCCAGTTTTTTTCACTGGAGGTGACACCCGACACATGGGTGCGCGAGCTGGCCCACGCGCGGACTTTCTGTTTTTTCGAGGAGCTTGAATACTTGATCAAAAATGGGTTGATCAAAGGCGGCAGCCTGGAAAATGCCGTCGTGATCCGCGATGACGCGGTGCTCACGAACGAGCCGTTGCGCTACCCCGAGGAATTTGTGCGCCACAAGATGCTCGACATCGTCGGCGACCTCGCGCTCGTCGGGCGGCCGATTCTTGGCCACGTCGTCGCCGTCAAGCCGAGCCATTTCGCCAATTGCGAACTCGCCAAACGGATCACGGCGCAGATTCGCAAACCGCTGCTGGCCGCGCAGGCCTTTGCTCCGCCGCCGAAACCGGTTTCGGGCACTGCCGCGCCGAGCGACGCGCCGGTAATTCAGGACGGCGCGGTGTTGGACATCAATCAAGTGATGAAGATCCTGCCGCATCGTTATCCGTTCCTGATGGTGGATCGCGTGACGAAGATTGAAGGCAATCGCATCACGGCTCTCAAAAACGTCAGCGTGAACGAGCCTTTTTTTGTTGGTCATTTTCCCACGCATCCGATCATGCCCGGCGTGCTCCAGCTCGAAGCGATTGCGCAAGTCGCCGGCATCCTCACCCTCAAACAGGCGGAGAACCTCGGCAAGCTGGCTTACTTCATGTCCGCCGAGAGTGTGAAGTGGCGCAAGCCGGTGCGGCCAGGCGACACGCTCATCATCGACGTCGAGTTGACGAAGAGCCGCGGAAAAATCGGCAAAGCTCGCGGCGTCTGTTCAGTCAACGGCGAAACGGTGAGCGAAGCGGACGTCACCTTCATGCTCGTGGATGCCTGAGCACTTGGACTGCACGACATGATTCATCCCACCGCCGTCATTGATCCCGGTGCGCAAATCGGCGCTGACTGTTTCGTCGGTCCGTATTGTGTCCTCGGGAAACACGTCGTGCTGGGCAGTGGTTGCCGCCTTCATTCGCACGTTGTCATCGACGGCCACACGAGACTCGGGCAACGGAATGAAATTTTTCCATTCGCCAGCATCGGACTCAAGACGCAGGACTTGAAGTGGCATGGCGGCGTGACGTGGACCGAAATCGGCGACGAAAATACGTTCCGCGAGTATGTCACGATCCACAGTGCCACCGGCGACGGCGAAGTCACTACCGTCGGCTCGCACAATCACATCCTTGCCTACTGCCATCTCGCGCACAACGTCACGCTGGGCAATCACATCATCATGTCGAATGTCGCGACGCTCGCCGGCCATGTCAGAGTCGAGGATCGCGCGGTGATCGGCGGACTGGCGGCGGTGCATCAATTCTGTCGCGTCGGAAAAATGGCGCTCATCGGCGGCTGCTCGAAAGTAGTGCAAGACGTGCCGCCATTCATGCTGGCCGACGGCAACCCCGTCGAGACGCGCACGATCAACAGAGTCGGTTTGGAGCGAAACGGCGTTTCCGAGAAAGCTCAAACGGCGCTCAAGCAGGCTTACAAAATTCTTTTCCGCGAAGGCCTGACGATTCCCAACGCGCTCACAAAAATCGAAGCCGAATTGCCTCCGCTCGACGAGGTGCAACACTTGGTGAAATTTGTCCGACAAAGCGAACGCGGCATCAGCAAATGAAACCAGCATCGCATCGGCTTTGAACAAAACGTCGGGCGACTGTGGTCCAGCGCCCAATTCTCAATCTGCAAACTCAATTTTTGTTCCCTATGAAACCACTTCACCATCTTCGCGCCGGGGTCATCGGCACCGGATTCATTGGACCCGTTCATATCGAAGCTCTGAAACGCCTCGGCGTGCAGGTCACGGCCATTTGCGGCTCGACCAAGAATGCCAAGGCCACCGCCGAGCTGTGGGGCATCCCGGAGGTTTACGGCGACTACGATTATCGCGCGATGTTGCGCTCGCCGAATGTCGATGTCGTTCACATCACGTCGCCGAATCGGGTTCACGTCGAGCAATCCATCGCGGCGCTGCGGGCGGGCAAGCATGCCATCTGTGAAAAGCCATTGAGCATGGCGAGCGCAGAAGCGGCCAAGGTCGTCGTGGAGGTGAAAAAGAAATCCTCGCCCGTCTTCGCTGTGAATTACATGTGCCGCTTCTTCCCGGCGGTGCTCCAGGCGCGCGCCATGGTCGAGCGCGGCGAACTCGGCGAGATCATTCACGTCCAGGGCCACTTCTTCCAGGACTGGCTCCTGCACGCCACCGACTACAACTGGCGCCTGCTCGCCAGCGAGGGCGGCGAGCTCCGCGCCGTCGGCGACATCGGCACGCACTGGATTGACGCCGTGTCGTTCATCCTCGGCGCGCGCGCGCAGTCCGTCTTCGCGCACATCGAGACCTTTCACAAGACGCGCTACCGGCCCAAGGGCGAGGTGCAAACCTTCGCCAAGGTCGATCCGAAGACAATGGTTCCCTACAAGTGCGACACCGAGGATTTCGGCAGCGTGCTGCTCAAGTTCGCCAAGGCCAAGCACGGCTACGCCAACGCCGTCCATGCCAACGCCACCATCTCGCAAGTCGCCGCCGGTTGGAAATGCAGTCTCGCCCTCGGCATCTACGGCACGAAGGGCAGCCTGCGCTGGGATCTTCAGCAGCCCAACGAAATGATTCTCGGCCGCCGCGACGAGCCGAACAAGCTTCTCCAGCGCGCCACGCCCGGCTTCGACGTGGACATCGCGGGCTTCACCGATTATCCCGGCGGCCACCCCGAGGGTTTCGCCGACGCGCACAAGATGCATTACCGCGCCGTCTATGAGCACATCGCCAGCGGACGCAAGACCCCGCTGCTCTTCGCCACGGCGGAAGACGGGCATCACGAGGTGAAACTGTGCGAGGCGATTTTGCAGAGCAGCCGGAGCAAGGAGTGGGTGAAGGTGTGAGTGCCGGACTGGAGTGTTCTGCGTTGGGGAAGAATTCTACGGCAAAGTTTTTTTCGCGCCAGGCGGCGAATACTCACTGGCCCCAGCCTCTGCCGTCGGGGTGTTGATGGGGATGGCGACGCCCGCCGCGAGCATGACTTTGTGGAGCGCGACGATGGTTTCGGCGGAAGGCTTGAAGTTTCCTGGACGGTACCCTTCAGCGATCAATAATGGCGTCCAGCCATATTTGTTCTTCCTGTTCCAGATCTCGATCTTCGCGCCGTGGTCGGCGAGAAGCTGGATCACTTTCGGCATATTCTTGTAGGCCGCGCCGTGCATGGCGGTTTCGCCGTTGGCATCGACCGCGTTTACGTCCGCGCCTAGTTTCAGGAGCAGTTGCACGGCCTCGATCACTTCCGGCTCGGTGCCGGCGGTTTCGTCCGCGGCATCCGATCCAATGCCGGTTCCGCAGGCGACCATGAGCGGCGTCGAGTTGTCGTTGTTCGCGAGTCTTGGATCGGCGCCCAGTTCGAGCAACACCCGCATGAAGGCAACGTCGTCCGTAAAGGAGGCGAGCAGGAACGGCGTCGCGCCGGCCCTGCTGAATTTTGCCGGTGCGGACTTGCCGTTCTTCAGCCGCAAATTCACGTCCGCGCCGTGCTCCACCAATTTTTTTGCGAACTGAAGGCTGGTCAGATTTCCTGAGCCAATCGGCGGCGGGTCGCCATCATCACCATCGCCGCGCGGCGGCTTGCGCACCCAACTCAGCGCGTGCAGTGCGGTGAATCCAGAACGCTGATCATTCGGATCAGCCCCGGCATCAAGCAAAGCCACGGCGAGATCAAAGTGGCCATTCTCGACCGCCAGTATCAGCGGGCTGGTTCCCGCCCTCGCGCCTTTGCGCATGTCTTTGTGCGGTTGCAACGTGTCGTTCACGTCCGCTCCGGCTTTGAGCAAGGCGCGCACAACGTCCGTCCGCCCTTCGCGCACGGCGAAGAACAGCGCGGTGAAAGTGGAGTCCGGGAGTGCAATGCGAAAATCCGCGCCGGCCTTGAGCAGCAACTCGACGACGGCGGTGTGGCCCTCCGCCGCCGCCCACATCAGGGCGGTCTGTCCGCGTCGTTCCTTCGCATCCACCTTCGCACCGCGCGCGAGCAACGCGCGCACCGGGCCGGCTTTGCCAGTGCGCGCGGCGGTCATGAGAACCGTTTCGCCGCCGCGCAACGTCGTGTTTGCATCCGCGCCGGCGGCGAGGAGCAGTTCCACCAACTCGGTGTTGCCATTGCCACAGGCAAGAGAAAGCGGCGTCACGCCGTAGCGATTCGTGGCGATGACGTTCGCGCCGGATTTCAGCAGCAGCTTCGCCGTTTCGAGATCGTCGCGATGCGCCGCCCAATGGAGCGCCGTCATGCCGTCCGCCTGCGCTGCATTCACATCGGCGTGCTGTTTGAGCAGCGTGCGAAGGGTGGCGCGGTCGGATTTCTCGGCGGCGTCGGCGAGCGATGCTGCGAGGCTTCGTGTCCCCGAAGCCAACAGCACAGCCATTACGATTGCCCGTAGCAGTCTCATCCGTTGAAATCCAGCACGAGAACTTTGGCGTGTTCGTCGCGCTTTGGAAAGCGAGGACTTGGTGGGGGTTGGCGCATCGCGTGCGTCCGCGGACATGCGCTATAAGAAGAACAGTTGGCTCCGGGTCTCGTCGGCCGAGTGGCTTTGCAAGAAGGCCAGGGTTTCCCGCAACAATCGCCCGACAGGTTTTTGGGCCGAAACGATGACGCCAAAATGCCCGCGACCCGCCCGCAGGAACTGCCCGTGCAACACGACAAACTCGCCGACGTTGAACGTCAGGAAGCAGCGGCCCTGCTGCACGGCGAACGCAAGTTGCGACAAGTCATCCAGGCCGCGCCGTTCCGCTTCCCTCACATGCACCGCGTCGTATCCCCTGCCGCGCAAAGCGCCAGCCAGGGCCAGGTGGGTGTCCTCGTCGATGAGCAGCTTGATGTCGGCGGGCATCAGGCGAGTTGCTTGGCGAACTGCCCGGCCTGCTGTTTCCAGTGAGACACGTCACGGGCGCGTGCGATCTCGCGGTCGATCGCCTTCTGATGGTCGAAGTAGTAGGCCAGCGCGGCGTGGACCTGCCCCAGGGTCAGGTGCGGCAGCGTTTGAAGAATCTCATCGGGATTCATGCCCATCTGGTAGTAACCCGCCACGGCCCGAACGGAAGTGCGCGTGCCGGTGACGATCGGGATGCCTCCGAGAATCTTCGAGGCGCGGCTGATGTGGGGATAAGTTTTCGCTTTCATGGCTGAAAAATCTGGCGGCTCTCATGCCTCGGCAAAGAATACGCCATTCTGGTTGATTGGTGAAGATAATCAAACCGCCAGCGGCTCAAACAACTCATCCACCTTGCCGGTGCTGTCGGCGAACTTGTCGAGATGGACGCCGGCTTTGTCGAGCAGCGTCAGGTGGAGATTGGCCAGCGGGGTCGGCTTGGCATACTGGATGTGCCGCCCGCCTTTCATTCCGCCCGCCGCGCCACCGGCGACGAGGATTGGCAGATTCGAGTGGTCATGCACGTTGGGATTGCCGATGCCGCTGCCGTAGAGGCAGAGCGAATGATCGAGCAGCGTGCCGTTGCCTTCCTTGGTCGCCTTCAATTTCCCGAGGAACTCGGCGAAGAGCGAGACGTGGAACTGATTGATCTTCGACATGCGCGCGATCTTGGCCGGGTCGTTGCCGTGGTGCGACAGCGGATGATGCGGATCGGGCACGCCGATCTCCGGGTAGGTGCGGTTGCTGGTCTCGCGCGCGAGCTGGAACGTGATGACGCGCGTCACGTCGCCCTGCCACGCCAGCACCTGCAAGTCGAACATCAGGCGCGCGTGGTCGGCATACGCGGCGGGCACGCCCACCGGCCGGTCGAGGTCAGGCAGCGGATTGTTCGCGACGTCAGCCTCGGCTTTTTGAATGCGCCGCTCCACTTCGCGCACAGTGTCGAGATACTGCCCGATGCGGTCGCGGTCGCCGGGGCCAAGCTCGCGCTTGAGCCGCGAGAGGTCGTCGGTGAACGAGTCGAGCAGGCTCGCGCGCTTGCGCAACGCGGCCCGCCGTTCCGCCGCACTGCCGCCTTCACCGAACAAACTTTCAAACACGATGCGCGGATGCGCTTCGGCCGGGAGCGGCGTCGTGGGCGACGACCAGGAAAGATTGTTGTGATAGACGCAAGCGTAGCCGTTGTCGCATTGGCCCACCAATTGGAGCAGGTCCATCGACAGTTCGAGCGACGGCAACTGCGTCTGCTGGCCGATCTGCTGCGCGGCAATCTGATCGACCGTCGTGCCGAGGTAGTAGTCCGTGCTTTCGGTCAGCTTCGCCTTGGCGGCGCTCAGGAAGGCGGAGTTCGACGTGGCATGGCTGCCGGGATACGCGTTCTGCAACTCCAGATTCGAGATCACCGTGACGTGTTCCTTGACCGGCGCGAGCGAACTGAGGATGGGCGAAAGCTCGCCGAGCTTCGTCCCGCCTGGCGGCGTCCACCGGCTTTGGTCGCAGCCCATCGGCATGAAGACGAACCCGAGCCGGCGCACCGGATTGGCGGCGGTCTTCGCCAGCGGCGTCGCGGCGGGAACCATCGCCTCGAGCAGCGGCAACGCCATCGTGGCTCCCATGCCGCGCAGAAACGTCCGCCGCGGCATGAACTTTTTCGTGATGAAACTCATAATGTTTTCCTCATGGTGAACGGCACCAATTTCAGCGCGGTTTGTCCCGCAACGCAAAGTCGAATAACTCCGCCTCCGCCGGCATGGCCTGGGCGTGATGTTGAACCCAATCGGCAAGGTCGGAAATTTCCGGCAGTTGATCGGCGGGCAAGGCCATCGCGCCAAGCTTGAGCAACTCCCTGTTCCCGCGCGGCACGCCGTCACCGTCGCGTGCCAGCACGGGACACCAATTTGCTTTTAGTGCTTCGACCGCGCCCGCCCATGTGCCGCCGGTTTGATGGTCGCTGCTCACCACGACGGCGAACTCAGCCAAACCGTAAACCAATTTGTTGCGCCCCATCGCCGCGCCGACGGAGAAACCGGCGGTTGGCGCATAAGGCGTCATCAGCGCGAGCCGTTCGTCGAGCAGAAGCTGGCGCACGTCGGACTTGCGGATGGTTGCTTCCAGACTGTCGGCCAGGACGCCCAGGGCAATGCCATCGGCTTCGAGCGCGCCATCCATCGCGAGGCGGTCCGTTCCCCGCGCGCCGCCGGAGACGACGGCCAGCTTCGCAGCCACGGCTTTGCGCCCGACTTCCTTGGCAAACGCCGCGCCTGCCTCATCAATGTTGCGCGAGCCGATCACCGCCACGCCGGCGCGGCGCAGCAAATGAATTTCGCCCGCGCCGAAAAGCACCGTCGGCGCCTGGTGCTTCAACGTGTCGCGCAGCTTCGCCGGGTAACGCTCGTCCGCACGCGTCACGACCCACATGCCTTGCGAAAAAAGACTTTCCAATTCCAACGCCTGCCGGCTGGCGCGGTCGAGTAAACGCACGATGCGTTCGGCTTCATCCGGCGGGACGGCCAGTTCGCGCGCCAGTTCGCTGGCGGCCCGTCCGTGCAACGCGGCCGGACGTTTGAGCGAACAAGCGGCGATTTTTTTCGCGAGCTGATTCCATTCGGCAAGTTTGAACGGACTCAGCCCTTCAGCCTCGGCGTTGTCCGGCAAACCGAACGCCGAACAGAGCGCCAGGAGCGCCTGCCCGTCGTCACTCAAATAATCATGTGCATTCATCAGCTTCCTCGCGGCGAGGCCTTGGCCAGCGCCAATGGATGGACCGGCCCGCTGCCATGCAGTCGTAGCATTACCGCAAGCAGCGTCAGCGTCCATCCTGAATCCACCATGTCGTCCACCAGCAACACCGGGCCGGACGGAATCACGTCTGCTCCGACGTGGCCGACGAGCCGTTCAGCACGCCAGACGGCTTGTTGCACGAAGCCGCCCGGTTTCTCGCGGGCGATCTCAAACGAACCGATCAAATTGCGGAGTTGCAACGCGGCGCTCTGCATTTCTTTTTGCGGCCGGTTCTCGCATCGTTTGTGAATGACCGGCAAGAACGGCACGCCCAACTTGTCCGCGAGCCTGCGCGCGAAGTCCGAAATCGGCGCCGGGTGCTTCAATGAGGGAACGGACGTGACCCATCCCGGCGGCGGATCTGGTTTCCACTTTTCTCGAATCAGGCGCGCGGCCGCTTCCACCAGTTCTTCGCTGAACGATCCCGTTTCGTATTTGCCGCGCGCGACTTCACCGCCCCAACCTGCGTCGCCGTAAATGCACAGCGCGCGACCTTCGGCGGCGCGAAGCGTGGCGGGAATCACCGTCTTGGGACGGCCACTGTCCTCGTAGCACTCGACGGCTTTCGGCAACGCCTTCTGAAGTTCTTCGAGCACCGGCATGGGCCAGCGCTCGCGCGGTTTGAGAATCAGCGCATCGCCGCGCAGAAACTCGACGGCTTGCTGCACCAGTTCGCGCGGCGGCGTCCGGCGCGAGGTCTGGCCCGCGCAGTTCATGCACCTGCCGCAGCGTGCCGGCGACGGGTCGTCCAGCGCGCGGGCGAGGAATTCCATCAAGCAGCCGGTGTGGCTGACGTAGCGGCGCATTTCCTCCAACTCGGCGCGGCGCAGCTTGGTCACTTGCTCCGCGCGCAACACCTCCGGCGTCCAGCGATTCGCCGTGCGCGACCATTTGGTTTTCTCGTGCGTCACCGCTCCGTCCACTTCGAGAAGCTTCAACGCCTTTTCGATGACGCCGCGCGGTTGGTTCAATTCTGCGCCGAGTTCCTCCTTCGAAAGTCCGGCGCTGCGTTCGAGCAGGCGGAGAATTGCTTCCATGATTTCAGCCGGTGGGAAGGCGGCGCGAATGAAGTAGTCGGAAATCTCGTCGTCCTCGCGGCCGTTGAGCAGAATGCCGAAGGCGCTCTCGACCGCGCGCCCGGCGCGACCCACCTGCTGATAATACGCGACCACCGAGCCGGGACGTTGAAAGTGAATCACGAAGCCGAGGTCCGGCTTGTCGAAGCCCATGCCGAGCGCGACGGTGGCAACGAGAACTTTGAGCTGGTTGTCGAGCAACGCTTGTTCGGCTGCGATGCGTTCGCCCGCTTCCAGGTCGGCGTGATAGGCGCGGGCGGCGACGCCTTGTTGCGCGAGCCACGCCGCGACCCGCCGCGAATCCTGCACCGTGAGCGTGTATATGATGCCGCTGCCAGGCAACTGCGGCAGAAAATGCGCGAGCCACGCCAGCCGTTCGGCCTGGTCGTCGAGGCGGATGTTGAACAGTTTCAGCGACGGACGGATGAGCGGGCCGCGCACGACCTCCAGATTTGGAATCTGCGTTTGCACGTCCTCGACAACGCGATTGTTGGCCGTGGCCGTGGTGCAAATCGCCGGCACGCTCGCGGGCAGCAGGCGCATCACGCGGACGATGCGGCGGTAGTCGGGACGGAAATCGTGTCCCCAATCCGAAATGCAATGCGCCTCGTCCACGACGAGCAGGCCGATGTGTCCCTGGAACAACGGCAGCAGTCTTTGCATGAATTCCTGGTTGCCCAGCCGTTCCGGAGAAACCATGAGCAGGTCCACCTCATTGGCGCGCAGCGCGGATTCGACCTGCGGCCACTCTTCGAGGTTCTGGCTGTGAATGGCGGCGGCGCGCAGACCGATGCGTTCGGTGCGAGCAGTTGATTGCGCATCAGCGCCAGCAGCGGACTGACCAGCAGCGTCGGGCCGGCGCCGCCGTCGCGCAGAATTTTGGCGGCGAGAAAATAGACGATGCTCTTGCCCCAGCCGGTGCGTTGCACCACAAGCACGCGCCGCCGCCGGTTGGCCGCGCAGTCGATGGCTTCCCATTGGCCGTCGCGAAAGTCCGCCTCGCGGCCGAGCATCCGCTGCAACAGCGAGCGCGCCTGGGCCTGGTCCATGATGCGCGAGGATGGTCATTCTCCACTGGTTTGAAAAGCTTCAACGCGCGACCAGGAGGGACTGCGCAACCATGCTGTTCAGTCATGCCCCATCACGGATTCGCTGTCTTCCTCATGGTGAACGGCACGCTGTTGACGACTCCAAGAACGACGGACGAGAAACGAAAATCATTCGCCTGTGCGTCGTGGACAATTTTGCGGACGGCGGGCGCATCGGACGATTCGATGCCGCGGCCGAGCGCGAACGTGAGCAGCTTTTCCGTAAGTGTGCCGACAAAAAGCTCAGGGCGCTTGCGCAACCCGTCTTCGAGCGGGGCCACGCCGGTGAACTTGCTCCCGTCGGGCAGGCCGCCGCTCGCGTCGATGGGCTGGCCGTCTTCCGTCGTGCGCCAGCGGCCGATGGCGTCGTAGTTCTCCAGCGCGAAGCCGACGGGATCCATGAGGTTGTGGCAGCTCGCGCACGCGGCGTTGGCGCGGTGCTCGGCCAGTCGCGCGCGCACGGAGAGGCTGGCCGACACCGTGTTATCTTTCAGCGCCGGCACGTCGGGCAGCGGCGGCGGCGGCGGCGCGCCGATGATGTTGTCCAGAACCCACTTGCCGCGAATCACCGGCGAAGTGCGCGTGGCGTACGACGTCACCGTGAGAATGCTGCCCTGCCGAAGCAACCCGCCGCGCTCGCTGTTCTTGCCCAGGGTGACGCGACGGAACTGGCTGCCGTACACGTTGGGAATTCCGTAGTGCTTCGCGAGTCGCTCGTTGAGGAACGTGTGGTCGGCTTTGAGCAAGTCGAGCACGCTGCGATCTTCGCGCAGCATCGTCTCGAAGTGCAGCTCGGTCTCGCGGCGGAAGGCCTGGCGCAAGTTGTCATCGAAGTCGGGGAAGAGCCGCAGGTCGGGCGTGATGGATTCGAGGTTGCGCAGGTAGAGCCATTGGTCGGCGAAGTTGCTGGCGAGATTCCCGGCGCGGGAATCGGCGAGCATCCGGCGCACTTGTTTCTCCAGCACCTTCGGCTTGTGCAGCTCGCCGCGCTCGGCGGTCGCGAGCAGTTCGTCGTCCGGGATACTGCTCCAAAGGAAGAACGAGAGCCGCGACGCCAGCGCTAGATCGCTGAGGCGGTACGCCGTGCCGGGCGCGACGCCGTCGGGGTCCTGCTCGACGCGGAAAAGAAATTCGGGACTGACGAGCACGGCGCTCAACGCCGTTTCGATGCCGGCCTCGAAGCCATCCTCCGCTTTCGCCTTGCGGTAGAACTCCATCGGCCTCGCGAGATCGTCCTTGGTCACGGGCCGGCGATAGGCGCGGCGCATCAGGGTGCGAAGAATGTTTTCAGCGGCAGGCGCTTCCTGAATGAACCCGTTGGGCAGACTGCCAAATATCTTGCGTCGGCTCGGCGAGTCACCCGGCCCTTTCGAGTCGTACGGCCCGTTGATGGAAACCTGGTAGATGGCCGGCGTCTGGCGCGGATGCCGGTGCGTGTTGTAATGAGCCTGATAGGGCTGGCGCTTCGTCTCGATGAGTGGCGAGGAATTCCTGAGAAACGTCACGCCAAGCTGGTGCGGCCCCGCCGTCACCGGCACGCGCACTTTCAAATGCGCATCCACCTTCTCGTAATTCTTGTCGCGGCCCGCCGGAGTCACGGTGAAGAGCTGCACGCGCTCACGATCCAGCAGCACCTCCAACTCGTGCGGCTCGCGCAGGCCCTCGACCTCCTCGTTGCGGTCGCGCGTGAGGCGGATTTGAATCTCATACTCGCCGTCACGCGGAAAAGTGTAGTTCAGCAACGTGCCGCCGCGCGTGCCGAGCGGCAGCCCCTCGACGTGCTCCTCCTGCGTCAGATCGGGGCGAATGCGGAACGTGTCGCCGCCGGGTGCGCGTTGTGGCGCCCCGACGGCCAGCCGGGCGATCTTCCCGGCCGCGGAGATGTAGCGGTTCAACAGCGTCGGCGAAAGATCACCCACGGTCACGTTGTCGAAGCCGTGGCTCGCGTCGTCCTTCGGCAGCAGCGCCGCCGCGTCAATTTCCAGCGCGAGAAGGTCGCGAATGGCATTCTGGTATTCGGTCCGGTTCAGGCGCCGGAATGTTTCGGTGCGCCCGGGATTCGGATTCCTCGCCGCAGCGCGATCGAGCGGTGAGGCCAGTTTGGCCAGGACTTCATCGTAGGTTTTGTCCGCCGGCCGTTCCTTGCCGATCGGCGGCATCTGGCGCGCGCGCAGTTTACGGATGACATGCTCCCACTCCTCGGAATGTTTCGTGACGTCGTCGTGACTGATGTGCTCCAAATCAAGCCCGCCCTTCTTCACGTCCGCGTCGTGACAACTGACGCAATACTGGTTCACGACTGACTTCACGGGCGTGGACAACGGAGTGAGCGGCTGTTGCGCCGCGGCGGCGGTGAAAATCGCCAGCAAAACCTGAACACCAGCGAGGACACCCATTCCCCGTCGAGCCGGGCCGGCGCAAATCCGGGCGATGGGGAACTGGCTTTTCAAAGTGTTTGGAAGATGACGCGGCGCGTGATCCGGGACAAGCAGAAAGCCCGCCGCCGGATTCTTCCGCACCGGCGTGCCGGCGCATTTGTTCTTGGAGGAAGGAGAAAATCCAGCCAGCTTCCGAGCAAGAATCCAGATGCGATGAGTGCGCCGGTCAAAACGACTCGCCGGAAGTTCGTCCAGAGTTCGGTGCTGGCCGTCGCCGGTGCGGCGCTCGGTGCGTTCGATGTGCGCCGCGCATTCGCCGCTGGCTCACCGCCCGCCCCCGACTGGGTGGACAGGCCGATGCGCTGGGCGCAGCTCACGCTCGTCGAGGATGACCCCGGCAAGTTCGATCCGCGGTTCTGGCTCGATTACTTCAAGCGTACGAAATCTGACGCGGTGTGCCTGAGCGCGGGCGGCTGCGTGGCGTATTATCCGACGACGGTTCCGTTTCATCATCGCAGCGCGTGGCTCGGAGAGCGCGACGTCTTTGGGGAACTCGTCGCGGGCTGCCGCAAGCTGGGCATGGTGGTGATCGCGCGCACCGATCCGCACGCGACGTACGATGACGCGCAGCAGGCGCATCCAGAGTGGATCGCGGTTGAAGCCGATGGAAAGCCGCGGCGGCATTGGGCCTCGCCGGAGATGTGGGTCACGTGCGCGCTCGGCCCCTACAACTTCGAGTTCATGACCGGGGTGAAGCGCGAGATCATGTCGCGCTACCGCGTCGATGGCATTTTCATCAACCGCTGGGACGGCTCAGGCCAATGTTTTTGCGAGCACTGCCGGAAAAATTTCAAGGAAGCGACGGGGCACGAGCTGCCGCGCACGAGTGATCCGCAGAATCCCGCGCGGCGCGCTTACATTCTCTGGCGTCAGCAGCGGCTCTTCGAGCTCTGGCAGCTTTGGGACCGCGAAGTGCGCGCCATCAATCCGAACTCGTGCGTGATTCCCAACACCGGCGGCGGCGCGACGAGTTCGCTGGACATGACGCGCATCGGCGAACTGGCGCCCACGCTCATCGCGGATCGACAGGCGCGGCGCGGTGTCACCGTGCCGTGGGCGAACGGGAAGAACGCGAAGGAATTTCGCGCCACGATGGGACGGAAACCAATCGTCGGCATCTTCAGCGTGGGACTCGAGGAGCCATACCGCTGGAAAGATTCGGTGCAGAACGCCGCCGAGTTCCAGCTTTGGGCCGCCGACGGCGTGGCGAATGATTTGCGCCCGTGGTTCACAAAATTTTCCGGCACGCTCCATGACGAGCGCTGGCTCAAGCCCATCGAACAACTCTACCGGCGTTACGCGAGCTGGGAGAAATATCTGCGCAACGAACGCCCGCTCGCACGCGTCGCGATCGTTTACTCGCAGCAGACCGGCTGGTTCCACGGCGGCAGAATCGAGGATCACATCGACGGCTGGTATCAGGCCCTGATCGAGGCGCGCGTGCCATTTGAGATGGTTCACGACCGCCTGCTCGACGCAGGCCGGCTCGCGGCGTTCCAGACGCTCATCCTCCCGAACACCGCCGCGCTTTCCGCCGCGCAGTGCAATCAACTGCGCGCGTTCGTGGAGCGCGGCGGCAGCCTCATTGCGACGCACGAGACGAGCCTTTGCGACGAATGGGGAGCGCGGCGAAAAAACTTCGGGCTGGCGGATTTGTTTGGCGCGGACTTCGCCGGGCGCACCGAGGCGCGGATGCAGAACGCCTACCTGCGGCTCGAACACGGGTCGAACCCGCGGCACCCGTTGCTGCGCGGACTGGAAGATGCGCCCCGCATCATCCACGGCGTGTCGCGCGTCGAGGTCACACCGCGCGGAAAATTCGCGAACGCGCCGCTGACGCTGATTCCGAGCTATCCCGACCTGCCGATGGAAAAAGTTTTCCCGCGCGTGGAGAAGACTGATGTGGCGCAAGTATTCCTGCGGCAGGCCGGGAACGGCCGGGTGATTTATTTCCCGTGGGACATCGACCGCACGTTTTGGGAGGTGCTCTGCGTCGATCACTTCAAGCTGCTGCGCAACTCCGTCGAGTGGGCGACAAACGAAGCTCCTGTCGCGGAAGTCACCGGCCCCGGCGTGCTCGACGTGACGGTGTGGCGGCAGAAGCACTCCATGACGGTTCACCTCGTCAACCTCACGAACCCGATGATGATGAAAGGGCCGGTGCGCGAACTCATCGCGGTCGGATCACAACGCGTCCGCGTCCGCCTGCCCGCGGGCGCGAAGCCGGGGCGCGTTCACCTGCTCGCCGCCGGGAAAACCGTGAGCACCCGGCGTGACGGCGAATATCTCCTCGCGACCGTGCCATCCGTCTTCGATCATGAAGTTCTGGCCATCGATTTATGAACGGAAACGAGAAACGCCCTGCATCGCTCCGCGACGGCGACGCGGCGCGCGGACGCGAACTGTTCAACGACGAGCGGCGTGCGGCGTGTGTGAAGTGCCATTCGGTGGATGGCCGCAGCGGCAAGGCGGGGCCCGACTTGCTCGCGGTCGGCGACAAGTTTCCGCGCCGCGAATTGATCCGCGCCGTGCTCGAACCTTCGGCGGAGATCGCTGTCGGCTACGGCACGACCATCGTGGAGACGAAAGCCGGCGAGGAGTTTCAGGGCATCCTCAAGGAAACGACGGCGGAGGCGCTCGATCTAGTGGGCGCCGACGGCAAGCACCTGCGCATCGCCACGCGGGACATCCAGGAGCAGCGCGGCAGCACGGTGTCGCTCATGCCGGAGGGATTGCAGGCCGGGCTGTCGCGGCAGGAGTTCACCGATCTCATCGAATACCTCGTCACGCTCAAGCAGCCGGAGAACGCGCTCACGAGCCATCGTGGAATGCCAGCGAACATTCCCGAACTGGCCAAGCCCGTCGCGCTGCGCCCGTTCTTCTCCGAGCAGATGCGCTTTCCCCACGCGTTCGTCCAGAAGCCTGGCGACGTTCGGTCCGGATTGGTCTGGTTTGGCCAGCTTCCGGGAGTTAGCAACACGTTCCTCGCCGTTCATCAAACGGGTAAGATCTGGCTGCTCGAAAAGAATGGCACCAACGAAGCGAAAACGCTTTTCGTGGACGTGGGAAAGGACATCTTCAACGAGCGCGGCCCGAACGGGCTGCTCGGGATGACTTTTCATCCGAAGTTCGCTGAGAACCGCAGATACTTTCTCAAGCATCAGGTGTTCGAGGAAGGGAAGATCGGCACGACGGTCGTCGAGCGCCAGGCCTCGCCGGATTTGCGCTCGGACTCCGGCCAACCCTCGCGCCGGTTGTGGAAAGTCATAAGCACGACGCAGGATCACAGCGGTGGCTGCATCGGGTTCGGCCCCGACGGGTTTCTCTACATCGCGATGGGTGACACCGGCCCGCAGCAGGACCCGCAGGGCCATGGCCAGGACTTGACCACGCATCTCGGAAAAATCCTGCGCATCGACGTGGATCACACCGACGCTGGACTTGCTTACGCGATTCCCGCCGATAATCCGTTTCGCGGCCGGTCCGATGCGCGTCCGGAAATCTGGGCCTACGGCTTCCGCGAGCCGTGGCGGTTCAGCTTCGATCCCGTCACGCGCGATTTGTGGGTAGGCGACGTCGGACAGGATCGCGTTGAGGAAGCGGCCATCGTGCGCCGCGGTGAGAATCACGGCTGGAATGTTTATGAAGGCTTCGAGCCATTCTCGAATCGTTACCGCAAGGATGACGCGACCTACACGCCGCCCGTCTTCGCCTACCGGCGCAAATACGGCAACTCGATCACCGGCGGTTACGTCTATCGCGGCGACAAGCGTTCGTCGTTCTACGGCGTTTACGTCTGTGGCGACTACACGTCGCATCGCATCTTCGGGCTCAGGCAACAGGATCGCACCCTCCAGGTCGTCCGGCAAATCGGTGTCGCGCCGCAGGGCATCGCCTCGTTCGCCATCGATCAGCGCGGAGAAATCTATCTCGTCGGCTACGAAGGGATGGTTTACGAACTCGACCTCGCGAAAGCGAACTTTGACGAGGAAATGAAAACCACTGGGACGCCAGTGTCGTCCGCATCAGCGGGCAAAATCGATCAGAAATGAAATCGCGGGAGGCAACACCATGAATCGACACCAAATCTTCCTCGCCCACTGCTGGTCGTCGCTGTGGCTTTGCGCACGAATGCCG
Source organism: Verrucomicrobiota bacterium (assembly GCA_016195385.1). Taxonomy (GTDB): domain Bacteria; phylum Verrucomicrobiota; class Verrucomicrobiia; order Limisphaerales; family JACPZS01; genus JACPZS01. The sequence continues at coordinate 92,485 of JACPZS010000039.1, forward strand.
CCGAATCAAAGACCGGCGAGAATCCCGCCGATCACCTGCCACCCCACATCACTCGAGTGACGTGGTTTGGCGAGCGTGCTGATTGGTCGCACGACGGAAAGAAGATTCTTTTTCTCTCAAAGACCTTTGGCGACGCGATGGAACTCGACCTTGCCACCAAACACATTCGCAACCTCACCGCGCATTACCCGCACCACGGCTACACGCGGGCGCTCTACTTGGCGAACGGTGACCTCCTGTTGTCTGGGCCCGAGTCGTTCGATCCGAAGCGCATCGGCGAGGCGCGCGTGCAGTGCTGGCTCTCCGTGCTCGACCAGAGCGGCACGAAGCCCGCCGCTCCGCTCGGCACCAAGTGCAGTGAAGGCCCGGCCGTCTCGCGCAAACGCATGCACATCGCCTGGACCCACGTCGCCGCGGAGTATCCCGAGGAAATGCCCGTAGGCAGTTCACGGATGCTTGAGGGCGACATTGTTTTCGAGAACGGTCAGCCCAAGCTCGCGAACCAGAAGCTGATCATCGACAGCAAGGACTTGCCTTTCCGCTGCACGATGGAGACGCAGAACTTCCGTCCGCCCGACGAGCAGGAACTCACTTTCAGCGCCTACGGGTATCAAGGCACCGACGTCGCGGGGATCGATCTCGTGACGAAGAAAGTGATGAACTATTCCAACTCGCCCGGTCAGTACGACGAGCCGGAAGGCATCTTCCCCGATGGCCAGTTCACACTCGTCGAGTGCGACAAGCAGAACCGCAAAGGCTCCGGCAACGTGGACCTCTGGAAGCTCAAGCTCGACGGCACCGGCGCCTACGAGCGGCTCACTTACTTCAGCGATTATCCGGGCTTCAAGGCGTCGAACCCGGTCGTGAGCGACGATAGCAAATTCATCGCGTTCCAGATGGCGAAATCGCGCGAAGCCGCCGGCGTCGGGCACGGGATTTTCGTTTACGACATTGAGAAGGCAAAGAAGGCACGACCGTGAAAACAAGAATGATGTTCAGCTCCATTTTCCTCGCTGCGGTATCGTCCGCGACAGCCCAGCAGGATTTCTCGAAAGTGGAGGTTAAAGCCACCCACGTCGCCGGGAACATCTACATGCTCACAGGTTCGGGAGGGAACATCGGAGTGTCCGTCGGGCCGGATGGCATTCTTATCGTCGATGACCAGTTCGCGCCGCTTGCGCCGAAGATCGAGGCCGCGCTCAAGCAGCTCAATCCCGGCAGGCTGAAGTTCGTGCTCAACACGCATTATCACGGCGACCACACCGGTGGCAATGCGCACTTCGGCCAGCAAGCGCAAATCATCGCGCATACGAACGTCCGCAGACGGCTCGGCGGAAAGCCGGGCGACTCGAAGCCCGAGCTGCCCGTCATCACCTTCGATGACTCGCTCTCGGTGTGGTTCAACGGCGAGGAAATCAAGCTCGCGCATGTGCCGCCCGCGCACACCGACAGCGACAGCATCGTCCACTTCACCGACGCCAACGTGATTCATTTCGGTGACACGTTTTTCTCCGGGCGTTTCCCGAACATCGACCTCGGCGGGGGCGGCGACGTGCGCGGCTACATCCGCAACGTGGAGGACGCCATCAAGAAAGTCCCGGCGGACGCGAAGCTCATCCCCGGCCACGGTCCGTTGAGCACGGTGAAAGAGTTGAAGGAGTTTCACGAAATGCTGGTCGAGACTTCGGGCGTTGTGCAGAAGGCCATCGACGCCGGGCGGACGATCGATCAGATCAAAGCCGATGGGTTGCCCGAGAAGTGGAAGAACTGGGAAGCGCCAACACTCAAAACCGATCGGTGGCTGGAGATTCTCTATCGCGGGTTGAAGGCGACGTGAGCGGTAAATGCACCGATGCGGAAATGATTTCCGGCGATGACTCAGACTCTTGCTCTCAAAAATATCGGCGCAGGAATTTCTTCACCATCGCCAGCCGCTCTTTGTCGTAAAACATCGCGCCGCCATGCGCCGCGCCGTGAATGATTTCCAACTGCACCGGAGCTTTTGCCTTTTGATACGCGCCGCAAAGTTCCAGCGCCTGGTTCACCGGCATCTGCGGGTCCTGATCGCCGTGGAGTAACAACAGAGGCGGATCGTGTTTGTCCACATGGAACACCGGACTGGCCAGTTGTGCGAGTAACGGAACGTCCTCAGGCTGGCCGCCGAGCAGCAAGTCCAGGGCAGGCACGCGCATGTTCAGGCCGTGCGGAGTCGATTGCTTGAGAATGGTCGTGAGGTTCGCGCCGCCGTAGAAGCTGATAATGCCCTGCACGTCCGAACTTTGCGTTCGGTCACTTCCAACTTCGCCTTCCAGTTCCGCGTGGCCGTTCGACACGCCGACCAGTGCGGCGAGATGTCCGCCCGCAGAATCGCCAGCGACGAGAATTTTCTTCACTGGCAGCTTCCACTCAGTGCCATGCGCGCGGAGAAAACGAATGGCGGCCTTGAGGTCGTGGATTTGCGCGGGGAATTTAGCCTGCGTGGAAAGCCGGTAATCCACGCTCGCCACTGCGTATCCCGCCTCGACGAGCTTTCCCAGGGGCATGTCTGCCTTGGAACCAGAGCGCCATGCGCCACCATGCACCCAGACGATGAGAGGTGAGCGTGGCTTGCCTCCCAGCCGGTGGAGATCGAGTTTCAGCGCGTGCTCGCCCGCCCGCGCAAATTCGACGTCGCGCATGACAGCCACGCGGTTCGACTCGGACGCGCGGGCGCACACGCCGCACAGCAACCAACCAACGATCCATGACCACGATGCTCGATTCATTCTTTGAAGACCTCAGCATAGAACCTTTCGCCATCGACTTGCCAGCGGCAAGGTGAAGGGCCTCGCGCTGCGAGGCACGCACGCGCCGCGCGAGCGTAGCCACCTCAAGGCAAAACTTTTACCTCGCGGATGAGCGTAATGGTTTGAGTTCGGTTTGCATGCAGTTCAGAGTCCCGCCCGATTCGCAGGCAAAATTGAACCATCGAATGCAAGATTTCGCGGAGACTGGGCGCTGGGCGGCCTCGCCGGACCTTGGCAGGGGATCGTGGCGACTCGTGCTGCTCATTTTTCTGTGCTGCGCATCGGTGCATTCTACGAGGGCCGCAACAAATAGTTTGAGCAACTGGGCGCAGTGGCGCGGGCCATTGGCGAATGGAGTGGCACCGCATGCAAACCCACCAATTGAATGGAGCGAGAAGAAGAACATCCGCTGGAAGGTTGCGTTGCCAGGCAGAGGACATTCCTCGCCCATCGTCTTCGGCGACCGCGTGTATCTGATGGCAGCCGCGCCCGTTGGCGAGGCGCAAAAACCGGTTCACGACCGCGCGCCCGGCGTGCATGACAGCGTGCCGGTCACGCACACGAATCAATACATGGTCATGGCCTTGAACCGCGGCGACGGGCGCGTGCTGTGGAAAACAGCGGTGCGCGAAGAATGGCCGCATGAAGGCGGGCACGAGACAGGCAGCCCGGAGTCGCACTCGCCCACGACGGACGGTAAACTTCTCTACACCTTCTTCGGCTCGCACGGACTTTACTGCCTCGACCTCGACGGTAACGTGAAGTGGCAGAAGGATCTCGGCAAGATGCAGACGTTGCACGCGCATGGCGAAGGAAGTTCGCCCGTGCTCTATCGCGACACGCTCATCGTCAACTGGGATCACGAAGGCAGTTCTTTTCTCTACGCCTTCGACAAGCGCACCGGCCAGCAGCTCTGGAAAGTCGCACGCGACGAGAAAACTTCCTGGTCCACGCCGCTCGTCGTCGAAGTGGATGGCGAACCGCAGGTCGTCGTCAGCGCCACGAAGCGCATGCGTGGTTACGATCTCGCGACGGGCCGGCAGCTTTGGGAGTGCGCTGGACTCACCGACAACGTCGTCTCATCGCCGGTCTATTGGCGCGGGTTACTCATCGCCGGCAACAGCTACTACTCGCAGGCGATGGTGGCCATTCGACTCGCCGACGCGCGCGGCGACATCACCGGCACGACCAACGTCGTGTGGAAGCTCAACCGGCTCACGCCCTACGTCTCCTCGCCGCTGCTCTACGACGACACGCTCTATCACATTCGCCACAACCAAAACATTCTCGTGCGGCTCGATCCGGCCACGGGCGGGTTTCGCGGTGAACCACTGCGCCTCGACGGCATCCGTGATTTCATCTTCTCCTCGCCCGTCGGCGCAAACGGACGCATTTACATCACCGGTCGCGATGGCACGACGGTCGTTCTCCGCCACGACAAAGAGAACGCCACGCTCGCCGTGAACCACCTCGACGATTCCTTCAGCGCAAGCGTGGCGCTGGTGGATCGGGAGATCTATTTGCGCGGAGAAAAATTTCTCTACTGCCTCGCGGAGAAATAAAGAGCGGCCGCAAGGCCGGAGGGTCAGGACTTCAAATTGAAAACCAATTTGGAACCGAAACGCAACTCAATGGAAGCGGCGGCAAAAACTTGGATCACCAGTCCACCACCGATCCATCGTCCACGTCGTAGGTTTCGCGGTTGCGCCAATCGTGATCGATCTTGTCGGCGAGCGCGTTGTCGTCCAGCTCGACGCCGAGGCCGGGAGCGGTCGGGATGTCGATGTAACCGTCGCGCACTTGGAACGGCTTCTTGATGTAACCGGCACCGAGGCTGACTTGTTCCTGGCAGAGAAAATTGGGAATCGACGCGGCGAGTTGAAGTCCGGCCGCAAGCGAAACCGGGCCGAGCGGATTGTGCGGCGCGATGGCCGCGTAGAACGCCTCGGCGATGCCGGCGATTAAGCGGCACTCGGTGATGCCTCCGGCGTGACACAAATCGGGTTGCAGAATCGTCGCGGCTTTCTTCTCCAGGATTTCGCGAAAGCCCCACTTCGTGAAAATGCGTTCGCCGGTCGCGATGGGCAAGTGCGTGCCGCGCGCGATGTCGGCCATCACTTCGACCTCCTGACAATTCACCGGCTCCTCGATGAACATCGGTGCGTGCGGTTCGAGCGCCTTGATGAGCACGCGCGCGACTTGCTGGCTCAACGCACCGTGGAAGTCGATGGCGATGTCACATTCGTCACCAACGGCGGCACGCAGTTCGGCAAAGCGCTGCGCCGCTTTGTCGATGAACGCTTTGTTCTCAATGATGCGCGCGGGACGCTCCTTGAACGGGCCGGTTTTGAACGCGGTGAAGCCTTCGGCTTTGCGCTGCCTGATCTGCTCCACGGTGCTCGCGTGGGCATAGACGCGCACGCGCGCGCGGGTCGGCCCGCCCAGCAATTCATAAACGGGCACGCCCAGCGCCTTGCCTTTGATGTCCCACATCGCCTGGTCGATGCCGCTGATGGCGCTAGTGAGCACCGGGCCGCCGCGATAGAACGCGTGCCGATACATGGCCTGCCAATGGTGTGCAACCGCGCGAGGATCTTTGCCGAGAAGATACGGCGTGAGTTCTTCGATGGCGGTCGCGACGGTCTTGGCGCGGCCTTCGACGATGGGTTCGCCGAGTCCGGTGATGCCGGCGTTGGTGTGGAGCTTTAGAAAGAGCCAGCGCGGTTTGACGAGAAATGTTTCGACTTTGGTGATCTTGAGTTTGTCGCCGACACCGATCAATGGCTGCGCATCCTTGCTGCGGCTTTTGCGCTCATTCTCGGCAATTTCCTTGAGGTAGTCCGCGCCGGAGTCCACGGGCTTGGGCAAAGTCTCCGCGGCAGCGAGTTGGAGCGCTGCTGCTGAACCGCCGGCGAGACCGAGCGCTTGGGCGAGAAAGGCGCGCCGATCAATGGGTGAATTGAAAGCGATGGAGCGTGATTTCATAGGTGATCCTTTTAGCAGATGTCGGCGCATGATTCACAGGGAACTTGGTTTGTATTTTGCGCCCATTGGCGACAGGCGGCAACGGTTTTCCGACGCCTCGCTGAAGCTTTCAACAATCTGCTTGTCCACGATGGTCTTCGGCGGCGGCATCAGAAACATTCGGTAAGCCCGTTCGCTAAAGTTTCGGACGCGCAAACCGATGACAGAGTTGTGCGCCGGCAACTCCGGTGGCCCATCCGGTGTTGCTTGATGTCGGTTGGTTCCGGGTTGGGCATCGAACGAACGGTGCCTGGCAGTTAGACATGAACTTGGAATTTCCAAATAAAACGCGGACGCAAGCGACGGCGAATCGCCGCATGGCCGCCTTTTCGTTGCCCGAGGTGATGTTCGCTGTTGCGATTCTGGCCATCATGTTTTTGGCCAACCTGTCGGCGATTTCGCTGACGCGCGTTCAAATGGCCAAGGACAAGCAGCAGGCCATCATGCTCGACTTCGCTTTGCATTATCTCGAATTGGTGCGGAGCATGGCATTCGTGGACATCCGTCAAAACGTGGCCGTCAACCCGCTTTATTCCGGCGCCAACGGTGGAGTGCAAATCATGATTCCGGCCAGCTCGGCGTGGTCCAGTTTGAACACGACCAACTACCGCACGTTTCATCCGGAGCTGACTTGGTTGTTGAGTCAAAACCCGGAGATCAGCGTGAACGTCAATACACAATTGACCGCGGGAGTAATCAAGAACAAGAGCGTCGTGCTGCAACTGCGCTGGGATCCCGCGTTGAATAAAGGTTCCAAACAAACGGTGCGGATGGATCTGGTCCGGGCGGCTGATTTATGAGTCACCAGCCTGGTTCGCCTGCCTGCCGCATTGAGATCGCCACTGAAGCACAATGAAAATTTCCTGGCCGCCTCAACGAAAATCGACGTGGGGCATGACCCTGGTTGAAACGCTGATCGGTTCATCCATCGCGACCGTGGTCATCGGCGGAGTCATCTTGCTGGTCTGGCAGGTGGGCAACGAGCAACGGCGCGCGATTGCCGACGCCGCGTTGGAGGAGAACGGCGCGATTCTCCAAGACAAGATCGTGAGCTTGTTGCGCTCCATGAGCGCCACCGAAAGTGTTATTTTCAGCGGGCAAATCAGCGGCACGGCATTTTATCAAAGGGTCGTTCTCGCCCGCGGCAAGACGCCAGCTTACCCGCGTGAAGAGATTTACTTTGATGCGACGAATTTCCGGCTCATGCACGATCCCGATCGCAGTGTTACCGGCAATGACGTCGCGCTTTTCTCCGGCACGAATGCGCTGGTGCTCCGCAATGCCTATTTTTATCCTTCGCTCAAATCGGGAGGACTTCTCGACAGCGCCACGCTAAACGTCTCGCTCACCTTCGACGACAACGGGCTGGCGGGCCGTCGCAATTCCACCGGTGCCGCCCGCACGACGACCGTGAGTCGCGCTTTCACGGTCAGTTTCCGAAACCCATAAAACCGACGCCGAAAAAACTCACAACACCCGCGCCCAATGAACCTTGCCCAAAAAGCTCGTCCGAGAGAATCCGGTTCGGCTTACGTCACGGTGGTTGTCTTTGCCTCGATTCTGATGATCACCACCGCCAGCTTGATCCAGCTCGCCAGCGCACGATTCAACACGTCCTACAATCGTTGGAATTGGAACGAGTCATATTTCCACGCGGAGAACGTGATTCAATGGGCCGGGCAACAAATCGCGGACGTAGCCGTAGGCAATTCGACCGACACAGCCCTGGGCAAATACTCGGTGGCCAATGGAAACATTTCTTTGACTTACCTTTCCTCGGGGCTGACGGGCGCGTCGGCTTTCTCGAATGCCTGGCTTACGATCGAGAATGATCCCAGTGGCACGGTGAATTTGTTTCGGGTAACGGCTTCCGCGATGGTTGGTAAAAAAGTCCGCACCGTGCAGGCGCAGATTCGCAAGGGCGCGCCCAGTTATGTATTCGATTACGAATACTTCCTGAACAATTGGGGTTGGTGGTGGGGCAGCACGATCACCGGTCAAGGCGACAACCGGGCAAATTGGGACTTTGACTTTCGTTTCAATCCGACGGTCAACGGCAGTGTCGTTGCCAACGGAAACATCGAGCAGAACGGCGTCCCTGTGGATCCGTTGAGCGGCACCGTTCCTTTCGTTGGTCTGGCCAGCACCGACCCATCAGCGTACGTGCATTCCGGTTCGCCCCGGCTGCTCATGCCGAATCTCCAGGATTTTTCCTACTACCAGCAAAAAGCAACGGCGGCGGGCAGCACTCTTTACGTGGGCACCAATCTCCTCGTCAGCGCCTATCGGACCAATGCCACGACGCCGGGACTTTATCTGGTCGGAACGCCCGCGAACCCGATCAAGATCAACGGGCCGGTCGTTATCCCCGGTGACGTAGTCATCAAAGGAACAATCACGGGCGTTGGCACACTCTATGTCGGTGGCAGTCTCTACATCGCTGGCGATCTAACCTACGGGAACTCGCCTGATTTTTCGACCCCACCGGGAACCATGACGGCGGTCAATCAGGCCGCTTGGGTTCAAAATAATTTGAGCAATAGCAAAGACCTTATCGCGTTTGCGGTGCGCGAGTCAGTCTTTGGCGGCGCCCCCAATTCCTCCGCGTGGAAATCAGCCGTCTATGACCCGTCCGGCTACGGCTTGTCGCACGTTGGCGACGAAAGCCAGCTCGGTCAGGACGGTATCGCCGGCACGCCGGACGACAGCATCGCCTTCACTCATGCCGACGGCACTTCAAGTGCCTGGTACGATGCCGACGGCGATGGAGTCGTGGATCACGCGTACAGCTATATCAATGACATCCAAATGAACGCGAGCCGCGCCGCCAACATCTCCGGCTATCCCACGACTTCAGGGACCCCGGACGACTTCAACACGCTATCGAGCAATAACATGAATCGCATCGACGGCGTCATCTACTGCAACCACGCCGTTGGAATGCGCGCCGCCAATCCCAACCTCGTCTGGAACGGCACCGTGGTCTGCCGCGATGAAGCCATTATTTTCTCCAGCACCGCCAAGTTCGTCTATGACCCGCGCATCCACAGCCGTTACACCGGCAACCCAAACCAATTTGTCGATTTGGGATTGCCAACCGCCAGCGGCGCCACGATTGAATCGCTCATCGAAATCGCGCCGGTATCCGGTTGGATCACCTCTTCCGTGGCTGTCAAATAACTTTCGCGTCCTGAATGAACTCGCTCGCGTTTATCCATCACCGCCACTTCCCCATCCCGCGTGCATGCTGCCTTTCGGCGGTTGGGATCTTCGCGCTCGCGTTGTCTTTGGCCGCGCCCCTGTTCGCCATCGACCCTTTGCCGGCGGAAATTGAGAAAGCGCCGCTGGAAGCTCAAAAAATTTACCGCGAGCGTCTGGCACGCGAGGGATTGGAAGAAAAAACTGCTGTGGGCAAAAGGCGCCATGATGAACGCATGCGCTTTCAGGAGAAATTGATCCAAGGCATTCGTCACGAAGCCACGGTGCGCGAAGAAGCGATCTATAGCCAAATCGACCCCCAGGCCGCGCTCGCGGACACGGCGATCCCGTCCCCCGCCGACTTTTTCGGCAAATTGCCTTTGCTCTGCGTCCTCGGAGTCTTCGGCTACCTGGTCAGCAGTCGCGTGATCAAAGGACTTTGGAACGGCAGCGCCTCGCGCAGCTTGATGCGGCACTAAAGGACGCCGCGCCCGCGAGCCGTGCGGCATTTTCGCGGTCATCGATTCATTTCTTCGGAAACGCTCACGCAAAGATTGAGCTTTCAAACCAGCTTCGTTAATCTTCGCGCATGAAAACCGTCAATAAACTTTTGCACACGCGTTATCGCGTCAACGATCTGGAGAAAACCATCCGTTTCTACCGCGACGTGCTCGGCCTCGCCGAAGTCCGCCGTCACAAATCGCCGCGCGGCTCCGAACTCGTGTTCCTCAAAGCGCCCGCGAGCGATGAACTCATCGAGATTTGCTCCTTCCCCGCGAGCGGCCCCGTGCAGGTGCAGACCGACCTCACGCATCTCGCCTTCGAGGTTGACAGCCTGGATGAATTCGCCAAACACCTCGCTGCGCACGGCCTCAAGTACTCCGACGGTCCGACGATGAAACCCGATGGCAGCGGTGGCTTCGCGTTCATCGACGCGCCGGAAGGCTACGAGATCGAACTTATCCAACGCTCGCCGGCCGCTAAGATCAACGCCGCCACGTACTGAACTTTACATGACGGCGCGAGCTTCGCCGGTTCAACCTGAAATCCGAAACCCGAATCGCCGAATGACGAAAGAAGCTCGAAATTCCAAGTGCAAAACCGCCATCAGTCATTGGTGTGGACGAGCGTCGGGAGCGGCACCGTTCCGCCAGTCATTCCGGCTTCGGACATTCGGGTTTCTTTCGTCATTCGGAATTTGAACTTCGGATTTCCAACTTGAATATCATGCTCTCGCCAAAATTTCTTCACGCCCTCGTCTTTGGTTTGTTCATCGGTTGTGCCGCGAGCGGATTTGCGGCCGAACTTGTTGTCCCGGAAAATGTCTTTTTCGATCAAGCGATCGAATACTCGAACCCAGACGGCCAGCATCTCCAATTGAATCTGGCGCGACCGAAGAGCGCCGCGAATTCACTGCCGGCGATTCTCTGCATCCACGGAGGCGGCTTTCGCGCCGGACATCGCGACGGCTACAACGAGCTTTGCCTCAAGCTCGCGCAGCGCGGCTTCGTCGCGGCGACCGCCAGCTACCGGCTTGCACCAAAGTATCAATTTCCCGCAGCGGTGCATGACGTGAAAGCCGCCGTGCGCTTCCTGCGCGCCAACGTCAGCAAGTTTGGCATCGATCCCGAACGCATCGGCGTGACGGGCGGTTCGGCGGGCGGCCACCTCGCGCAATTCCTCGGCGTGACAGCGGGCGTGAAACAATTCGAAGGCGAAGGCGGCAACGCGAATTTCTCGTCGAGCGTCGCCTGTGTCGTGAATGTGTATGGCCCGAGCGACTTCACGCAATCGTACGGCAAGAGCGTCGATGCGGCGGAAGTGCTGCCGCTCTTTTTTGGTGGCAACCTCGAACAGGAACCGCGCAAGCATATCATCGGCAGTCCGCTTAACTGGGTGACACCCGCCGCCGCGCCGACGCTGCTGATTCATGGAACGGAGGATAAATACGTCGCTTACGAGCAGGCTGTGTGGATGCGCGACCGCTTGAAGTCGAGCAGTGTCGAAGTGGAGTTGCTCACGCTCGAGGGCGCCGGCCACGGCTTCAAAGGCGCCGATGCGGAGAAGGCCGAACGCGCGCTCATCGAATTCTTTGAACGCAAGCTCAAGTCAAAAGCGCCCTGACGAATCGACGGTGGCGCGCCATCATTCAATCCATCAAACCAAGATTCTTGACGACTTGCGTGGTGGAGTGTGCCTTGTTCAGCGTGTAGAAGTGGATGCCCGGCACGCCGGCTTTCAGCAGTTCGGCGCACTGTTGCGTTGCGTACTCGATGCCGAAGGCCGTGGCCGCCGCGTCATCGTCGCCAAATTTTTCCAGCCGATCCGTGAGCGTTTTCGGCAGCGCCGCGCCGCACAACGCAGTGAAGCGTTTGATCTGTCCCGCGCTCAAAATAGGCAGCACGCCCGGACAGATCGGCACAGTGACTCCGAGCTTCGTGAGGTAGTCGCGGAATTGAAAAAAATCGGCGTTGTTGAAGAAAAGTTGCGTCAGGACAAAATCGGCTCCGCAATCGATCTTGGCTTTCAATCGCTGCCAATCGACCTGTCTGCCTTCCTTGCACGCGATGTGGCCTTCGGGAAAACCAGCGGTGCCAATCGAGAAGCCACCCAACTCGCGGAGATACGTCACCAGCTCGTGCGAAAACTCAAAACCGCCTTCAGTCTTCTTGAATTCGCCGTCGCCACTGGGAGGGTCACCGCGCAACGCCAGAATGTTTTTGATTCCCAGCGCCTTCGCCTGCGCGAGCACTTCGCCGATTTGCGCACGCGTGGCGTTCACGCATGTCAAGTGCGACATCGCCGTCAGCCCGTGCTCGCGCTGGATGCGATCGACGATCATCAACGTTTTGTCGCGCGTGCTCCCGCCGGCGCCGTAAGTGACGGAACAGTAGTCGGGTTTCAGTTGGAGCAGCGCCGGAATGGTTTTCTCCAGCAAGTTGCGATCGCCGTCCTCGGTTTTCGGCGGGAAAAATTCAAACGAGATGACCGGCTGGCCGGCGGCCTTCCTCGCGGCGTGTATATCTCTGATGAATTGCATCGCTCGAAAAGGGTGCGCGAAGCCGGACGCAGATTGCAAGCCGCCAAAATCGCCGGCGGCGGGATTATCGGCGCGAGAGCGGGATTGATTTGGCGGCGGCACCGTGGACAATGCCCGTGCCATGATTCAAGCTGCCGCGCTGCGACCGTCGCATCTGAAAGATCTCGACTACTCCGTCGTGCAACAGTGCATGCACTGCGGCCTCTGCCTGCCGACGTGCCCGACCTACGACGCCACCAAACTCGAACGTAACAGCCCGCGCGGCCGCATCGCCCTCATGCGCGCCATCGCCGATGAACGCCTGGAGCCGACGAAGACTTTCGCCGACGAAATGTATTTTTGCCTCGGCTGTCTCGCGTGCATGACCGCGTGTCCGGCGGGCGTCAACTACGCGGAACTTTTCGAGCACGCTCGGGCCGAAGCGGAACAAAGCGGCGCGCTCGCTTCGCCGAAGCGAAACTTGATCCGCGCATTCACGTTGCGCTGGCTATTCATGGATTTGCATCGTCTTCAGCTCATCGGCCGCGCGCTGCGGTTGTATCAACAACTCGGTCTGCAAACTTTTCTTCGGCGCAGTGGCATTTTGAAATTGCTTCCGAAACGGCTGCGCGAACTCGAAGCGATGACGCCGACGGTGCAAAATAAATTCTCGGCTGAACTAATCGATCCCATTACGCCAGCCGTCGGGGTGAAAAAATTTCGCGTCGCGATGCTCATCGGTTGCGCGCAGAATTTGATTTTCAGCGACGTGAACCGCGATACCGTCGAAGTGCTCGCGCGCAACGGCTGCGAAGTAGTGACGCCGCCGGAACAACTCTGCTGCGGCTCATTGCACGCGCACAACGGCGAATGGGAATTGGCGCAGCAACTGGCGCGCAGGAATATCGAACAATTTCCACCAGAGCAGTTCGACGCGATCATCACCAACGCGGGCGGCTGCGGTTCGCACTTGAAGCACTACGCGAAGCTGCTGGCCGGCGAGCCGCTCTACGAAAAACGCGCCCACGAGTGGGACCGCAAAGTGAAGGACATTCACGAATGGCTGTTGCAGATTGGCATTACTCCGCCGCCTGCCAATGGCACTAATCAGAACGTGACCTATCACGAGAGCTGTCATCTCTGCCACGGTCAGAAAATCACCTCGCAGCCGCGACAACTTCTCTGCGCGATTCCCGGCGTGAAGCTGGTCGAGTTGCCGGAATCAAACTGGTGCTGCGGCAGCGCCGGCATCTACAATCTCACGCAACCGGAAATGGCCGACCAGCTTCTCGACCGGAAGATGAAACACATCCGCTCGACGCGCTGCGAAGTCGTCGCGACGGGCAATCCCGGCTGCCTGCTCCAACTCGTCAATGGTGCGAAACGCGAAGGCTTGCCGCTGCGCGTCGCGCACCCGGTCACGTTGTTGGCGGAGGCGTATCGCGATGCAAGGAGCGGATAATTTTGCCGGTGTAATTGACGATTCACGATGCTTACAAAATCCGAAATCATTTCACGCCTGATCAATCCCGGCATCATCGCCGTGGTGCGCGCGCAAAAGTGCGAACAAGTTCTGCCGCTCGCTGAAGCGCTGATCGCAGGCGGCGTGATCGCCATCGAAGTCACGATGACGACGCCGAACGCGATTGAAGCGATTCGCGAAACAAAACGCGCAGTGGGCGTGCGAGGCTTGATCGGCGTCGGTACGGTGCTGGATGTGGAAACAGCACGAGCAGCCATCGCCGCCGGGGCGGAATTCGTCGTCAGCCCGATCTTGCGAACGGAACTGGTCGCCGTCTGCCACGCGGCGGAACGTCCAGTGATGCTCGGCGCGTACACGCCGACGGAGGCGCAACTGGCACACGAGGCCGGCGCGGATTTTGTGAAGATTTTTCCGGCGGATGGCTTGGGAGCAAGCTACATAAAATCACTGCGCGCGCCTCTGCCGCATTTGCGCATCGTGCCGACCGGCGGCGTTGATTTGAACACGGCGGCGGACTTTCTCCTTGCGGGCTGCGCGGCCCTGGGCGTCGGTTCATCGCTGGTGTCGGTGAAAATTTTGCAGGAAGCGAACTGGCCCGAGTTGACACGGCTGGCGCGTGCGTTTGTGTCCGTCGCCTCGAGTGTTTCGAGGAAGTAGTTCCGCGCGCTCGGAACGAAACCATGCGCGCGCCGTGCGATTTTGCCCTCAGGGATTTCGGCCCGGCTGGAGGATGACGTCCACAATTTCGCCCGGACGCAATTTCAAGTCGGCGGGCACATTGATGGAAACCGGCAAGCCGCTTTCGGCAAGTGGCGAATGTGCAATCGAACGCAGCGCCGGGCTAATCGGCTCCATTTGCACACCGACTTGAGCGATGGCCGCCAAGCTCGCTTGTCGAGGGACGGCGCGCGTGCGCACTTCGACGGACATGCCTGGCTTCGGCTCGATGCTCAACGGCTGCCGCACAAAGCCAACGATGCGCGTCGAGTTTTGCGCGCTCACGGTGAGGATCGGCTCGCCCGCCATAATGGTTTCGCCAGCACGTCGGAATAACGCGGAGACCACGCCATCCATCGGGATGTTGAGTGTGAGGGGACTCAACTCCGCCTCGGTGAGGCGCAGTTTCTGTTCTTGCACGGCGATGGACGCGCGTAATGAATCTCTGGGCAACTGGCCGCGCTCAACGCCCTCACTTAGCTCCAGTTGCTGCACATTCTTCTCCTGTTCCTCCACCAGTTTGCCCAGCTCGGTGACTTCCGCGAGCACGCGATCCCGTTTCGAGCGCGTTTCCTCCAACAGGCGGTCGGAAATGATTTTGTCATTAAACAACTCGGTGTTGCGCTGTAGCTCACTTTCCGCGAGTTGGAGATTCACGCGGGCGGTCGCCAGCTTGACGCGTTCGCTCATCCACTCGACCCGCAGGCGATCATAGTTGATGGCGTTGCGCTGCTGCGCGAGCATCGGTGACATCCCCACGCGCAGAAGTTCGATCTCGGCCTGGATCACCGCGAGCGACGACGCCAGAATCTTCGGATCGGTGATGATAACCAAGCCGACTGGATCGCCTTTTTTGACCGGTTGAAAATGGCTGGCATTGAGCCGCGCAAGGATTCCCGGCTTTGGACTGGCAAGATTTTCGCGAACCACTTCGACTTCTCCGATCAATGTGGCCGGCACGACGTACCGCCGCCAGGCCGCGAACACCATGCCGAGCGCAACAATGAACACAATCACGGGCACTGCCTGCACACGAAATTCCCGCCAGCGCTGGCTGGGCGGAGTCGGAATGGGCGGCAATGGTTGCATGAAATCGATTCTATTGGCTGATCAAGTATCGACGACCATCGCGCAGCCCTGAAGCCAAAGTCAAGCGGCGGCCTTTGATTAGGTGAGCGGTGCTGATTTCGGTTCGAATTGTGCGGCGCATGAAAGGAGGGTTTTAAATTTCCGATTCATCCTGCGCCTGCAGACTGGTGACGCGCGACACGCCGTTGAGCGAGCGCAACTCGGTCAACAAATCCTCGATGCGCGCCGGATCACGCAGCAGCAGGCGATACGAGAGATCGGTGCCCGGATAGCCTTCGTTGGAACGCTGGCTGGCGCAGCGCGTCGTGCGGCTGTGTCGTGTGAGGAGGGCCTTTAGATCGATGAGATCGTTGAGCGGCCGCGACCAGTGGAGGTTGACGATGATGTCGTAGCGATGCCGCGTGCCGAAGGAGGTCAGCCAAAAGTAAAGCATGATGACGACGGTGAACGCGCACCCGATGACCGCCGTTGCAAATTTTTGCGTGCCGCACGCGAGACCGATAACCACGACGGCGAGGACGTAAGACGTGTCGAGCGCGTCGCGCAGAATCGTGCGAAAGCGGACCATTGCGAAGATCGCCATCAATCCCAGCGCGAGGACGACGTTGTTCGCCAGCACCATCATCACGAGCGCGACGATCACCGGCAGGATGATGAGCGTGCTCACGTACGAGCGTGAATAAGACAGGCCGCTGTGCGTGAGCATATACACCCACGAAATGGTGTGCCCGGCCAGAAAGGCGAGCAGCAACGCGAGCAGCAACGCCGGATAATTCGTGGGCGCCAGGCCGTAATCACCGCGCAGAAACCAGTCGTTCATAGTTTTGGAACCACCTGTTCGCCGGACGGTTGGAACTGTGCCGGAAGTGCGTCATGCGAAGTTTGCGTCCAGGCGTGGTGACTCGCGTAGCCATCGTGAAAGCAATGCTCGCCGAGCAGTGTTACCCCTTCGGCGTACTTGGCGGCGGCGAATTGCATCAGGCTGAAGACGCGGATCATTTCACCAAACCAATCGGGGAAGCGGTCGGTGAACTTGAGTTCCAAGATCACCTGCTGGCCAAACGGCATCACCGGATTTTCCGAGCCGGTGGACACTTCCGGGACGAACCGTGGTTCGCAAGTCATCTGGCGATCCATCGTGACCCGCACGGCATTGTTCTCCTCGCTGATCCATGCCTCGCGCACGTAGGCGACGTGCGCCTTGGGCCGGGCGTTGATTTGATTCATCAGCAGGCTGAAACGCTGGAGCGCGACCATGTGCTTGGGCTCATCGGAAAGCAAATGACTTGGCTCCGGCAGATGGCCCGCAAGCAGCGATGGCACTGCGTCGCGCCGGACGCCGCCGCGCTGTTTAAGGATGCAATCGTTTACGCGCCGTTTGATTTCAAAAAAAACCGGCGTGTCCGGCCGGTCGTCATAGTAGCGCAAACGCAGTTTGAACCGGTTCTTCGTGCCGTTCACGGTTTGATGATAGGTACTCAAATCATCCGAATCGAGATACAGGCTATGCACCGGGTAAGACAAGTTGGGCCGCAACGCGCCATACTCGTCGATTTCCAAATAGGACGCCACGAAGTCGCGCGCCAGCAATGCCACCCGCTCCGGGATGAGGTATTTCAACTCAAACCGCTGCTGCTGCATTCGGTCAGGACTCATATTGCGTTTGCGTCGCTCACGGCCACTGGGCGCGCGTTCTGCCTGACAGAATAACGGCAGGCTTCGATAAAACGTAAATCCGCGTCATGTTGTGCGATGCAGAATAGATAGCAGCAGAAAGCGACCTGCAAAAGCAGATATTTTGGCATTCTTGGATTTGGTTGTTCAAATGCGCGTGCCGGCCGCGCTCCTCGCAGCAGCGCAAGCCAGGATCGCGGCCCTCCCAGGTTGTCCTCGATGGCTCAAGAAATGTTCAGCGAACAACAAAGCAAGGAGAGCGATTCAATTGCGCTATGAGTATGAAGCACCAAAGCAAGTTGTGCTTGTTTGACAAAAAACAATACCAATAAAAGAAAGGTCCAAAAATGAAAGCGATCAACATCATCAAAACAGCCGCCGTTGTCTGCGTTACGCTGGCGTCCGTGGCTTGTTGGCCAACCGCCGCCAGTGCCGCTGAGGAGATGAAGCCGATGAAAGGCGGCGAGCACATGCTCATGCTCGGAGTCAAAACGAAGCAGGACGTGGATGCGCTCAAGACCGGCGACAGCATCGCGATGGTATGCGCCAAGTGCAAGACCGTCTGGGTCACGCGTGTAAAGCAAGGGGTAAAGGGCGCCCAGATTTTGAACGAAGGCGGCCAACCCACTGAAGTCATTGGCACCCACGGCTGCAAGGGCTGCAATTCCACATTAACAGTCGCCGGCGTTCAAAAAGGCGCGCATACCGAACTCAAGCATTCGTGCGGAGCTTGCGGTGATGACTCGGCCTTCTGTTGCGCGACCAAACCCGGCGGCGGCGCGACCAAAGGGATGGAAAAGAAGTAAACCATCCATCGATCGGGAGGCGGATGTGCTACCCAACATCCGCCTCCATCATTGTTGCTGTGCGCCGCCACTCCATGCAGTTCGTGCGCGTGACAGCACTCCTTGTGTTGACTGGTTGTCGTGGTATTCCCACGATCTCAGAGCAAAGCTCGCAAGCAAGGGTGACCACAATTCGCTCCCAGTTGACCGTTAAGTCGGGATTGCTAAATAGGTATTGATATTGAGAAATGAGTGACCATACTGCGGCATGAAATGTCGCCACTGTGGCTCGGATCAACTGGTGCAGAACGGCTTCAGCCGTCATGGGCAGCAGCGCTGGCTGTGCCGGGCTTGTC
>JACPZS010000055.1 GCA_016195385.1 Verrucomicrobiota bacterium
AGATAAACCTTCCAGCCGGATTTGTTCTGCGGCACCCAATTTCCCGAATTCCCCCAGCCTTCACCGCCCACCCAGTTATTCATCGCCATGCTGCGAATGCGCGGCACGGTCTGGCCTTTGTTGTTGATACCGGTGCTACGATCCGCTGGACACTTCCAAATCCCGGATGAATTCCCGGTGTAAGCCCAAAGCGGACTTTTCTTCGTGTATGTGTCCAGATCCCAGTTGCCGTTGTCTTTCGGACTGTTAAGCGTTAACCAATTCCCGCCCGTCCACTCGAGGATGACCTTCGAGCCAACCGGCTGCCATTGAGTGGCTCCCAACAATTTTTCATCGTTGTCATCCGTATAGAGTCGCCACGCCAGGGCGAGTTGCTTGTTGTTGCTCAAGCAGGCGATGCCGGTGGCTTTGGTTTTGGATTTTGAAAGCGCAGGCAGGAGCATGCTGGCGAGTATGGCGATGATCGCGATAACAACGAGGAGTTCAATCAAAGTGAAGCCGGCGCATGCCGCGCGCCCGCGATTCAGGCGAATAATTTTCGAGGTTTTCGTTAGGTGCATAATTTACGACGATGGTACTGTATATCCTGCGGCTATTTGTCGCAACTTTTGGATTTAAAACTCGTCTCTGCGCCGGCCAATTTATGCCACGGCCGGCCAAGAACACTTCTGGCGAAAACTTCCACGGCAAGCCCGCGACTTGCGTGCCGAGGCGAGTTGTTAACGGCCTCGCTTGGCAGGTTTGCGAAAATCTGCCCCGGCACACCGGCTGCTCAATTTCATTTGTCGTTTCTTTTATCTCATGGCTCGGAACGAATCGATGACATGGCACAGACAATTTCCAAACCGGAGTCCGTTTCCTCCCGTTCGTGCCCAGCCCGCCGACCGGTTTCCTCAATGCTTTCCGGTCTGCGGCCGCCGGTCGAACGGGAGTGCGGCCGCCGGACGGTCGCCTGGACGCCGTGGTTGCGCTTCTCATTGATCTGCGGCGTGGCGGCTCTCCTGGTCGCGCTTGCGCTGCTGAGGTGGATTCGCTGAACGGCGTGGACGGCGAAAGACACCGTGCAGTGGGCAAGAGATTTTGCAGCCATTGCGCGCCGCGCTATCGGTTGAAAAATCTCCCTTGTCCTCGCACCATTAAATCCGCTCGAAGTATCGGATGCGCTCCCAATCCGTCACCGCGTCGTTGAACGCCTGCACTTCGAGTCGCGCGGTGTGAACGTAAAAATCCACCATGGCATCGCCAAGCGATCGCCGGGCGAGCACGCTGTGATCAAGCAGTTCCGCGGCGTCGCGCAGTGAACGCGGCAGACTCGTGAGTTTCGGATCGACGTACGCGTTGCCTTCGTAAACGTCGCCGCAATCCAGATTCTGTTCGATGCCCGCCAGGCCCGCGACGAGCGTCGCGGCGAACGCCAGGTACGGATTCGCATCCGCGCCCGGCATGCGATTCTCGATGCGGAACGAATTTCCGTGGCCGACGACGCGGAAGCCGACCGTGCGGTTGTCGTAGGCCCAGGCCATTTTCGTGGGCGCCCAACTCGCGGATTGATAGCGTTTGTACGAATTGATCGTCGGCGCGAAAAACAGGCACAACTCCGGCGCGTATTTCATCAGCCCGCCCAGAAATTGCCGGAACAACTTCGAGCCGCCGCCGCTTTTGGCGTCCCAAAACAAATTCTTCCCGCCGCGCCACAGGCTCGTGTGCAAATGACAACTGCTCCCGACTTCCGCCGCCCACGGCTTGGGCATGAAGGTGATCGATTGGCCGTGCTGCGCCGCGAGTTCTTTGATGCCCTGCTTGAACACGACGTGCATGTCCGCCATTGGCAGCGGCTCGTCGTAAACGAAATTGATCTCATGCTGGCCGCGGCCCCACTCGCCTTTGCTCGTTTCGACGGGCACGCACGCGGCACCCATCTGATTCCGGGCCGCCCGCATCAGCGCCTCGTCGCGCGCTGGCTGCATCGTGTGATAGTCGATGCGGTAATCGCTCGACGGCGTGAGGTTCCGATACTCGGCCGCGAAGGCGTCGTGGTAGGTGTTGTTGAACAGAAAAAACTCCAGTTCGCTCGCCGTGTAGCAAATGAGCTTTTGTTTCGCGAGCGTCTGAAGCTGCCGGCGCAACACCGAACGCGGCGCTTCTTCGACGGGCTTGCCATCGTGATGATGCGAATCACAAATCACCATCGCCGTGCCCGCCTGCCACGGGATCGCGCGCAGCGTGTCGAAGTCCGGCCGCATTTCAAAATCGCCGAAGCCTTGCTCCCAATTCGCCAGCTTGAAGCCGTCCATCGGCTCCATCTCGATGTTTACGGTGAGCAGATAGTTGCAGCCGTGCGTGCCGCTCTTGACGACGTGTTCGAGGAAAAATTGCCCGGTGAATCGCTTGCCGATCAGCCGGCCGAAGACATCGGGAAAGACGACGACAACGGTGTCGATTTCGCCGGACTTGATTTTGGATTTGAGCGTCGGGAGGTTCATGCTGGCGAATTAAATGCCCGAAGCACGGGCGGGAATCAATTCCAAGTTGCGAGCGACAGTTGTGCTTAGCAAAGCCGCGACGAAAAACAG
Source organism: Verrucomicrobiota bacterium (assembly GCA_016195385.1). Classification (GTDB taxonomy): domain Bacteria; phylum Verrucomicrobiota; class Verrucomicrobiia; order Limisphaerales; family JACPZS01; genus JACPZS01. The sequence continues at coordinate 2,574 of JACPZS010000055.1, forward strand.
CGAGGGCGCGCGGAAATGTCCGCAGGACTTTCCGCAGCGGAGCGAAATGGAAACGCGGCATCAACAAATCCAGCATCCACATTTTCTGGTCGTGGATGCTGCGGGTAGGCTTCGCCATACCCGCGCCCCAAAATGTCGGCTTGAACGACGCCGTTAATCTCACGCCGCTCCCTGCCTTGGCGAAAAGAAAAAGGAGCGGAAGAAATCTTCCGCTCCTTCGCGAAATTTTTAGCGCGAATTTATTTCAACTTCGCCAGCGCCGCTTTGACCGCCGTGAAATTGGGCAAATCCTTCGGCGTCGGTGTCTGCTCGCTGTATTGCACCACGCCGTGCTTGTCGATCACGAACGCGGCGCGGGCCGACGTGTCGCCCACGCCAGCGAGCATCGGGAACAACACGTCGTAGGCTTTGGTCACGGTCTTGTTCAAATCGCTCGCGAGCGTGATGGCGATTTTCTCCTTCTGCGCCCACGCTTCCTGCGCGAACGGACTATCGACGCTCACGCCGATGACGTCCGCGTTCAGGCTGCCGTATTGCGAGAGAACTGCTGTCACGTCGCACATCTCGGCCGTGCAAACGCCGGTGAACGCGAGCGGGAAGAACAGCAGCACTGTGTTCTTGCTGCCGAAATTTTTGCTCAAGGTCACGTCGCTGAGGCCGGCGGCGTTTTTGGATTTGAGAGTGAAATCAGGTGCTTTGGAGCCAACAGAAATTGCCATAATAATTTTGCGGTTGAATGTTTTCGTTAAACGACCCGCGTTTATAGAGTTCGCGGCGCGGAGTGTCAAATTGGGATTGGCGCGCGGATGAATTGCCTCGGCCCAAGTTGTTGCACGTTTCCTGTTTCATCATCTCGTCGTTCGGGAACATGCAGCCACTCCAACACACGTGCATCAATGGCTTGATCCGTCTGCGGTACTCGTCGCGCAGCCAGTACCAGTCGTGGAGAATGCCAAACTTGCGCTGGGACGTTAGCGAGGTGGTAATTCTCATCGTCTGTATATCCAGAACTTTCAAAACGAAAGAGTCAGTGATTGTCTGTCTCGCCAATTTTTTTAGCCGGAAACTCGGGTGTGTATATCCGATATATTGGCGTTTGATCAGTCTTCAGGAACTTCAAAAAAACCAGCGATTTTCGTATCCATTGATCGGCTTTCGCCATCCACTGTTGAGTGTTTCCGTATAAACGGAGATAGGCCACATGCACTCGCCAACTCGTGGTGTCTGCTCCCACCGGCAATGGAACCAATACTCTGGCAATCTTCTTGGGCCGCAGTTCTTGGACCGTGGCAAGTAGCTCCTCGCCTACTTCTTTCCATTGCCCGTCAGGCATCAGCACCTCGGCCGTGCCAAGGCTGTAATCAATGAAACGCCAATCCTGACTCGCAAACTGAATGACAGCGAGACTCGCGCCACGCTGATCGTTCGTGTAACCACCGAAAGAAATAGCGATGGGAGCTCTTTGAGTTGGCTTACTGTTGAGATAAAGCAACGCCAGACAAATCAAGACACAAATTATGGCGGCCAAAAATATCCTCATGCTTCATACTCGCTGACGCGGGGTTAACCAGCTACCAGCTATTATGGCCTCAGCCGAGGCTATTCCACCCATGCTTTTCGCGCACGGCGATCATCGACGCGAGGATGTTGTTCCACGTTTCCTGTTTCATCATCACGTCGTTCGGGAACATGCAGCCGTCCCAGCACACGTGCATGAATTGCTTGGTGAGTTTGCGATTTTCGTCGCGCAGCCAGTAGCCGGCGTGGAGCGGGATGTCGAGTTTGCCATTCGGATCGTTCGCGAGGCAGTGGCGGCCGGTCTTGTCGTGCGTGCCGGAGCCTTTCACCGTCGCGTCGTTTTGCGCGACGTGGAAATCAATCGTCCACGGGCGCAACGCGGCAGTCAGTTTCTTGAGCGCGGAAGCGAGTTTGCGTTGGTCTTTCCAATCGTAGCCGGGCGGCAGGATGGCATCCTTTTCGGAGTTGTAGCCGAGCGTGTAAAGCAGCGTGTGCGCCATGTCCGCCTGGAAGCCGACCGTCTGCGGACGATCCACGGCTTTGAGCAGGCGCACCATTTCTTTCCAACTGTGCATGCCGCCCCAGCAGATTTCGCCCTCGGCCGCAAGCCGTTCGCCGTGATCCTCGGCGACCGTCGCCGCTTCACGAAACGTCTGCGCGATGAGCTTCGTGTTGCCCTTTGGATCTTTGTCCCAATCCGAAACGCCCGTCGCGGAGTCGATGCGCACGATGCCGTACGGCCGCGCGCCAAGTTCGCGCAGGCGCTTGCCGATGCGGCAGGCTTTGCGAACGGCGGTCACGAAGTTGGCGCGCTTGGTTTCGTCGCCACCCGCCGAGCCATCGAACCACACTGGCGCGACGACCGAACCGACGACGAATCCTTTGCCGCGAATTTTATCCGCGAGCGCTTTGATGCCGTCGTCGCTAATGTCGATGTTGACGTGCGGGTCGTAGAGAAACAGATCGACGCCGTCGAACTTGACGCCGTTGACCTCGGCCTTGGCCGTGAGGTCGAGCATTGTGTCGAGATCAATGCACGGTTCTGCGCCGGGGCTGCCTTTGCCGACGAGTCCGGGCCACATGGCGTTGTGAAGTTTTGGGAATTTATTTTGGCTCATGGTTCAATGGATTTTTGTTTCTAAAGCGAAAGCCGTTTTCGAAAACTGGAATCCCGGCGATGGCGAAGCCAGGGGCCGTTGACGCGAAGTCAACCCGGCGCAACTTCTCAAAAAGCACCTCGTTCATCATGACGCGGAGATGGGCTGTTTAGCGGCGAAAGCCTCTCCACTCGAAGTCGCGCACGCAAGCGAATTGTGGTTTTCCACAACGGGCAGAGGCATCTCAGTTTTTGCAACAGCCTCACCGATTTTCATTAGCACCCAGCTTTAGCTGAGTGAAACGCAGCCGACGCACTCAACCGCTTCAGCGGTTTCCCGTCCCGCCAAACCGCTCAAGCGGTTCCGTTGTTTTGGTGCCCTCGATCACCCAGCTAAAGCCGGGTGCTAATGAGAGTCCTCATGTTGCGTTGCAGGAAAGTAAGATGCGCCCCAAAAGGCAGCGGTCGCGAATAATTGGTTCCAAGGCGAGACGGGTATTCACGGCGCGAATGACGATTTACTTCGGCACGCTTGGAAAAAATACATCCGCCGACATGCCGCCGCGCAATTGATCCTGCTCGTTTTCCAGCCGCACTTTCACGCCGAACACCTGTTTCACGCGCTCCTCCACGGTTTGCACGTTGCGCGGCGTGAACTCGGCGGCCCGTCCGATCTGCTCCACAATGCCGGCAAAATCTTTTCCCGGAAACGAATCGACTCGCACGCGCGTCTTCTGGCCGACTTGGATCTGCCCCAGCCAGGTTTCCGGCACGAAAACGCGTACCCACAGATGACCCGTGAGCAGCAGCGTCGCCGCTTCGCGATTCGGCGGGAGCACGTCGCCGATTTTGACGGACAACACTTCGAGCACGGCGTTCGTCGGCGCCACGATCTTCATCTCGCGAAGCTGCGCGTCGATTTCCGCCAACTGCGCGCGCGCCTGCGCCAGACGTTCCGGGCGCGTGCCGGCGATGAGCAGATCGTGACGCGCCTTGGCTGCCGCAGTGCTTTTTTCCAACCCGCGCAACTTCGTGCTGGCACGGTCGCGTTCAGTTTCCGAAATCGCTTTTTGGGCGAACAATTCGCGCGCGCGCTTTTCATCCCCGCGCACGAATTCCATCTCGGCCAGCAGCGCTTCCCATTCGCCTTTCGCGGCGGCGATTTCCTCCGCGCGCGGTCCGGCTTCCCATTCGGCCAGCAACGCCGCGGCTTGTTCGCGCCGCGCGCGCAACTCCGCCGCCTCGAGTTCGACCAGCACCTGCCCCGTCTTCAAAGCGTCGCCTTCCTGGACAAAAATTTTCTCCACGCGACCGCCGTAGCGCGACGCGACGCGCACCTCATCGACTTCAATCGTGCCCGAAACACCACTCGACGCGGGGCGTTGCTGCTGCAAATACCAAATCGAAACTCCGCCCAGCGAAAGCAGCAGGAGAACCACCACGATGGCGAACAGTTTTTTCACGCGCGGCAAAGCTAGCAAGCGCCGGAAACGTGTTCAACGTTCAACGTAGGATGAGTGGCGGCTTGAGTCTCTGAATGCCTGCCATTGCAACCGAAGCCAATGACTGGCATCGAACTGCGAGCGATGAAAATTTGTCTTCCAGAAACTTCGAGCATGATGTGATTTTACCCGCCACGATGATTCTCACCGTCAACCCAGCTTCCGTTGCCGCCGTCCAGCCGTGGCGCGACATGCATCGCTTGGAGATGCCCTGCCAGATCATCCATGACTCGATTCACGGTCGCCCGGGTTGGACGCAGGAGTATTTCCTTTTTGCGGACGGTGTTCCGATCGGTTACGGCTCGCTGGCCATCGCCGGGCCGTGGAAAGACAAGCCGACGATCTACGAGTTTTACGTCGCGCCGCCGCGGCGGCAACAGGTGTTCGCTTTGTTTGAAATCCTGCTCGCCGCCAGTGGCGCGGTCGCCATCGAAACGCAAAGCAACGATCCGCTCCTGACCACGATGCTGCACGCCTTTGCGCAGAACGTTGTGAGCGAGAGCATTCTTTTTGAAGATCGTTTCACGACGGCGCACGCGCCGGCCGAAGCAGTTTTCCGGCGGGCGACGCCGGATGATTCGGCGCAAGTCGAGCAGCGCGAGCTTGATTCCGGCGCGAAGTGGCTCGTGACGGTCGGGGGCGCGGTGGCGGCCGCTGGCGATATTTTGTTCCACTACAACCGTCCCTACGGCGACATCTACATGAAAGTGGGCGAGCCTTTTCGTCGTCGCGGTGTGGGCGCTTACCTCGTGCAGGAGTTGAAACGTATTTGCTACGAAGGCGGCAACGTGCCGGCCGCGCGCTGCAACGTGAAAAACCTCGCTTCACGCCGCACGCTGCAAAGGGCCGGCTTCGTTCCGTGCGGCCACATTCTGACGGGTTCGGTGGCGCGGCCATGAGGCTCAACTTCATTGGAGCATGAGTGTTCAACTCACCGAACTCGTCCGCCAGCAGGTGGCAAAAACGTTCGCGCCCGAAGCCGCCGCCTTGGTCATTGCCGAGCTGGAGGCTGCGGAACTGCCGCTCATCGCCAACAATGGCGAACGGGTTCATCTCGCCATTTTGCATCTGTGCCAGGGCGATCTTGGCCTCTTTGATCGCGATCTGCGCATCGCGAAGACGGACTGGCGGGACACCCTGGTAGCGGCGGGACTCGCCCACGGAAATTGGCCGGAAGTTTTGCGCAGCCGTGGGATTGAAATTTCCCGAACCTGAGTAGAGTCGTTGGAAAATTTTTACGCAGCCTCAGTGAGCCGTTTCACATGCGCGGTCGTAGCTTTCGCCAGGCCAATCAAACTGTAGCCGCCTTCCAGCACGGAAACCAGCCGCCCGCCCGCGTGCTCTTTTGCGATGTCGAGCATCACGGCGGTGAGTTCGGCGAAATCATCATCGGTCAGTTGAAACTGGCCGAGCGGATCGCCGCGCCGCGAATCGAAACCAGCGGAGATGAGCACGAGTTCCGGTTTGAACGCCTGCGCCGCTGGCAACAATTTGTCTTTGAACGCGCCGACGATTTCCTTCGCGCCCGCGCCGGACGGAAACGGGCAATTCACGATACAGCCGAGTCCGCGGCCCGTGCCGGTTTCGTCCTTCGCGCCCGTGCCTGGATACCACGGTGATTGGTGTGTGTTGAAAACCATCACCGAGCCATCCTCGTAGAAAATATCCTGCGTGCCGTTCCCATGATGCACATCCCAATCCGCGATGAGCACTTTGCCGAGCTTGTGTTTGTGTTGCGCGTAGCGCGCGGCGATGGCGATACTGTTGAAGAGGCAAAAACCCATGCCGCGACTCGCGTTCGCGTGATGTCCAGGCGGGCGCACAACACAAAAGGCGTTGCGGACTTTCCCGGCGATGACCGCATCGACGGCATTGAGCACTCCGCCCGTGGCAAGCTGCGCAATTTCCAGCGAGCGCGCGCAAATCGTCGTGTCGCCGGTGCTCAGATCATGGCGGCCCGAAGCCACGTCGCGTTTGACCGTCGCCAAGTAAGCCGGCGTGTGACAAAGCAAAATTTCCTCGTCGGCAGCGGGGCGTGGCTCAATGGCGTGAAGTTGTTTGTCCAAACCGGCTTCGGCAAACGCGCGCTGGACCGCGGCTGTTCGCTCCGGGCGCTCTGGGTGGCCGGTTCCGGTGTCGTGGTTTTGGTAGAGCGGGCTTTGAACGAGGCCGGTCGCCGGCAGTTTTCTTGCGTTCGCGTTGTCCATAATTTTGATCGCGTTCGATGGCGAAATTGTCAGTTGGCCGGGCGCAGGCAGGCCAGCCAAAGTGGCGAGGGCAAAACTGGCGCGCTTCAAGAACTGCCGCCGCTGCAACTGGCGATGGGATTTCAAGTCTGCCATACGTCAACCGAACTTCACGGCTGAGTGTGAATCAAGCTCAGGCAAATGCCAGCCGGTAGTTGAGGGTCAGGCACCAGAGGTGAAGTGATTTGGAAGTTGGAACTTCGGAAATCAGGAAGAAAATTTCGAGATGGTTTTTCTGAGTTTTTGAGTTCCGGCTTTTGGCACAGCCGGCGCGTCGCTGGTGCCAAAGAATTATTTGTCAGGCCAACGGAATCCGGTGAAGCTCGCCGCGATGAAAATTGAAGCGTTGCACATCGGGATGAAGGTCAAGCACCTCAAGTATCTGGACGGAGTGGTCAAATCGATCTCGGAACACACGGCGGAGATTCGCTTCGATGACGCGCTGCGCACCATCGATCCGGAAACGAGCGACCTGCAGCCCGCCGAGGCGCACGCCGCGCTTTCGGGACTGGAACTGCCGCTGAAGCAACTCATCGAGCAGACCGTCCACGCGGCCATCGCCGACCTCGGCATCCCGAAGCCGGAGACGGTGGTCGAACAACTCGGCCTGCGCTGGCGGAAAGGCCGGCTCGTGATGCACCCGGCTGATTCAACGCTGCAAACCAAAGAGGTCGATCTCGAAACTTTCTTCCACAAAATTGTGATGGTGCGAAACAACCTGCGCGTGCTGGAGCAGAAGATCAATTCCAGCGAGCAGATGAGTTCAGCCGAGAAATTCGACTGGCAGCAATACATCACGCGCAGTTACGGCTCGCTCACCACGTTCAACGTGCTGTTCAAGGAGAAGGAAGATCAATTTTGATTCCGCGCGAGCAGCCGCGTTATGCCCGATAACCCGTCGTCCAACCAGCATCTCAAGTCCGAAGGCGATTTGAACATCTCGCCGCGCCGCCAGGCGTGGGCGGCGCAGCACTTGGACGCCGCGACGCAGCATTGGCTCGCGGAGGACGCGAAGTATTTCCTCCATCAATCGCTCTCGACACCGTGCCTCAACGTGTTGCGCGGCTGCGACGGTGCGAGCATCGAAGATCTGCAAGGCCGCCGGCTGCTCGATTTCCACGGCAACAACGTGCATCAAGTCGGCTTCGGTCATCCGCGTGTCATCGCAGCCATCGTCGAACAAATGCGGCAGCTTTCTTTTTGCACGCGCCGCTACACGAACCTCCCCGCGATCAAGCTGGCAAAAAAACTCGCTGAAATCGCGCCCGGCGATTTGAACAAAGTCCTCTTCGCGCCCGGCGGCACCAGCGCCATCGGGATGGCGTTGAAGCTGGCGCGCGCGGCAACGGGCCGTTTCAAAACGATTTCCATGTGGGATTCGTTTCACGGCGCATCGCTCGATGCCATTTCCATCGGCGGCGAAGCCATTTTTCGCGGCGACATCGGCCCGATGCTGCCCGGCTGCGAACACGTCCCGCCGCCGGACAACCGCCACTGCCCGTTCAAATGCGGCGCGGCGTGCAATCTCCTTTGCGCGGACTACGTCGAATACGTTCTGGAAAAAGAGGGCGACGTGGCGGCGGTCATCGCGGAGACCGTGCGCAGCACGCCGTTCATTCCACCGCGTGACTACTGGAAAAAAATCCGCGCCGCGTGCGACAAACACGGCGCGCTCTTGATCCTCGATGAAATCCCACACTGCCTCGGCCGCACGGGCAAAATGTTTACGTGTGAACATTACGATGTCGTGCCCGACATGCTCGTCATCGGCAAAGGATTGGGCGGTGGAATTTTTCCGCTCGCCGCGCTGATCGCGCGGGAAAATCTCGACATGATGGGCGACCGGGCGCTGGGGCATTACACGCACGAAAAAAATCCCGTCGCGTGCGCCGCCGCGCTCGCCGCGATTGAAATCATCGAAAACGAACAGCTCGTGGAGCGCGCACGCACGCTGGGCGAATACGCGATGAATCGTCTGCGAACGATGATGACGGAACATCCGCTCATTGGCGACGTGCGCGGGCTGGGTTTGCTGATGGGCGTGGAACTCGTGAAGGATCGCGCGACGATGCAACGGGCCAGCGACGAAGCCGAGCAGGTGATGTATCGCGCCTTGCGCAAGGGACTGAACTTCAAACTGACGATGGGAAACATCCTCACGCTCACGCCGGCGCTGACCATTACGCAGGCGGAGATGGATCGCGCGCTGGGAATTTTGGCGGAATGCCTCACGGAAGTGCAGGCAGCGCGAAAGTAAGTTTGGATTTCGGGATATTGGCGGGGATGGCGCGCTCGCGCCGCGCAACAAAGCTCTCGCGTTGGAGAATGTCTGGCCGTCTTCGATGACTGCATTGCCCGCGTAGCGGCAATTGACATCAAGACATCAGGAACTTTATGCTTTGATGTATGAGAACGACCTTGACCCTGGATGATGATGTCGCCGCGTTGCTCGCCCGCACGCAGAAAGCGCGGAAGGCGGCGCAAAAGACCATCGTGAACGAAGGCTTGCGGCACGGCTTGAAACAGTTGCTGGCCCCCGCGCAGCGGCGCAAACGGTTTGCCACCAAGCCGGTTGAACTCGGACGCTGCCTGGCCGGCAACCTCGACGACGTCGCGGAAGTCCTCGCGGTGGCGGAAGGAGAGAATTTTCAGTGATTCTGGTGGATGCCAATCTCTTGGTGTACGCACACGTCGCTTCCCTGCCGCAACACGCGCCCGCCCGGGCATGGTTGGATGCGCGACTCAATGGAACTGCCTCGGTGGGATTGCCGTGGCCAAGCCTCCTCGGTTTTTTGCGCCTGGTGACCAACCCCCGGATATTCACGAAGCCGGAACGCATCGCCACGGCCTGGGAACAGGTGCAGGCCTGGCTCGCCTGTCCAAGCGCCTGGGTGCCGGTACCCACTGAGCGACATCAAGAAGTTCTCGGATCGCTGCTGACCAGCAGTGTCACGCGCGCGAACCTGATTCCCGACGCGCATTTGGCGGCGCTCGCCATTGAACACGGCTTGACGCTGTGTTCAAGTGACGGGGATTTCGCCCGGTTTCCGGGTTTGCACTGGGAGAATCCGCTTCGTTGACCGGATCCATCGATGGCCAACACCGAACAACACAAGCTCGCCGCGATTATGTTCACGGACATCGTGGGCTACACGGCTTTGTCGCAGCGCAACGAAACGCTCGCATTGTGTTCAGTTCCGCAGGGACGCTCGACAATAGCCCAGCGATTTATCGCTGGGTTGAGTGAGCCATGCGGCAAAGTCCCGCCGGGACGAAAGAATATTACTTTTTCGGGGAAGCACAATCGTTCAACTCATGCTTATCCGGTTGGTTGACAATTTTGCGATGGAGCGGAGCGCCGAGCATTGCTCGGCTTGAATTGCTGTTGTTTTGCCTCTTGCCGAGCGATGCTCGGCGCTCCAGCGCTGGGTTTGTCAACCAACCGGATAAGCACGTCGGGGCTTGACCGCGCTTTGTTGCACACCCAGCGTTGAAACGCTGGGCTATTTTCGGTCGCCCTCCGGGCTGGTGAAATGAACGCCAACACCGAAGAACGCAAGCTGGCGGCGATCATGTTCACGGACATGGTGGGCTACAGCGCGCTTTCGCAGCGCAACGAGGCGCTCGCGCTCGAATTACTCGAGGAACATCGCGCGTTGCTGCGGCCCATCTTCCCCAAACATCAAGGCGCTGAAATCAAAACGCTCGGCGATGGCTTTCTCGTCCAGTTCAACAGCGCGCTGGCGGCGGCGCGGTGCGCGATTGAAATTCAGAAAATTCTTTTTAGCCGCAACGCGAGCGAACCGGAGGAGCGGAAGATTCAACTGCGCATCGGCATCCACGTCGGCGACGTGGTGCTGCGCGAGGCGGACATTTTTGGCGACGGCGTGAATATCGCCGCGCGCATCGAACCGCTGGCCGAAGTCGGTGGGATTTGTCTCTCCGGGCCGGTGTATGACCAAGTCGCGAACAAAATGGATGCGCCGCAGTTGAAGAACATCAAAACACCGATGGACGTCTATCGCGTCGTGCTGCCGTGGCAGGAAGGCAAGGAAAAAGGAAAAGGGCAAAAGGAAAAATTCAGTGCGGAGGTAGGACGAGGCATCCCGCCAAGCCGACCGAACGCGCTGACGTTGGCCGCGGTCGCCGCGCTTGTCCTGTTGCTCGCGGGCGGCGTCGGCTGGTGGCTGATTCACCAATCCCGTCAGACGACGAAGCAAATTGCGCAGTCCTCGACCAATTCGCCGAGCGCAGCGACTGCGCCCGTCACATCAAACACTCCGCCCGGCGTTGCGGCCCCGGTTGTGGCCGACCAGAAATCCATCGCGGTGCTGCCGTTCGTGAATGGATTGCTAAA
>JACPZS010000017.1 GCA_016195385.1 Verrucomicrobiota bacterium
AGCAAGCGGGGGGGATAGAGGCGGCATGGCGTCCAGCCGGGAGGGAAAGGCGGATGGACGAAGATTCTGTTTCTTCAAGGTAGAGGGGAGCCGCAATCAGGGCCGTTGAAATGATGCGTAACAATGAGTTCCGTTGAAACGTGTCCGGGGTAGCGTTGATCGTGACGCGCGGTTCGGGTTGAGCCGGGCCCGAAAAGTGGAGCAGGCTAAAAAAAGAAGGAGCGCAGTGTCGGGGAACGGAAACCGGTTCAAGCCGGGGAAAGCCAAAATCAAAAGGCGCAAAACCATCCGTTATTGGCGTTTCTATTCCGACTTTGATTCTGACTTTTGATAACGCCGTTTTGCAGGAAGTGGACTTTGGCCTTTATTTACAGGGCCAAAATGAAAATGGCGGAGAGAGAGGGATTCGAACCCTCGGAAGGATTGCTCCTTCACAGGTTTAGCAAACCTGCGCTTTAGGCCACTCAGCCATCTCTCCACGGAAGCAAGCGCCGCCGGGCAAATTCAAACTGCCGCAACGGTCGAGCGTTTATAGTGACGCAGCGCTGATTGGTCAAGCGGCGTAAATTCCGCTGCGGACGGGCGAATTCCTTGTGCGCATTTGTGCCGCGATAAACTTCTTCCACCGCGTCACGAATCCAATAACATCCCCGTCACATGAATCGGATTGCCGCTTTACACGCATGATTTTCCTGAAGACGAAAACAGGTTCTGCCACGACTCGAATTGTGCATCTGCGCTCCTACGCGTCGCAAAAAAAATTCGCGGCCGGGAAGCGCGTGCTGCTCCTCGCGTTCACGTTGGCGTTGAACTTCTCCGGATGCGCCCAAAACACGCCTCCGGCTGCGGCGGCCGAAGCGAAGAGCTTCCAGTCTCGCACCTTCACCGCGTGGAAGGACGCCTGCGCGAAACTGCCGACCAACCGCGCGCTCAAGGGTTCCTTTCCACCCAAGGAGCTCCTGCCGCTTCAGTCGTTTCGCGAAATGGAAAACCTCGTGGACGCCTACTTCCAGCAATGCCGCGCCGGACAAATGTCGCCGACGAACGCGTGGGTGGGCGAAGCACCCTCGCGTGCCGAGTTCTTCAACACGGACGCCGCCTATTTTCTGAAACCGCCGATTCCGTTTCAACCCTTCGCGCAGAAGCTCGTTGTGCCGGCGGATGCGGAGATTGTGTTCCACGGCGATTTTCACGGCGACGTCCATTCGCTCATCGCGTTTGTCGCCTGGCTGAACCGGCAAAATTATTTGCAGGAGTTCAAAATCATCAAACCGCGCGTATGGCTTGTGTTTCTTGGCGACTACACGGATCGCGGGATGTTTGGCGTTGAAGTGCTCTACACTTTGCTGCGCTTGAAAGTGGAGAACCCGGACAACGTCGTCCTGCTGCGCGGCAATCACGAAGATGTCTCCATCGCGGCGCGCTACGGTTTTCTCCAGGAGGGTCAGATGAAATACGGCCGCGAGTTCAACGCGAAGAAAGTCATGCGCCTCTACGATTTTTTGCCGGTGGCGCTGTTTCTCGGCAGCGGTGATGATTTCCTCCAATGCGTCCACGGCGGCATGGAGCCGGGCTTCAACCCGCGCGCGTTGCTCGATGCGCCGGGCACGAATCGCTTTCAACTCGTCGGCGCGTTGAACCAGGAAACTTTTTTGAAAGCGCACGCCGAATTTCTTTCCGACATGCCGGCGAACGCGCGCACGAGCATCGGTAAATCACTTCGCGATTTCATGCCGCAAAGTCCCATCGAGCCGATGCCGCTGGGCTTCATGTGGAACGATTTTACCATCGTGCGCGGCGGACCGGGCCTCGAAATCGATCCCGGCCGCGCAATGGTTTATGGTGATCGCGCGACCCAATTCATTTTGCGGGAAGCTGGCGGCGCGACGAAAATAATTCACGCCGTGCTGCGCGCGCACCAGCACTCGGCGGCCATCAATCCGATGATGCGCCGGCTCATCGCGAGCGGCGGCGTGTTCCGTCACTGGCAGGCCGAGGACTCAGTCAGTCTGCTCGACGCTCCAGTCGGCGAGTTGGAAAAGAATCTGGAACGAGACGTGGAACGGCCGCTGCCGACCGGCTCGGTCTGGACGTTTAACGTCGCCCCCGACACCGTCTATGGCGAGGGCTGCAAGTTCGATACCGACTCGTGGGCGATTCTGAAAGTGAAGGAAACCTTCGCCGAATGGCGCTTGCGCGTCGTGAGTCAGAACATGACGAAATAGTTCACTTCGCTTCTACCATAAATTCGCCGCAGACGACAGCGGCTCTATTTGATCAAGCTCAGTCTTTTACAGGAACCGCAGTGGAGTTCGGTTTCACTGCGGAGGCACTGCTTAATGCTACCGCTCGCTCGATGGCTTGGAGTGCTCGACTGGCAGCTGTAGCGACCGTCAGCGAATAGTCGAAGCCCGGGAAGAAGACTGTCTGGTCATTCGTCAGCTTCTGCAAATGGGGAATCGCGCCGCGTGCTTCCGGGCCAAACGCACTCAGCGCCATGGTCGTGTTCCCACGGATAGAAGGAGTCGTTGATTGGAGATTCTGAATTAGCGCGGGGACGGTGATGCCGATTTCATGCCGAATACGCGCAAGCCTGATTACGGCCGATGATTGTCGATTTGAGTCACTTGACTTCACTTGCTCCGTAAGCGCCGGAATAAATCTTCGAGCGTAGGCCCCTGTGAGCGCCAGTCCGCGAATACATGACAGGCGGACTTCGAGTTCATCGCCATCAAGTATTGACAGCAATGCCGGGACGGCCTCCGCACTTTGCGGGCTGAAGTTGCCAAGGGCTTTCGCTGCGTTTACTCGGACTGTTATGTCCGAATCATGAAGTGCTTTCAACAAGGCTGGCACCGCGAGCTCCGGTGAATCTTCGGTCTGATGATGCCTTAGCTGATTGGCCGCGATTCTTCGAACACGAACATCGGTGTCGTTAAGCATTTCGACGACGGGCAGTGTCGCTTCTTTGCCAAGATTTCCCAATACTCCACCTGCCCGGTGGGCAACTTCATCCCAATCCGAAGACACCAAGCGGTTGAGCATTTTCATCAGTTCGGGAATGGCGGGCTTTGCCTTTTCGCCGAGCACCATGAACGCATCTTTGGCCAACTCAGCTTTTGCCGTGGCGTCGCTGAATTTGAACTTGGCCACCAACTTCTCCGCGAATTCGTGCTCTTGACCGAACTCGATTAGCTTGAGCATGAGTCGGGAATTATGCGAGCGCAGCAAGTCCAGCAGCACCGGTATGCATTCTGCACCCATCTGGCGAATCGCTTCTTCGGCCCGTGCCTCCTTCTCGGCGGTGAAGTTTTCAGCGCCTGCCCCGGAACGATCCAAATCCATCAACCACGCAGAAAGTCGTTTGCCTTGGTAAGCAGGCTCGCGAATTCTCTCGTGCAAGAGCAAGGCTGCAACAAAGGCGAATACCGAAACGGCGATGAACGCAAAGCGCTGGCGAAAAATCATGCGCGAAAGGCTCTCACTTGCTCACGCAATACAGCCCGCCCTCGGTGCGCAGGAAAATTTTCCCGCCGCTGATCGCCGGCGTGCAGAGCGTCGCTTCGTTAAGTTCGTTGGTCGAAAGGATTTCCAGTTTGGTCGCGGCTTTGACGACGACGCAGTTTCCCTGGCCGCTGGTGAAATAGATTTTCCCGTCGCCCGCCACTGGCGAAACCTTCACGTTCGCGGTGAACAACCGCTCCTGCCAATGCGCTTCGCCGGTCTTGAGATCAAGGCAAGACGCCATGCCGTCGTCGCGAATCGAGTAAACATTTCCGCGATAAACCACGGGCGTCGGGCAATCTGCGGAAAACTTGCTCGAAGTCCAGAGCTTGTTTGATTGAGTGACGTTGCCTCTGCCATCAGCTTTGATGCCGACGGTGAAGCCGCGATTCTGAAATCCCGAGGCGACGTTGATCACGATGCCATCGCTTGCCGTCGGCCCGGCAATCGTGCGGCCGTACGGATGCGGAACTTTGAAGCCGCCGCACGTCCAAATCTCGCCGCCGGTCGCCGGCTCGTAGGCGTTCACGCTCTCGGAACCGGCGAGCACGATTTGTTTGCGGCCAGCCACGCTCACGAAGATCGGACTCGAATAAGAATCCTGCGCTTCGTCGGTCGGGCCGAGATTGCGATCTTTCTTCCACACGTTCTTGCCGGTCTTTGCGTCCACGGCGAGGAAGTAGGAAGGGCCCTGGTGCATGCACGCGACGTAAATTTTCCCATCGAGCAGCATGGGCGACGTGCCGTAGCCGTGATTCGTTTTGATGACGCCGTATTCTTTCACGAAGTTGCGCTGCCAGATAATTTTTCCGGCGCGATCCAGGCACGCGAGATCGCCAGTGCCGAACAATGCCCAAATAAAATTGCCGTCCGACACTGCCGTGGGCGTGGCCATGTTGTGCAGGTTGTTCGCTTTGAGTTTGCCGCGGGCGATCTCGCGATCCCACACGACTTCGCCGCGCTGGCGGTCGATGGCCAGCACGTGCAGGCCGTCGTCGCTCGTCTGCGCCGTGACGTACACGCGCCCGCCCACGATGATCGGCGACGACGCGCCTTTGCCGGGCAGCGCCAGCTTCCAGATGATGTTCTTCTCCTTCGACCATTGGACGGGCAGGTTCTTCTCGGCGCTTACGCCGAGTCCATCCGGCCCGCGCCAGCACGGCCAATCGGCGGCGAGGCTTGAAGCGACACAACAACTCAAAACGGAAATCAAGCTCAAGAAATGGCGCATAGGATTTTTTGATTTTCGTGACGAAGCTGGCGAAACCAAGCAGGCGTGTCAACTCAAGGGGGGTGAAAATGCCCTGCCGCCTCGCCGGATTACAAGGAGCGACGCCACTCGGCCACGACTGCGCGCATTTGCTCGGCGAGATTCAGCCGGAGTTTCACGTGTTTGGGAATGAAGCCGGGCGACGTGCCGAACAGATCGGTCGTCACCAAAATCTGGCCATCGCAATCGGCACCCGAGCCGATGCCGATCGTCGGGATGGAAATTTTGGCGGTGAGTTCCTTCGCCACCGGCGCGGTGACGAGTTCGAGCACGACCGCGAACGCGCCGGCGTCCACCAGCGCCTGCGCATCGTCCACCAGCGCCGCGTGCTCCGCTTCAACTTTGCCCTTGATGCGATAGCCGCCTTCTTCGACGACGTGCTGGGGCAACATGCCAAGATGACCGAGGAACGGAATCCCCGCTGCGACGATGGCGCGAATCTGCGGCGCGATCTCGCGTCCGCCTTCGGCTTTCACGGCTTCTGCGCCCGCCGCCGTGAGCCGGCGCGCGTTGGCGACCGCAGCTTCGGCGGTTTCGTAGCTGCGATACGGCAAGTCGGCGGCGACGAGCGCGCGTGGCTTGGCGCGGGCCACGGCGCGGACGTGATGCTCGATTTCCGCCATCGTGACGTGCGTGGTGTCAGGATAGCCCAGCACGACCATGCCGAGCGAATCGCCCACGAGCAGGAGCGGCACGCCCGCGTCGTCGAGCAGTTTCGCCATCGGGAAATCGTACGCCGTGAGCGCGGCAATGCGCTCGCGGCCCTTCATCGCGCGGATGGCGGACGGAGTAATTTTCGGCAATTCCATGCGCCGACGATTGCGTTGGAAGCCGCCACCGACAAGCGGAAACTCGGCGCGCGTTTACGAAAACTCCTTTAACTTGCGCCAGATCAAAGTCAGCGCGCCCGCGAAATCGTCCGGCTGCCGCTGAACCCAATCGTCGATTTGCCGCGCCGAAAACCAATCGCCGCGTTCGATCTCTTCGGGGTGCAGCGTGAACGGGCCTTCGGCGTTGCACCGGTAAATCCAGACGAACTCCTGGCCGGTTTCGGGACACGCGTCGATCTTGAACAGGCGCTGCGGCGTCTCCGCGAGCACGAGACCAATTTCTTCGCGTACCTCGCGCACGGCACAGGCGTCGTAGCTCTCGCCGACCTCGAGATGTCCGGACGCCGACGAGTCCCACGCGCCAGGGAAACAATCCTTCTTCATCGAGCGTTTCTGGAGAAACAAATCGCCGCGCGCGTTGAAAACGAGTACATGCACCGCGCGATGCTTGAGTCCAAGCCGATGCACTTCGCTGCGCGGACGTTGACCGATGACTTCGTCGCGCTCGTTTACGATGTCGAAAAGTTCTTCGAGCATATCGTGAAAGCAGAATTATGGCCGAGTTGTAATCCAAATGAGTGCGACGAATAGCGGCGGAAGAAAACAGAGTGCAACCGAAAACAAAAGTCCGAGACTGAACATCACGGGGCCGAAATGCGCTGTCCGGTTTCGCCAGAAGCTGCGAGCGATCAACTCAGCGATCCAGCCACCTGTGTAACAGAAATTGGCCCCGAATCCAAAGAGCAGAATAGCAATCGGCTCCGGCCCATCCTCGAATTGTTTCGGACGTTGCGAAGCTAGAAGGACGAAAACCAAAAGACACACGATGCCAACAAACCCCACGATGGCGTTGTAAGGGATACGCCTCAACTCCCACCAAATAATGACTTGATACCAGCGACGCGGACCATCTGGCACAGAGAACAACCGCCTAAGAATTGGAACGGAAGGTATCACTACGTGCGCTCAATTGCCTTCGACCTTACCGTGCCGGCTCATACCAATCCCCGCGCAACCAGTCGGCGAGCAAGCCGATGGCGTGCGCGTCGAGGATTTCATCGTCGCCGAATTTCGGCATCCGATCGTTGCGTTTGCCGTAGAGACTTTCGTGGGTCGGGTTGGAAATAATCTTCGTCAGCCACTCGCGCGAGCCGTAACCGGTGAGATCCGGCGCGGTGGCGTCTTCGTCCTTCTTGCGAAATTGATGGCACTCGGTGCAAGAGAGATCGCCTGTCAGCAACGCCCGGCCTTCGTTGATCACGGAAGCATCGCGTGTGTCGATAGCGCGCTGCGATTTGAGCTGCGCCTCGGCAGACAACGCGGCGATGCCTTTCTTCAAATTCTCGCGCTGCTCCACCGAATACTTTCCAACCTTCTTGTTCACGAAGCCGGCCATCTTGCCGTCCTTGTGTTTCGTCGCGCCGAAATAATTCGTGGTGCCGATACGCTGCGGATCAAGCAGGCCGGCCAGCCATTCGTGGCTGGCGAAGCCCTTCAAGTCCGAAGCGCTCGCGGGATCTTTCGGTTGGTTGCCCAGCCCGTCGTGTCCGCCGAAGCGATGGCAACTCGCGCAGTTTTTGGAAAAAAGTTTCGGCCCCTGCGTGAGCGGATCATTGCGCAGCAGCGTCACCGCGCCCGTCGGCGGAATGCCGCTGGGCGCTTGTGCGAGCACGGTGATTCGCTCGGACGCCTGCGCGGCTTCGCGGGCGGCCACGATGTAATTCGCATCTCCGCGATCCTGCGCGTAGGCGAGGTAGGTCAGCAGCGCGACACCGCCCAGCGAAGCCCAGAGCATTCCGATGTTGAAGCGATGCCCCAACTGCCAACGCCCAAGGATCGGCATGGTGAAAACAATACCCATCAGCAAGCCGGGGATCACCATCGCCGCCCAGATTTCAGGGTTGCCTGGCAGCCAGCCAAAGAGATCGTTTTGATACTTCAAGAATTGAAAGAGGAACATGAAATACCATTCCGGTCGCGCCGCTGAATACGGTTCCGAAGGATCGGCCGGCGCGGCCAAATCCGCGCCGTGCGTTTTGATGATCAGGAACAGGACCGTCGCCAGCACCGCGA